>NZ_JBFBML010000008.1:0-132982 GCF_040687075.1 Leucobacter sp. NPDC077196
CCCGACGCCCTCCCTTGCGGGTGCGTGTCGGGCGCGCGACACGCACCAACAGTGACCCCGCTCGCAAGGTAGCGCAGCGCCACGCAACGCGGCGCTGCGCGGCGCCTACTGGTGGGAGAAGGCGGCGTCGAAGGACGCCGACGGGCGCTTCCAGAGGAGCGAGCGGATCCGCTCGACCGCCTCGGCCGCGCCATGCAGGCGGTCCATGCCCGCGTCTTCCCACTCGATCGAGATCGGCCCGGCGTAGCCGATGCTGGCGAGTGCGCGGAACCCGTCTTCCCAGTGAGTGTCGCCGTGCCCGGTCGACACGAAGTCCCAGCCCCGGCGCGGATCTCCCCAGGGCAGGTGCGATCCGAGAATGCCGGATCGCCCGGTCTGCGGGCGCACCCGCGTATCTTTGCAGTCCACGTGGCAGATGCGATCCGCGAAATCGACGATGAACCCGATCGGGTCGACGCCCTGCCACACCAGGTGACTGGGATCCCAGTTGATTCCAAAGGACTGGTGGTGGTCGATCGCCTCGAGCGCACGCACCGTCGTCCAGTAGTCGTACGCGATCTCCGAGGGGTGCACCTCGTGCGCGTACCGCACGCCCTCCCTGTCGAATACGTCGAGGATCGGAGTCCAGCGCCGGGCGAAGTCCTCGTACCCCTCGTCGATGACCGACGCGGGCACGGGTGGGAACATGGCGACGTACGGCCAGATCTTCGACCCGGTGAACCCCGTGACCACGTCGGCGCCGAGCTTGCGGGCCACCCGCGCGGCACGCTGCATGTCGGCGGCGGCGCGCTGCCGCACACCCTCGGGGTCACCGTCGCCCCACACGTAGGGACGCACGATGGCCTCGTGCCGGAAGTCGATGGGGTCGTCGCAGACGGCCTGCCCTGCCAGGTGGTTCGAGATCGCCCAGACCTTGAGGCCGTACCGGTCGAGTGTGTCGAGACGCGACTGCAGATAGGCGTCGTCCTCATCGGCGCGGGCAAGGTCGAGGTGATCACCGGAGGCGGCGATCTCGAGCCCGTCGTACCCCCACTTCGCGGCGAGACGCGCGACCTCCTCGAACGGCATATCCGCCCATTGACCGGTGAACAGAGTGACGGGGTGCGATGCTTCGTGGCTCATAGACGGCCGCTCCTTTGCAGCTGATGGTCGGTGAGAAAATCGTAGGTGATGCGCGCGAGTGCGTCCTGCGACTCGGCGAGCGGGCGCCAGATCGACGCCGCGGTCGCGATGGTGTCGTTGTCCCCGGTGAAGCTCTCAAGCGTCAGTGGGCCGGTGTAGCCGACGTCGTCGAGCGCATCGAAGAACGCGCTCCAATCGGTGTGGTCGGGGCCGGCCGGGCCGCGGTCGTTGCCGCACACCTGCACGACGGCGAGGTGTGCGCCGGCCGCGCGAATGGCCGACGCCGGCGAGCGCTCCTCGATGTTCAAGTGGTACGCATCAAGAGCAAGCCCGACGCCGGACCCGCCGGCACCGAGCAGCGGATCGAGCGCATCGAGCGCCTGCGTCACCGTGTTGATGAGGCTCGTCTCGTAGCGGTTGAGCGGTTCGATCGCCAGCGTCACGCCGCGCTCTGCTGCATACGCGGCCACCGGCCGCAGCGCCTCGCGGAGCACTCGGATCGCTGCCGCGCGCTCGTCGGCGTCCATCCGCCAGACGCGGCCCGTGCGGGCGGAGAAGGGGCCTGCGACCGTGGGCGATCCGACCGCGACGGCGACGTCGACGCAGTGCCGCAGGTATGCCTGAGTCGACGCCCGAAACGTATCGTCGAGCAGATCGCGCCCCTCCCCCATCGCCCCCACCACGCGGGCGCCCATGCCCAGCCCGCCGAGGCGCTCCGCTGCGAGCTCCGGCGACCAGTCCCCCGGCGTCTCGACGGGCAGCTCGAGCAGCTCGTACCCGATGCCCCGGGCGCGCTCCGCGATCCGCAGCAGCGACGCGTCGTCGAGCGGCGAGGTCCACACCCACGTGTTCACGCCGAGAGGTCTCCGCATGATGTTCCTTTCCAGCGAGGTGCCGCAATCGGAAGTGCCGGGGAGCGCGCGATCCGCTCTCCCCGGCACCGATAACGACTTACGGGATTTGGCGCTCCTGCCAGACCTGCGGGTAGCCCGGCAGGTCTTCGCCGCCGAACTTCGCGTAGTGGCCGTCGGGCATGCCATCGTTGAGCTCGAGGAACTCACCGCGATCCTCCTCGGTGATGGGGCTCTGCGGCAGCACCCACTCGGCCGGCACCTCTTCGCCGTCGAAGATCTTCTCGAGCGCGAGCAGCGGCGTGCGCCACTGGAAGTTCGAGTACACCGGCGCGAGACCGGTGAGGCCCGTCTCCTCCCACTTGCGCAAGAAGCTCAGCTCGTCCTCACCCGTCATCACGGGGTAGTCCTTGCCCGCGTCCTCGAACGCCTCGATCGCGGCGACCGCGCCGTCGCCGGCGTCCATCCAGACGCCCTGCACGTCGCCCTTCGCTAACTCATCGGAGATGATCTTCTTGATCTCGGCCGGATCGCCGCCCGAGAAGTAGTCGACCGCTTCGATGCCGGCCTCCTCGAAGAGCACCTCGGCGCCCGCCCAGCGCTGCTCGAGCACGTCGACGCCCGGCAGAATGCGGAGCGCGATCACCTTGTCGCCCTCTTCGAGGTTGTCGATCAAGAACTCGGCGGTGTCGATGCCCCAGGCGAAGCCGCCGATGGGGTGGATGAACGTGACGGCGCAGTCGGTCTCAACCCCGCGGTCGAACACGACGACCGGCTTGCCCGTCTCGCACGCGCGCTCCACGGCTGGCGTCATCGCCGCCGTCGAGTTGGGCGAGATGACGAAGCCGTCACAGTTGCCCTCAGCGATGAAGTAGTCGATGTCAGCGATCTGCGTGTCATCGCTGTCCTTGGCGTCGCGGGTCTCCATCTCGGAGATCGCGCCCGACTCCTGCAGCGCCTTCAGCTGTTCGTTCATCGTGATCCAGCCGGTCTGACGCCACGGGTTCGAGATCGACGCGTTGGCGAAGCAGACCTTCTTGGCTCCGTCAGAAGCGAACTCCGACGTATCCTTCATCTCCGCATTGATCATCTGCAGGTAGGGCTGGCCCTCTGGCCCTTCCGGGGTGACGCCGCGCTCCGCATCCTGCTTGTCGAAGAGCTCCTGGTCGAACCACTCAGTCGAGTCGGTCGATTCTGAGGTCTCCGCCGGCGCTTCTTCAGCGGGGGTCTCCACCGACGGATCGGTGGTGCACCCCGCGAGCAGGATCAGCGATGCTGCACCGACGAGGCTCGCCGTAATGCTCAGCGATCGTTTCATGATCGGTTCTCCTTTTTCTGTTCGCCCCGCACGGCAGCAGTGCCCGCGGGATCGGGTGACGGGGTGCTCCCCGTCGGATCTATCCCGGAGGTTCCGGGAGGTTCATGAGTGCTGGGGCCGCGCGCGCCGGCATCGGCGACCGCCCCCAGTCCGGTCGTCGGCCGCTTGCGCCGGGCGCGGAACGCTGCCCCCGAGTACGCGACGGCGGCGATGATGATGGCGCCCTGAATCGCGTCGCGCATCGTCGACGGCACCGAGGTGAAGTTGAGCAGCGTGAACAGCGTCTCGAGAGCGAACGCTCCGGCGAGCGCTCCCCACACCGATCCGCGCCCGCCGCCGAGCACGACGCCGCCGAGCACGACCGCGGTGATCGCGATGAACTCGTAGCCGCGGCCCACCGAGGGGTGCACTCCGGCGTACCCCACGAGCAGCACGCCGGCGATGGTGGCGCAGAGCGACGAGATCACGAACGCCGCGGTCTTGGTGCGCCAGACCGACGCACCGGCGAAGACACCGGCCGACGGATTGTCGCCGATCGCAACGAGGGTGCGCCCGAACGGGCGTCGGGAGAGCCACGCAGCGACTGCGACGACGCCCGCGAGCACGAGCACCGCCCACGGCAGCAGCCCGATGATGGGAAGCCCCTCGATGCCGCCGCGGCCCACCTGGCGGAACGAATCCGCCGGGTTGCCTGTCGCGGCCCCGCCGGTCCACCACATCACGCCGCCGTAGAGCACGAGCATCATGCCGAGCGTGACGATGAACGACGGCACCTTCAAGAACGTGGTGACGAGGCCGTTCACGATGCCGACAACCGTGCCGAGCACGAGCAGCAGAATCAAGACGGGGATCGCCTTCGAGTCGTCCTGCCCGATGAGGGTGCCGGCGAGCACGACCTGGGTGGTGACGAGCGATCCCTGCGAGAGATCGAACTCGCCGCTCACGATGACGAAGTACTGCCCGATCGCGACGAGCGCGATGGGTGCGACGCGCTGGATGTAGCGCACCAGCTGGCCGGGCTCGGCGAACGAGGGGTTCAGGATCGCCACGGCGACGAGCAGCACCAGCAGCAGCAGGTAGACCGCGCCGCGCGGGCTGATCGCTGCGCGGAGGAAGCGCGCGACACCGCCGGGGCCGGCAGCTGCGGCCGGTGTGTCGACCGGACGGGTCAGGCTCGGATCAGTGGCGCTCATCGCGATCCCCCTTCGCTCGTGACATCTGCAGGCACCGGGGCGGCCTCTCCGGAACGCGTGAAGCGTTCGCGGCGGGCGACGAGCCGGCGTCGCGAGTAGATCGCGACCGCAACAACGATGACTGCGCCGCGCACGACGTCTTTCAGGAACGGGTTCACCTGCAGCACGCTCATGAGGTTGTCGAGCACCGCGAAGATCGCGACGCCGCCGATGGTGCCCCAGATCGAACCGCGACCGCCGGCCAGCAGCGTGCCGCCCAGGACCACGGCCGCGATGGAGAGCAGGTCGTAGCCGCCCTGAACGCCCACGGTCGGGCTGCCGACGCCGAGACGACTGGCGAGCAGCAGGCCCGCAATCCCCGCGAAGACCGAGCACAGCACGTGCGCCCAGATGAGCGGTCGGCGGGTGCGCACGCCAGAGAGCCGTGCCACCTCGGTATTGCCGCCCACGGCGAACAGGTGGTGCCCGAAGGTGCTGCGCGCGAGCATGAAGGCGACGAGGCCGGCGAGTGCGAGCATCACGATGGTGGAGACGGGCACGGGGCCGACTCCCGTGGCGCCGAAGAGCTGGAAGGCCCACGGCACTTCACCGGCTGTGCCCTGGTAGTTGGTGTCGAGATACCCCTTGAGCATGAGGCCGACGCCGAGCGTCGTGACGAAGCCGTGCACGTTCAAGAACGTGACGATCATGCCGTTGGCGAGCCCGACGAGCGCAGCGACGGCGAGCGCGAGCAGCACGCCCGGCAGCACCATGCCGGCCTCGCCGTTCATCGTCTGCGCTGCGATGAGGCTGGTGAGGCTCACCACGTAGGGCACGGAGAGGTCGAGGGATCCGCCGAGGATCACGAGCGTCTGCCCGATCGCGACGAACCCGAGCACGCTCATGCCGGTGAGGATGTCGCGAATGCTGCCGGGGCTGAAGAGATTGCGGCCGACGGTGGCGACGAGAATCGCGCTCAGCACGAGCACGACGATCAGCGCGATGAAGACGATCGCGGTCGTATCGAGGCGCTTGAGGCGCGCGGGCAGTGCGATACTCATGCCGCTCCCCGTTCTGCGACGGCGCCGGTCGCAAGCGCGAGCACCGTCTCCTCTGATGAGCCGGCGGGCACCTCGCCGGCGATGCGGCCGTCGCGCATCACGAGAATTCGATCGGCCATGCCGATCACCTCCGGGAGTTCACTCGAAATGAGCAGGATCGCAACGCCTCGCTTCGCCAGGTCGCGGATGAGGCGGTACACGGCAACCTTCGCGCCGACGTCGATGCCGCGGGTCGGTTCGTCGAGCAGCACCACGCGGGGCTCGGTCGCCAGCCATTTGGCGAGCACCACCTTCTGCTGATTGCCTCCCGACAGCGCCTGCACCTCCTGCTTCGGCCCCCGGCTCACGAGTTCGAGCGCCTCGAACATGCCGGGAACATTCGCGCGCTCCGCGCGAGTGCGCCGCGGGAAGACGCTGCGGATCGCGAGCAGTGCGTTGTCGAAGATCGACTGGTTCAACGCCAGTCCGGTGCGCTTGCGATCCTCCGTCACAAGGGCGATGCCCAGACGCACCGCTTGCCGCGGACTGCGAACGGTGCGCGTCGCACCTGCGATCTTGAGGGTGCCGCGAGTGAACGGTGCGGCGCCGAAGATCGCCTCGACCAGTTCCGTGCGCCCGGCGCCCTGCAGGCCAGAGAGCCCCACGACCTCGCCTGCGCGCACGTCGAGGTCGATGCCGTCGAGCTGCGTGTTGCCACCGCCGCGCACCTGAACGACCACTTCGCCTGTCTCGGTGCCCGGCACGGGGTCAGGAAAATAGGCGCTGATGGGCCGGCCGACCATCCGCCGCACGAGCGTCGGCTGATCCAGCGCGTCCACCGGATCACTCGAGACGAGCGAGCCGTCCTTCATCACCGTGATGGTGTCGCAGAGGTCGAAGATCTCCTTGAGACGGTGCGAGACATACAGGATCGCGACGCCCCGATCGCGCAGGCGCCGAATGACTCGGTAGAGGATCGCGACTTCGTGATCGGCGAGCGCCGCCGTCGGCTCGTCCATCGAGATGACCCGCGCGTCGACCGAGAGCGCTTTGACGATCTCGACGATCTGCTGCTCGGCTACCGTCAGACTGCCCACCTGCGAGTTCGGGTCGATGCCGGCGATGCCGAGATCGTCGAGCAATTCTGTCGTGGCGCGTCGCATGGCCGCGGTGTCGATGAGGCCGCGGCGACGGGGCTCGCGGCCGAGGAAGACGTTCTGCGCGACCGACCGGTCGGAGAGGAGGTTGAACTCCTGAAAGACGGTGGCGACCCCTGCGGCCGCAGCCTCGACGGGATGGCCGAAGTCGACGCTCGCTCCGTCGAGTCGCACGTCGCCTCCGTCGCGCCGATAGACGCCGGCGACGATCTTCATGAGGGTCGACTTGCCCGCGCCGTTCTCGCCAACGAGTCCGTGCACGGTGCCCGGAACGAGATCGAGCGAGATGCCGTGCAGCACCTCATTGCCGAAGAACTGCTTGCGGATGTCGGTAACCGAGAGGATCGGTGCGTCGTTCACGCTCATGCGTCGTCCACCTCCACCCAGCGACCTGCTCGCGCAGACTCGAGCACCGCGTCGGTGATCTGCGCGGCACGGTACCCGTCGGCGAACGTCGGAAGGCCCTCGGGCTGCTCCCCGGCGACGGCCGCGTAGGCGTCGGCGACGAACGCGTTGAAGGCGTCCTGGTAGCCCTGCGCGTGACCCGCTGGCACGTTCGAGAGCCGCGCGGCGTCGGGCGAGAGCGTATCGGGGTCACGGCGCAGCAGCAGCGACTGATCGCGCCGCCCCACCCAGAGCCGCTCCGGATCCTCCTGCTCGAAGCGCACGCTCTCCTCGGCGCCGGCGATCTCGAGTACGAGGCCGTTCTTGCGCCCGGGCGCGACCTGGGAGACGAGCAGCGACCCGATGCCGCCGCCGACGAGCTCGAGTGTGAGCGCCACCGCGTCTTCCGTGCTCACCCGCTGGCCGTTGCGCTCCGCGTGCACGGTGCGCGTCGTGGCGACGAGCCGCGAGATGCGATCGCCGCTCACGAACTCCACGAGGTCGACCAGATGCGATCCGATGTCGGCGAAGGCCCGCGACGGCCCGCCGGCTTCCGCCGCCACCCGCCAGTTATCGTCCTGGGCGCCGAGCAGCCAATCCTGCAGGTACTGACCCGCGATGGTGACCACGGCGCCCGGCGCGCCGCTGGCGATCCGAGCCCGCGCCTCGCGCACCATCGAGTGATAGCGGTACACGAACGGCACCGCGCCGACCAGGCGCTCGGCCTCGGCGAGTTCGACGAGTTCGCGGGCGTCGGCAGCCGACGTCGCGAGCGGCTTCTCGCAGATCACGTTCGATCCGGCGAGGAGCGCCGCGCGTGCGAATGCGACGTGGCTGGTGTTCGGAGTGCAGATGTGCACCACGTCGTGGGCATCGGCGAGCAGCTGCTCCGGGCTGGTCGCCCGCTCGTACCCGAGCGCGGCCGCAGCGCGCTCGGAGCTCTGCTGGCTCGAGGCGGCGAGAGCCGTGAGGCGCGCGCCGGCGAGCCGGGCGGCGTGGGTGTGTGTGCGAGCCATGAACCCGGCGCCGAGCATTGCTGCGTTCGGCGACCGGCGAGACTCCATCGTCTGCGGGGACATGTGTCCATTGTGTTTCCCACCTCCCCACTTTTGTCAAGTATTCTTCATAAGTAACCAAACCGTTACCGAAGTTCGACCTGTGCTTTACTGAAAGTGTGATCGTGTCAACTGCCCCTTCAGACCCCGGGGCCTCCACCGCGGGCGGACTGCTCCAGCTGTTTCGCGATGGCGAACCGCGCACGCGAGCGAGACTCGCCCAGCTCACCGGGCTGTCTCGCCCGACCGTCGCACAGCGCATCGACCAGCTCATCGATCTCGGACTCATCGCTCCCGTCGCGGATGCCGCTTCGACCGGTGGGCGCCCCTCAGCGCAGCTCGCCTTCAACCCCCGCGCGCGCGTCGTGCTCGCCGCCGACCTCGGTGCACTGCACGCGCGCGTCGCGGTCACCGACCTGCGCGGCGAACTGCTCGCCGAGATCTCGACGCCTCGGGAGATCTCCTCCGGCCCGGATGCGGCGATCTCGTGGATCCTCGACTCGGCCGAAGAACTCCTGCCCGGTCTCGGCTACGACGTCTCGCACGTCGCCGGCGTCGGCATCGGCGTGCCAGGTCCGGTCGAGTTCTCAACGGGCCGACCGATCAATCCGCCGATCATGCCGGGCTGGGATCGCTTCGACATCCCCTCCGCCATTCGCGCCCGCATCGATGCGCCCGTGCTCGTCGACAACGACGTGAACATCATGGCCCTCGGCGAACTCGCGACCTCGTGGAGCGGCGTCACCGACCTCATCTTCGTAAAGGTCGCGAGCGGTATCGGGGCGGGAATCATCTCAGGCGGCTCCCTCCGCCGAGGGGCAAACGGCGCCGCCGGCGACATCGGGCACATCGCGCTTGCGCGGGCTGCAGACACGCCGTGCCCGTGCGGCAACCGGGGCTGCCTGGAGGCGGTCGCGTCGGGGCGCGCGCTCGCCCGAGCTCTGAGCACCGACGAGACGCCCCTGCACCGCCCGAGCGAGGTGGTCGCGCTCGCGAAAGCCGGCGACGTGCACGCTATTCAGCTGATTCGGCAAGCGGGGCGAGACGTCGGCGAGGTGCTGACCGCGTGCGTCTCGATCATGAACCCGTCCGCGATCGTCATCGGCGGCACCATGGCGCAGGCGGCAGAGCACCTTGTCGCGGGCGTGCGCGAGGTCGTCTACGCGCGGTCGATCCCGCTCTCCACGGAGCAGCTCACCATCGCTCCGTCGCTCGCCGCGGGCAACGCCGCCATCTACGGCGCCGCGCAACTCGCGATCGACGCGGCACTCGCGCCGGAGCGCATCGCGGCCGCGCTCGGCGGGTAGCCGCTCCCGTTACGGGACCGTGTATCCCGCTGCACGGAAGAGTTCGTACCACTCAGCGCGAGTCAGCGTGATGTCGGAGCCCTGCGCGGCAGCGGCGACACGGTCGGGTGACGTCGTGCCGAGCACCACCTGCATGCGCGCGGGATGGCGTGTGATCCACGCGACGGCGACCGCCTCGGGCGGCACCCCGTACTGCGCGGACAGGCGGTCGATGACCGCGTTGAGTTCGGGGTAGCGATCCGACCCCAGGAACGGCCCGTCGAAGAAGTTCGCCTGGAACGGCGACCAGGCCTGCACCGTGATGTCGTGGAGCCGGCAGTAGTCGAGCACGCCGTCGTCGCGCGTCACCGACTGCGGCAGACCCTGCATGTTGGCGGCGATCCCCTGCGCGATGATCGGCGAGTGCGTGATCGACAGCTGCAGCTGGTTCGCGACGAGCGGCTGGGTCACGTACTTGCGCAGCAAGTCGATCTGCCGGGGCGTATGGTTCGACACGCCAAAGGCGCGCACCTTGCCTGACGCCGAGAGCTCGTCGAAGGCCCGCGCGACTTCTTCGGGCTCGACGAGCGCGTCGGGGCGGTGCAGCAGCAGGATGTCGAGGTAGTCGGTTCCCAGCGCCTCGAGCGAGCCGTGCACCGACTCCATGATGTGCTCGTACGAGAAATCGAAGTAGGGGCCGTCTTTCACGATGCCCGCCTTCGATTGGATCACCCACTGCTCGCGCTCGGAGGGCGTCAGCCGCAGCGCCTCGGCGAAACGGCGCTCGCACCCGTGCAACGGGTCGCCGTAGATGTCGGCGTGGTCGAGGAAGGTGATGCCCGCGTCGCGCGCAGCACTCACGAGCGTGCGCACCTCGTCATCGGACTTGTCTTGGATGCGCATCAGCCCCAGCACGACGTCGGAAACGATGAGGTCGGTGCCCGGCAGTGTGAAAGTCCGCATGCGGCTCACACTACCGGGCACTGCGACTCCGCGCTCGGCTTCGGCTAGGCCGAGGCAGCGGTGATGCTTGCGACCTCGTCGGCCGACAGGTCGAGCGTGAGCGAGGCGAGAAGCGCCGGCAGCTGCTCGAGGTTGCGCGCGCTCGCGATCGGGGCGGCGACGGTGGGCTGCTGCCGCAGCCAGGCGAGCGAGACCGCGGCGACCGGCACGTCGTGGGCATCGGCTGCGGCGTCGAGTGCAGCCAGCACAGCGCGACCGCGATCGTCGAGGTATTTCGCGGCCTCGCCTGCGCGGGGGCTCGCACCGGTCGCGGTCGCATCGTCGGCGTCGCGGTACTTGCCCGCGAGGAATCCCTTGGCCAATGAGAAGTACGGGAACACCGAGAGCCGCTCGTCCTCGGCGACCGCGCGCAGACCGTTCGTCTCGAAGTCGCGCTCGACCAGGTTGTAATGGGGCTGCAGCGCCACGGGCAGGTGGTAGCCACCGTCTCTCGCGATCCGGAACCACTCGGCGACTCGCTCGGCCGTGTAGTTCGATACGCCAATCGCTCGCACCTTGCCGGCATCGACGAGCTCGGAGAAGGCAGCCACGGTCTGCTCGAGCGGCGTCTCGGCATCATCGAAGTGCGCGTAGTACAGGTCGATGCGGTCCGTCTGCAGGCGCTGCAACGACGCGTCGGCCGCGGCGCGCACATTCGCAGGGGCGAGGCCCGAGAAATCGGGGTGCGTCGACACCTTCGTCGCAAGCACCACGGAATCGCGGTTGCCGCGCTCGGCCAGCCACTCGCCGATGATGGTTTCAGATTCGCCGCCCGAGTTGCCCGGCGCCCAGGCTGAGTATCCGTCAGCGGTGTCGATGAAATCGCCGCCACCCGCCACGAACGCGTCGAGCACGTCGAACGATGCGGCGCGATCCGCCGTCCACCCGAACACGTTACCGCCGAGAGCGAGCGGCGCGATATCGAGGTCGGAGGTTCCGATGCGGGTTCGTGCGATCTGTTCAGCCTGGCTCATAAGGTCTCCTTCGCGATTCATTCCACCCTGCGGTGCTTCCACTGGACGCTAACAGCGCGCCCTCCTCCCGCATTCCGATGTGACGAAGCGCGACAGGTCATTCACATGCGACGCCGTCACCATCACGGTCGAGATGCGAGGCGTAGCCCGGCGAACTCGCGAAGAGCGGAGACGCCCCTGCAGCACGCACTGCCGAACAGTTCTCGTAGTACGTTGCCGCCGCCGTCGGTGGCGGTACTTCCTCCGCCACAGGAGTATCCACGAACTGCACCGCCTGCGTCGCGGCTTCGAGCTCTGCCACTTGGGCCGCCAAAGCTTCGTTGTTGCTCGTCAGTTCACTGACTTGTGTCGCATGCTCCTGCACTTCAGCTTCAAGACTCGCTGTGAGTTCAAGTCTTTGATCGAGCTCGTCGCGAGCTTCAGTCGCTTCCTGTTCTGCTTCGGCTACCACGCTCTCGGCGTCTTCGATCTCAAGGTTTGCACTGACGAGTTCCGACTTCAGTTCTTGTTCAGCGCTGGCGAGCGAACTGCGTTCCGCGGCACTGCCTGACCCGCCCGCCGCCGAGCCCAAACCAAATGCGAGGAGCGAGCAGATCACGGGAACGCCGATGGAGAGCCATTTGCTGCGTTTGCGAGGCGCAGCCGACGACGACTGATCCTCCTGCTGGTGATCAAAAGGTGGGGTCGGGGCCCATTGCGTCATTGCTGGTTCTCATTCCTGAGGCATTCGTAGGGGAAACAAAGGTTCAGGATATGGCCGTGGACGGTCGAACTCCGCGCATCGAATGTCAATTAACCCGCGTTTTCACCCTGAGAATGCCGCACGGCATATGCATTCAACTGCAGTCACTGCGCATCCCAAGCGCACCTTGACTCACCCATGCGCGGCCACCTCACGCCAAAAGAGCAGCGGGATTATACGTCACGAATCGGTTTTATGACAGTACTCCTCGGATTCAGTGAAGTACGGCGACCATTGAATCCACCACAGGGAGGAAAAGTGAGACCAGGGATGAACCTTATGACGCACGCTCCACATATCGCTCTGATCGAACTGCAGGAAAGGCTGAACAAGCGCATGGCTATCGAGTACGCAGAACACCCGTTCTCCGAGTTGCCGTCGGACGAACAACGAGAGGTCTTGGCGAGGATGGCACGAGAGCGCCAAGAGCGGTGGGAGGCGACGATGCGCGCGGCCGGCCGCAGCGCGCAGCGCACCCCCGACGCGTCCGCTCGTCGCTACGCCGACATGGCTCGCCCCACCGGTGACGGGTGCATCCCGCTCATGCACGGGTGAGGTCCGATGTACTCTGCCGTGGCGATGTGTTCGCCCCCGCAGCGCTACGGCAGCGCGGCGCGAACTGCCGCCTCGTGCGGCATACCTGTCACGCGAAGGAGATCGACGCAGAGGGTGCGGACAGCAATGAGGAGCACGCGTTCTGATGTTTCCGTCTGAGAACGCAACTGCGCGCTGACCTCTGCGGCGAGCGCAAGCAGGTCACGCCGAACGTGCAGACCCACCGCTTCTGCATCAGCACTCGTACCGGTTTCGCCGCGAGCCACGGGCGCACCTTCAATGCCGCCGGCCCACTCGCCGACCTCGCGCACAGCGTCCGCCAACCGGTCAAGCGGCACCGATACCCGTGCGGCGCCGAGCGTTTCAGTACGGCGCAAGCCGCGGGCCGCACGCGCAAGCCACACTGCTGTCGCGGTCGTAGCGAGCCACTCGTCCCGCATCAGTGCGGCTCGACGTAGGGTGCTGGCGACGCGACGGGCGCGCCGACCGAATCGCACGCTTTCGCGGGCCTGCCGATACGCGTCGCCGAGTGCGTCTGCGTGTCGCGCGGCGTGCACCGCCTCGCGGACCGGAACATCGGGGTCGCCCACTCCGTCTGCCAGACCACGATGAACGTCGTCGAGCACGTGCGCGAGATCATCCGTGGCCGCGAGAACGGCGCTGCGCAGCGTCACCTCGGGCCGAAACAGTGCGGGCACCGCGACGCTGATTGCCACCACGCCGCCGATGAGCGCATCGCCCAGGCGGAGCATGGGCGGAGCCTGTGTCACCGGAGTGAGGATCATCGTGACCACTCCAGCGACGGCTGCCTGATTCGTGAACAACGATGTGGGCCTGAGCATGGCTGCCGCTCCCATTCCCAGCAGCACCGTGATCGCCAAAGCGGCGCCGACCGGCAGGGCGAGCAGAGAGACGAGCTCTCCCGCCAGAACCCCGACCAGCACCCCTCCCGCCACTTCGATGGAGCGGCGAAACCGCTCGCCGCCGCTCAATCCCACAATGATCACCGCTGCGATGGGTGCGAAGAAGGCGTTGTGAGCTCCGAACACGGCAGCGGCAAGCAAGTACGCCAGTGCTGCAGCGACGGCCGCGAGCAGCACCGATGCTCCGTATCGAAACAGCCGCTCCACCGCCCCATTCCAGAGGCCGCGCGCTCCCCTCACCGCCCCGTCACCGATCCTCAGTCTCCGACCGAATAACCGGGCATCACGGTCGTCGCCAATGCCGATTGCCGCGTGTCGACTCGTGTGAGCTGCGCCACGATCGGCTCGTCGCTCGTCACCACGAGACCGTAGGGAACGCCGAGCGGAATCGCATGCGGATCGATCAGGTCGTTGATTCGCACGTGAAACACGCGCCGTGGCTCGACCACCACACGAAACGGAAGCGACGGATCAGCGTCTTCGAAGTACACGATCATCTCGAGCTCGGCACGGCGCCCGCCCGTGTTCAGCAGGCACAACTCATCACGGCTCGTGAACTCGGGCTCGACCCCCGTCGACGTTCGCGGGATGTTGCCGCCCGAGAACACCCACGTGGTCTTGCCCAGTGCCGTCATAGGCCGGCACCCCCGTCTTCTCCGTCGAAGAGAGTGCGCAAGTAGTCGTTCATGAAGACCGCATCGGGATCGAGGCGGCGGCGAATCTCGTGAAACGCGTCCCACTCCGGGTACATCGTGCGCAGACTCGCGGCCGACTGCGAGTGCTTCTTCCCCCAGTGCGGGCGCCCGCCATACTCGAGGAAAAGGGGCTCCAGATCGTCAAAGTACGGTGCGTACTCGAGGTTGTGGTTCTGAAGCAGCGCGATCGTCATTGTGGGCCCTCCGTTGCAGTTGCTCAACATCGCGTTGTCCGGCGCGATACTGCGCACGAGCACGCGCCACCCGACGTAGTGCCGATGCCGATCCAAGATGCGTTGTCGCACCTGCTCGAAGATCTCCATGCCGCGCTCGAGCGGAAACATGTATTCCATCTCTTCGAATCGCAGGTCCCGCGCGTTGGTGATGATCTGGTGACTCTGGCCCGTTTCACGCTCTTTGACCTCTCGCACGGGAGCCAGCAACTCGACCGCCTCGTCGGGGCGATCCATGATCCTCAGTTTGACCTCGTCGCGACGCGGATACCAGTAGAAATCCACGTGCCGGTGGCGATTCAGCAACTCGGTGAAGTGGTCGATCGTCCAGTCGGCGCCCGCGATGACATTGCGCCGGTGCAGCTGATATCGGTCGAGCACTCGCAGGGTCAGTGAACTGAACATGCCGAGTGAGCCGAGTGCAACTTGGGCTGCGCGTGTCAGGTCGTCCGTACCGTCGGTACCCGCTTCGGTGCCGAACGGGACCACCTCACCGGTGCCGATGACGAGTCGGCCTCCGACCAGTGTCGACGACATGTTGCCGAGCGTGCGCCCGGTGCCGTGGGTGCCGGTGCTCACAGCTCCCGCTACGGTTTGATAGGCCACGTCGCCGAGATTCTCCATCCCGAGGCCATGATCCGCCAATATCTCGCCTGCTGCTTCGAGCGGGGTTCCCGGGAGCAACGACGCGGTCATCGAGTGCGTGCTGGCCTCGCGGAGGCCGCTGAGGTGCTCGAAATCGACGAGCACATCGCTCGTCTGCACGAGCGGCACGGAGGAGTGCCCAGAACCGACAGGCCGCACGGTGCGCCCATTGGCCCTGGCGTCGTCGACGATGGCCCGCAGGTCGCTCTCAGTGCTCGGTCGTGCGCGCCGGTCGTGCTCGAAGCTGAGACTGCCCGACCAGTTGCGAAATCTCTCACCCATCGACCCGGCTCCGCTCCGCAAAGCGGGTGAATCCTCCGAACTGCTGCACCGCGGTGGTTGCCGCCGCAGAGGCACGGCGACCGAGCTCTCTCGGCGGCTCGGCGCGGAGAAGACCCGTGACGAGGCCGGCGACATAGGCGTCGCCCGCGCCAGTGCGGTCGACTACGGGCTCATCGCCGAATGGGAAGAAGTGCGAGTCGCCCTCCCACGCCACCAAGTCTCCCGATCCCGAAACGGTCAGGGAGACGATTGAGGGGCCACGGTTCAGCAGGTCGGCGGCTGCCCGTTCAGCATCGCTCACGCTCGAGATCGAGTGCCCGGCGAGCATCTCGGCTTCCTCGCCGTTGGCGCGGACGATATCCGCGCGGGTGAGCAGTCGCTCCGCGAGTTCGCTGTCGACGGCGCCGTCGAATCCCCCATCGAGCACGACAACGGCTCCGGGAGCGAGTTCGGCAGCTCGCGTGAGCACCGCGACCGGCTGCCGCAGCTGGAGCACCACCACGCGCGCCTCTCCGAGCACCATTGCTGCGCTGCGAACATCCTCCTCCCGCACGGAGGCCTCGGGGGAAACCTGCTCCAGGATGCGGCGCTCAGCCGAGTCGTCGACGAGGTCGACGAGCAGCGACGTCTCGCCGCGCCGCGCCACACATGCGGTATCGATGCCGAGGTCGAGTGCGTCCTCGAGCACCGCCTCGCCCGCGCGATCGACCCCGAGAACAGCGATCAGGGACACAGAGCACTCGGGATTCAATTGCCGAATGCCGGCTGCGATGTTCGCGCCCTTCCCGCCGAGTCGCTCCATCGTGCGCTCGATGGGCGCCGACGCATTCGCCTCGGGCAGGCTCGTCATGCCGATTGCGAGATCCCTTCCAGCGGAACCGACCACGACCACGCGTTGCGACTTCCCAGCGACCATACGGAAGATCGTAGAGCGCACGCGTGCGCCGCAACACGGGGTTGCCGCGGCCCGTGGGCGGAGGTAGGCGGGCTCCCCCGCTACGCTGAAGTGACGAGCAAGAGGCCTGGGGGTGGCGCGTGAACGGGGATCAGCACTCGACCGTCTCGGTCGTGATCCCAGTGAAAGACGATGCCGTACTGCTGCAGCGCTGTCTCCGTGCGCTCGCGCAGCAGACCCGTGCACCAGACGAGATCATCGTCGTCGACAACGACTCCGGCGACGATTCCGCTCGCGTCGCCCGCGCTGCCGGGGCGACCGTCGTCCGCTGCACAACTCCGGGTATTCCGGCGGCGAGCGCGACCGGCTACGACGCCGCGCAGAGCCGCTACGTGATGCGACTCGACGCGGACTGCGTGCCCGACCCGGCGTGGATCGCGGCGTTCGGCGAGACGCTCGACACCCGGCCCGAAGTCGCCGTAGTGACGGGGAGCGCCCACTTCATCGACGGACCGAAGCCGCTGCGCCGTATCGCGGCCGCGGTCTATCTCGGCGTGTATGTCGCGGCGACGGCACCCGCGCTCGGACACACTCCGGTGTTCGGCTCGAATCTCGGTTTCCGCCGCACGGCCTGGCTCGCCGTGCGCGACGAGGTGCATCTGAATCACAACATCCACGACGACCTCGACCTCGCCTTCCACTTCGGCGAGCGGCATCGCATTCGTCGCGTTCGCGCCGCGGTCATGGGCATGTCGATGCGGCCGCTCACGTCGGCACGCGGGTTCGCTCGGCGCACGGCCTGGGGGTTTCGAACGGTGTTCGTGCACTGGCCGGCCGATTTTCCGTCGGTGCGCTGGATCCGCCTCGCGTTGCGTCGGGTGCTGCATCTCGCGGGCGTGCCGACCCCGACTGCAGCACGATCACGGCGGAGGCCTGTATGAACACCGTGGAGCCCGGCGTGAACCCTGAAGAGGCAGCGGCGGCAGCGCCCGCGCCGGTCTCCTCAGATTCCCCCCTGCTCGTGATGACCGCCAATATCCGCCGCCGCCTGGGATGCTGGGCCTGGCGACGGTCCGACCGCTGGCATCTTCGGCGAGCCCGCCTTCGGGCGCAGTTGCGCACCGTCCCGCCGCACGTGCTCGGTGTGCAAGAAGCGCTGCCAAGCCAAGCCCGGTGGGTGCACGAGTCGCTCGGCGAGCGATACAGCTTCGTCGGACATGGTCGCAACGCGGATGGCAGCGGTGAGGGCTGCCCCGTGTTCTATGACGCCTCCCGGCTCGAACTGCTCGATTGGCGACAGACCGCGCTCTCCGATACGCCGAACCGCGCGGGCTCCCGCAGCTGGGGCAACCTGTTCCCGCGCATCGCCGTGACGGCACGCTTTCGAGACCGCCGCACGCGTGCCGCGTTTCGCATCATCAACACGCACCTCGACCCCCTGAGTGCGCACTCTCGGCTGCGCTCGCTCGCGCACCTGCGCGACACGATCACCGCGGAATCGGGCCCCGCGATCCTGACCGGTGATTTCAACACCGGCCCGGGCTCGCCCGCCCTCACCTCACTGCTCGACGATGGCGCCCTCCGAGACTCCTGGCGCAGCGCGCGCGAGCGGCTCACCCCCGAGTACGCCACGTACGCGAACTACCGAGCACCGCGCCCCGGTCGTCGACTCGACTGGATCGTGGCGACGCCAGATATTGGGGTGGATCGCGTGGGGATACTCGCCGAACCCGTTCTGGGCGGATGGCCGTCGGATCATCTCCCCGTGCTCGCCCAGATGCGCCTCCCGAGAGGCACTCCCACAGCATGAAAGCGAACTTCTTACGCGCCCCGCAGGGCGTCGCCGAGTACCTCGCCGATGCGCTGCGCATCATCGGTCTGCTCGGCGTCGTGTTCGCCGCGATCGGGCTCGAGCCCACGGATGCCGGCATTCTGGCGCTCACCCTCCCGGCGCTCGTCGCGCCGCGCTTTCTCGGGGCGCGGGCGGCATTCGACATCCCGTTCTCGGTCATCGTGCTGCTCGCCGCATGGAGCAACGTCATCGATCTCTACCGCACCGTCGATGGCTGGGACATCGTGATGCACATCGTCTGCATGGGCGTGCTCGTGCCGATCGCGTACCTGCTGCTCGCGCACTGGAGCATCGTGCCGGCCACGTCGTCTCCGACGTTTCGCAAGCGCGTGCCGATCGTGCTCTACCCCGTGCTCGGGCTGGCGCTCGGCGCGGTGTGGGAGATGATCGAGTGGGCAGGATTCGTCTTCGTCAGCGACGACATCTTCGTGGAGTACCACGACACGATCAGCGACATGGCCGTCGGGGCACTCGGCGCGCTCGCCGCGGGCATCGTGCTCGCGGGGGTGCGCCTCGCTCGGGACTGATCGAGGCGCACCCCCGCACGACGCGTCACTCCTCCGACAGCACCGCCATGCGCTGTGTGAACGTCATGCGATCGCGCACCACGCGCTCCGGGTCCCAATCGGCACCGGGAGTCGACGCAATGAGGAGTTGCGTATAGGGGTGCTGCGGGGTGTCGAGCACTCGCTCGGTTGCGCCCTGCTCCACGATCGCCCCGCGAAACAGCACGAGCGTGCGCTGGCACAGCTGCTGCACCACGGCGAGATCGTGGCTCACGAAGAGGTAGCTGACCCCGGAATCCCGCTGAATCTCGGCCAGCAGGTCGAGCACCTGAGCCTGGACCGAGACGTCGAGAGCGGAGACCGCCTCATCGAGTACGACCAGTTTCGGCTGGACGGCGAGCGCGCGGGCGATCGCCGCACGCTGGCGCTGACCGCCCGAGAGTTCATGCGGCTTCGCGGCCGCATGCCGTTCGCTCAACCGCACCTGATCGAGGAGCCGCAGCGCCTCGGCACGCGCGGCGGCCGTCGACGCTGAGCGGCCGTGCAGCCGGAGCGTGCGCTGCAGCATCTCACCGATCGGCAGCCGCCGATCCAGCGACCCGTTCGGATCCTGGAAGACCATCTGCACCGCCCGTGCTCGACGCAGGCGCGCGGCTCGGCCGCGAGCGGGGGTGAGGCAGTCGAGACCCTCGATGGTGGCCGTGCCGGAATCGGCGCGTTCCAGCCCCACGAGAATCCGCGCGATCGTCGACTTGCCCGATCCCGACTCGCCCACGAGCCCCACCGCTTCTCCGGCGCCGATGCTGAACGAGACCCGGTTCACGGCCGTCACGCCCTCGGTGCGGCGGGCCATGCGGAATACCCGATGCAGGGCATCGACTTCGACGAGACTCATGAGCGCCCCTTCCGAGCGAGAGCGGGCGCAGACTCGATGAGCGTGCGCGTGTACGGGTGCGATGCAGCGTCGAAGAGACCGGGACGCTGCAGCGTTTCGACGATCTCTCCGCGCTGCAGCACGTGGATCCGGTCGCAGATCGCTCCTGCGAGATGCAGGTCGTGCGTGATGAAGAGCATGCCGAGCCCGCGTTCGCGGATCTGGCGCTGGAACATCGCGATGATCTCGGCCTGCGTCGTTACATCGAGCGCGCTCGTTGCCTCGTCGGCGAGGATGAGCTTGGGGTCCGTGCTCAGCGCCCCCGCGATGACGACGCGCTGCAGCATGCCGCCCGAGAGTTCGTGCGGGTACTGCCGCATCCGACGTTCAGGGTGCGTGAGTCCCACCTCGGTGAGTAGCGTCAGGATGCGCTCGTCGGCTTCGGCCCGACGCATCCCGTGCACCTTGACCAGTCGCTCGGCGAGCGAATCCCCGATGCGGCGCACCGGGTTGAGCGCCGCTCGCGGATCCTGCTGCACGAGCGCCACCGATGAGGCCCGCACTCGGCGTTGCTCCGTCGCATCCGCCTGCACCATGTCGACGCCGTCCAGCAGAATGCGGCCGGAGATCTCCGCCTCGTCGCCGTAGAGCCGGAGCGCGGCGCGTACCGTCGTCGACTTGCCCGACCCGGATTCGCCGACGAGGCCGATGAGCTCGCCGGGTGCTACGTCCACGTCGATGCCGGTGAGAATATGAGCTGGAGTGTCGCCCGCGACGAACGAGAGGTGCAGCTGTTCGATTTCCAAGAGCATGCGGCTCACCCTTTCGCGAGCAGTCGGTCGGCGACGCGCACGCCGATGATGTTGACGGCGATCACCACGAGGGCGATGGCGGCGCCGGGAATGAGCGTGGGCAGAAAGTGCCCCTGGATGATGCCCGCCTGCCCTTCTTGGACCATCAGCCCCCACTCGGAGCTGGGCGGCTGCGCACCGAATCCGAGGAAGCTGAGCGTCGCGAGGCTCATGAGCGCTTCCCCGAAGAGCACGACGAGGTACCCGACGAGCGCTGGGAGCAGATTCGGCACGATGGCGCGGAGGCAGATGCCGAGCCCGCCGATGCCCTGCACCCGGTAGGCGTCGACGTACGGGCGCGCGATCTCGCTCAGGGCGAGGCTGCGAGTGTACTTCGCGATCACAGGAGCGTACGCGAGGGCGAGGGCGACGATCGCCGTCACCGGCCCTTTGCCGAAGACGGCAATGACCAGCACGACGAAGAGCAAGCCGGGGAAGGCGAACATGACATCGGTGATGCGGGCGAGGAGCGTGTCGACCCAGCCGCCCCGCCACGCGGCGACGACGCCGATGGTGACGCCGAGCACCGTGGCCAGCACCAAGAGGAGTACTGGCCCGATGAGCGTCTCGCCGGCCCCGATGAGCAGACGGGAGAACAGGTCGCGCCCGAGTTGGTCGGTGCCGAGCAGATGACCGCCGCCTGGCCCGGCCCAGATCGCGGCGAAGTCGATCTCGTCGGCGTCGTAGGGAGCGAGTACGGGGCCGAGCAGTGCGGCCCCTGTCACGAGCGCGAGAAAAGCTGCGGAGACCCACGTGCCGAGCGCAGTGCTGCGCCGGCGTTTGCTCTGGAGTCGCGGAAGGATCAGTGCGGTCATGCGGACACCGCCGTTCGGTTGATGCGAGGGTCGAGCACGGGCAGCAGCAGGTCGACGACCGTCGTCACGACCATGTACGCGATGACCATGAAGAGCAGCACGGACTGCACGACCGGGAAGTCGTGGGTGTTGATCGCGTCGACGAGCAGCGAGCCGACGCCTGAGATGCCGAAGACGGTCTCCACCGCGACCGTGCCCGCGATCATGCTGGCGATGACGAGCGCGACCATCGTGATGATCGGCCCCCACGAGCCGCGCAGCACGTGGTCTCGCACAACGAAGCGCTCCGCGAGTCCCGTCGCCCGTGCGGCCTCGACGTGCTCCGACGAGAACTGCTCGATCATCGACTGGCGGGTGACGCGGCTCACGATGGCGAGTGCGCCGATCGCGAGCGTGAGGGCGGGCAGCGTGAGCGCCCAGACGCGTTCGGCACCGCCCGATCCCGCTCCCGCGACCGGGAACCAGCGCAGTTGCACGGCGAAGAGCGCCACCAGCGCGATGCCGAGCACGAACGATGGGATGCTCGCGGCGAGGGTCGTACCGCCGACGATCGCGGTATCGGTGGGCTTTCCGCGGCGCACCGCGGCGAGCACGCCGAGCCCGATACCGCCGATGGCGAACAGGATCGACGCGTACGCGACGAGCGAGAGCGTGATCGGCACGCGTGCGGCGAGGATGTCGCCGACCGGCTGGTGGTATTGGAACGAGCGGCCGAAGTCGCCGGTGACGACGCCCGACGCCCAGTGCCAGTACTGCGCGAGCAGCGGCTCGTCGAGGTGGTACTGCGCGCGAACGCTCGCGATGCGTTCGGGTGTGAGGTTCTCAGGATTGCCGATGAGGAAGGTGACGGGATCGCCCGGCGCCGCGTACATCGCGGCGAAGATGATGAAGGAGGCGATCACGAGGGTCAGCAGCATGCCGCCGACCCGTCGCAGGGCGCGGACCATCGGGATCAGCCCTCCGCCGTTCCGAGGTCGGCGGCCCACGGGTAGTAGATGAAGGCCGCCGAGGACGGCACTCCGGTCACCGCGTCCGACATGACCAGCGTGGACGGCGTGGCGACGACCGGAATCCAGACGGCGTTCTCGACCCATCGTTGCTGCAGGTCGATGGTGAGCTCGGCGCGCTCGGTATCGTCGGTAGCGGCGTACGCCTCGTCGACGATCCGGTCGTACTCGGGATCCTGGAAGACGCCGAAGTTCACGCTCGCATCCGACTTCCCGTTCTTGTAGAAGCCGAGCGGGTCGTTCTTCGAGATGTAGTACTCGTCGGGCCAGAGATCTGCTTGACCTCGGAGTTCCGCGTCGGAGTAGAAGTCGCCGTACTGCGCCTGCGGCACCACGAGGATCTCCGCCTCGAGCCCAATGCCCTTCGCAGCGGCGACCAGAGCGTTGGCGATCACGTTATGCGATGACGACCCGTTCGATGCGACGACGAGCTGTTCACCTGTGACACCGGCGTCGGCGATGAGCTGCCCGGCCTGCGCGAGATCGTCTTCGCTGGGTGTGGCGGGCGCTCCGTCGAGCTCGTCGAACGCGGCTTCGAACGCCTCGACCTCGTAGCCCCAGGCACCTGCACCCACCGGCGTCTTCCACGGTTGCGCCAGCCCGCTGAATGCCGCGGCTGCGACACCTTCGCGGTCGAGGGCGAGGGAGAGGGCGCGTCGCACATCGGTGTCGGTCAGGATCCCTCGATCCGTCGTCTCGAGCACCCACGCGTTCGTCGAGGGCCCCTGGAAGACTGAAACGTCGGCGCTCTGCGCGAAGGCAGCAGCCGATCCGGCGTTCTCCAGATACGCGCCCTGCGCTTCTCCTGCCGTGAGGCTGTTGGCGATCGCCGATTCGTCTGCCCAGCGGAAGACGACCTGTTCGGCGCTCGCATCGATGTCGGTGTTCCAGTATCCGTCGAACTTCTCGATCGTAAGCTGGGATCCCGGCTCCCACGCGGTGATCTGGTACGGGCCGCTGCACGCCGAAGCGGAGCCGGGCCCGCCGAAGTCGTCGCCCTCGGCTTCGATCACCCGGGGGTTCCACACGATTCCGCCGTCGCCTGCCATCGCTTGCAGGAAGATGGCGTCGGGCTGCGTCATCGTCACCGTGATCTGATCGTCACCGGTCTGGTCCATCGAGACGACGTTCTGATATTCGTCCGATTCCGCGGCGCCCTCTGCGGCATGGCGCTGCATGCTCCAGAGAACGTCACCCGTCGAGACCGGGCTCCCGTCGTGGAACGTCGCGTCCTGTCGGATCGTGAACACGACGTGCGTCTCATCGACCCACTCGGCTTCGGACGCGATGCCGTTGCCGAGCGTCAGATCGGGCTGCACCTGCATGAGCCGGTCGCAGACATTCGCGAGCACGGTGTCGTCGGCGGTGGTGGCATCGATGTCGGAATCCATGGTGGTGGGCTCGCTGCCCAGCATCCAGGTGACGGAATCGATCGGGCCCGCTGCGGCGGGCGTCATGTCGCCGAAAGGCGCTTCGAGCGGAGCCGATTCAGCGGAGGATCCGCCCGAGCCCGAGCATCCGGTCAGCGCGAGCGCGGCGGCCGCGCTCAGCCCGAGGGCCACGCGGGCTCCCGTCTGCAGTGATTTCTTCATTGAAATGTCTCCTTCTCAGCTTCAGTGCTGGTCTACAGCGATGTGTTGCGTGCGGAATTCGGGGATCTCGTCGTGCTCCGAGCCACCGGGCCCGTCGTACAGGTTCCAGGGGAGCAGTTCGTACTCGGTCTCGCACGGGAAGCCGGGCGCCACACGGTACTCGCCGGTGGTGAGGTCGACGCAACTCGACAGCAGCGTCGACCACTGCTTCAGGCCCGGGGAGTTCGAGTCGGGGTGCGTGCAGACTCCCTCTGGGAATCCGAGGTGATCCGACATCGCCGTGCGCACGAGTGCCAGGCTCTCGTCGGCGTCCCGCGCCGCGGCCACTCGATCGAGCCCCGCTCTCACGCGCGGCAGGCGCAGCAGTGAATCCGCAGAAACGGGCCGGTAGTGCCCGGCGAGCTGGGGCGGCACCGAGGCCTGGAAATGGTTGGTGTGCGCGATCACGCCCTGCGCGTCGGGGAAGATCCAGTCGACGCCGTGCGGCGTGGTCTCGAGGTCGATCCCGTATCCGCTCCGGTGCGCGAGCAGGGCGTTGCTCGCGATGTGGGGGCGCGTCTTCACCAGTGTCTTCAAAGCGCCTGCGAGGTCGTGCCGGTCGAGCACGAGGCGGCGGATGATCGTCTGCGGCAGACCGATCTCACTGCCGAAACTGCCACCGAGACCGTTGGCGTTCAATGCGATCCCTGCGGAGTTCGCACCGTGCCGACCGACTTGGCCGGCTTCGAGCTGCATGACGACGGTGGGCAAGGGATCCTGCACGATGCGGAGCACGAGGGTGGTGCCAGCGGTCAGGGTGCGCCAGTCCCAGTTCTGGCCGACGAGTGTGTGCCCGGTTCCACTCGCCTGACCGGTGAGGAAGAACGATGTGCAGCCGTCAACGGCGTCACGCTCGTCTTCGGCCGCTGCGGCATCCGCGCTGCGCGCCTGGTAGTTGTAGACGAACTCGCCGCGCACATTGAGCGTCACGATCTCGAGGAACGAGACGCCCGCTCCTTCCGCGATGCCGCGCATCTCCTCGACCAGGTGGGGCGCCAGCCGCTCCGATACCGGCAACCACTGAGCCGCAGACTCGGTGATCTCGGCCCAGGACATTCCGGTCTGCTGCGTGAGTGCTTCCGAGTAGTAGCCAATGGCTGCTGCGATGAGGTCACTCGCGCCCGCACCGTACTGACGTCCACGTTCACGCGGCGTCCCGCTCACCTCGAGCACTCGAATGCCGGTTGCTGCGCCCATCCTGACCCCTTATCCGATCACCGTTCTCCGGCGATCCCGCTTGCGCTCTCCCGCTCCCGGGAGAATGATGAGTGGAACATCCATTACGGAATTACCATCATTAGGACAGAACGATACAGCAATGGAACCGTTTGTAACAAGTGATACGGACAACCGTGCGCTTACACGCCTGAGGGAACGCATTGCGGAGCGCTGGGATGGTCTTGCCAAATCGGAGCGGGCGGTGAGTCGCGTGCTCACCGCGATGTCGGCAGAGCGGCTGCTGTATGCGAGCGCCGCCGAGCTCGGCGCGCAGAGCAAGACTTCCAACGCATCGGTGGTACGCACCCTGCAGACGCTCGGCTACGCCGGCCTCTCGGAACTCAAGCAGGAGGTCGCGGCACCCTTCAGCTCCAGCGTCGCGCCCGAGGTCAGGCTCCGCAGCCGCCTTGAGCATCTGGGGCAAGACCTCGGTCAGATCCAGCGCGAGATCTGGAGCGAGGCGCAGGATCTGGTGGCCCTCGCAAGCCGCGCCAACAGCGACGCCCAGTACTCGACCGCCGTCAATCTCATCGTGCACGCCGACACCGTGTTCTGCTACGGATTGGGCGCGTCGGGAATCGCAGCCGATCACCTCGCGCTGCGCCTCCGCCGCATCGGCGTCGGCACGCGGCGGCTGACGACCGACGGCTTCAGGCTCGCCGACGAGGTGATGAGCCTCGGCGCGCGCGATCTGCTGGTGATCTTCGCACCGGGACGCGTCACGCGCGACATCGAGGCCTTGCTCGACCAGGCTCAGCTCGTGGGCGCCAGCGTGCTGCTCATCACGGACGAGCTGCACGAGCAGCTCGGGGCACGTGTCACCGCATCGCTCACCGCACCGCACACTCCGACTGGCCTCACCGCGGAGGGCATCGCCGGCGTTCTTACGGGCGATGTGCTGGTGCAGGGCGTTTCCGCCGTCGGCCCGGATACAGCGTTGCGCTCATCCCAGGCCCTCAACGACCTGCGGGGGCGCCTCGGATACTGAGGCACCCCCGCACCGAGCCGTTTCCTAAACCGCTGGCATCACCGAGAGCTCAAGCCCGTCTCCGTCGGCCGCCACGTCGACGCGTACCGCAGAGCCGTCGCGCACCTCTCCCGACAGGATGGCCCGCGCGAGGCGGTCGTCGATCTCCTTCTGCATGAGACGGCGCAACGGCCTGGCGCCGTAGATCGGATCGTATCCGCGCGATGCGAGCCAGCTGCGTGCGTCGGGGGTCACCGCGAGCGTAAGGCGCCGATCCGCCAATCGCAGTTGCAACCGGTCGATCGACAGTTCGACGATCTGCGCGAGGTCGGCGACGCTCAGCGGGTGGAAGATCACCATCTCGTCGAGACGATTGATGAACTCGGGCTTGAACGCGCGCCGCACCGTCTCGCGCACCGCGCTCTCCTTGTCGCTCCACACCATGTCGGGATCGATCAGGTACTGGCTGCCGAGGTTCGACGTGAGGATCAGGATGACGTTGCGGAAGTCGACCGTGCGGCCCTGCCCGTCGGTCAGGCGCCCATCGTCAAGCACCTGCAGCAGCACGTCGAAGACCTCGGGGTGCGCCTTCTCCACCTCGTCGAGCAGTACGACCGAGTACGGCCGGCGCCGCACCGTCTCGGTGAGCTGACCGCCCTGCTCGTACCCGACGTATCCCGGAGGAGCGCCGACGAGCCGCGAGACCGAGTGCTTTTCGCCGTATTCCGACATGTCGATGCGCACCATGGCGTGCTCGTCATCGAAGAGGAACTCGGCGAGCGCCTTGGCGAGCTCGGTCTTGCCGACACCGGTGGGCCCGAGGAAGAGGAAGGATCCGGTCGGCCGATTGGGGTCGGCGATCCCGGCCCGCGTACGGCGCACCGCGTCCGCGACCGCGCGTACGGCATCGTTCTGACCGATGAGCCGCTTCGCCAGCTCGTGCTCGAGTGCGAGCAACTTCTCGGTTTCGCCCTGCAGCAGACGCCCGACGGGAATCCCCGTCCACGCCGCGACGACGCCGGCGATGTCTTCATCGGTGACCTGATCGTTGACCATGCGATCCTCATCACCGGCCGCCCCCTGCGCCTCGGCGTCCTCGGCCTCCGTGAGCTGTTTCTGAATGACCGGGATCTCGCCGTACAGCAGTTTGGACGCCTTCTCGAGCTTGCCCTCGCGCTGGGCGACCTCGGCCTCCATGCGCAACTGGTCGAGCTTCTCACGCAGCGCACCTACGCGGTTCAGGGAGTCGCGCTCGCGCTCCCATCGAGCCTCGAGCGCGTCGAGCTCAGTGCGCTTCGCCCCGAGATCTTCGCGCAGCTTGGCGAGACGCTCCTTCGAGGCGTCGTCCTTCTCCTTCTTGAGCGCGAGCTCTTCGAGTTTCAGTCGATCCACCGCTCGTCGCAGTTCGTCGATCTCGACCGGGGCGGAATCGATCTCCATGCGCAGGCGACTTGCCGCCTCGTCGATCAGATCGATGGCCTTATCGGGCAGCTGTCGCGCCGTGATGTACCGGTCGGAGAGAGCCGCTGCTGCGACGAGCGCGGAATCGGCGATCGTCACCTTGTGGTGCGCCTCGTACCGCTCCTTCAGCCCGCGGAGGATCGCCACCGTGTCCGTCACCGACGGCTCGCCGACGTAGACCTGCTGGAAGCGACGCTCGAGCGCGGCGTCCTTCTCGATGTACTCGCGGTACTCGTCGAGGGTGGTGGCGCCGATGAGCCGCAACTCGCCCCGGGCGAGCATCGGCTTGAGCATCTGCGACGCCGCGACCGAGGACTCACCACCGCCAGCCCCCATGAGGGTGTGCAGCTCGTCGATGAACGTGATGAACTTGCCGTCAGAGTCTTTGATCTCCTGCAGCACCGCCTTCATGCGCTCCTCGAACTCGCCGCGGTACTTGGCGCCCGCGATGAGCGCGGAGATGTCGAGCGAGATGAGCTCTTTGTTCTTCAGCGACTCGGCGACGTCGCCGGCGACGATGCGCTGCGCGAGCCCCTCGACCACGGCAGTCTTGCCGACGCCGGGGTCGCCGATGAGCACGGGGTTGTTCTTCGTACGACGGGTGAGCACCTGGCTGACTCGCCGAATCTCGGAGTCGCGGCCGATGACCGGGTCGAGCTTGCCCGAACGGGCCACCTCGGTCAGGTTGACGCCGAACTGCTCCAGCGCCGACTGCTGCTCTCCTTCGCCCTGGGCGGGCGTCCAATTGGCCTGCATGTGGGTCCTTTCGCGATGACTGACGGTGTGCGGACGCTTGAAGCGCCCCGTTGATCAGGCATTCTCACAAACTTGAGTGTGTATGACTCAAGTTTAGCGCCTTGCCCGCGGTTCCGCTAGGCCCGGACTCCGATCACGCGGCGCAGCAGCCATTGCACCGGAGTGGAGAGCAGCATCACGAACATCGCCGAGTACCCGATACCGGGAACCACGAGCGTCAGCACGAGCGCGACGCCGAAGAGCAGCGCGAGTGCCAGGTCAACGATGACCCCGTCGACCAGCTGACCTCGACTGGCCGTGTGCAGCGCCGGATGCGCGCGGAGAAAGAGCCGCACGAGCAGCGACGCGAGCGCGGCGAGGAGCAGGCTGCCGATGTACAGCGCCCGTGCGACGCCATCGTCGTCGTCCATGCGCCCGGCGATCGCCGTGGCCACCGGCAACCAGACGATCGTCAGCATCCACGCGATGAGCAACCAGATGAGTGTCGATGTGACTCGCTCGACGGTGACGAAGAGGCGATGGTGGATCATCCAGAACATCGCGATCAGCACGAAGCTCAGTACGAAACTCAGCAATTGCCCGTCGTGCTCGCGGAGCCACGTCACAGCGTCTTCACCCGCGCCGGCGACTTCTCCCACACTTTCCATGAGCGGCAGGATCAGGAGCGTGAGCGCGATGGCGACGACACCATCGACGAACGCCCGGACGCGATCGACTGCGTAGCCCATGTGCCCGTGGGGATCCGCCTCAGCTGCCATGGGGTCAGTGTAGGCGCGGGCGCCTCGCTTGCGCAGCCGGCTCTGTACCGGTGCCGATAGCCTGGTCTCGACTCGTACCCGACTTCGGAGGAACTCCACCCATGTCCAAGATCGCCCTCGTGCGCAAGCCCAGCCCCCTGCTCGACAACGGGATCGTCGACCACATCGAGAAGGTGGCCGTGGATCTCGAGCGCGCGCTGGAGGAGTGGCACGGGTACGTTGCGGCACTGCGCTCGCATGGCTGGGAGACGATCGAGGTCGACGCCGCCGATGACTGCCCGGATTCCGTGTTCGTCGAAGACACGGTCGTGATGTTCCGCAACGTCGCCGTGATCTCGCGCCCGGGCGCCGACAGCCGCAAGCCCGAGACGGCCGGCACTCGGAAGGCGCTCGAAGAGCTCGGCCTCCCGATCGCCGACATTCGCGAACCCGGCACCCTCGACGGCGGCGATGTGCTCAAGATCGGCGACACCGTCTACGTCGGCCGCGGCGGCCGCACGAACGCCGAGGGCGTCGCGCAGCTGCGTCGCATCCTGGCCCCGCTGGGCGCGAAGGTCGTCGGCGTCCCGGTCACGAAAGTGCTGCACCTCAAGACCGCGGTGACCGCGCTCCCTGACGGCACGGTCATCGGCTACCCGGAGTTCGTCGACAACTCCGACATCTTCGACCGCTTCCTCCCCGTACCCGAACCGCACGGCACCGCGGTGGTTTGCCTCAGCGAGTCCGAGCTCATCATCTCAGCTTCGGCTCCCCGAACCGCAGAGATGCTTCGCGACCTGGGCTACACGGTGACCGAGGTCGCGCTCGCGGAGTACGAGAAGCTCGAAGGCTGCCCCACCTGCCTCTCGGTGCGGGTGCGCAACGCCCACTGACACGTCCGTTCACCGCAACCCGGGAGGCCCAATCATGAGCGCACTCACCACCGCACCGCCGCGGGCGACGCCCCTGCAGCACGTCGCTCGCGTGCTCCTGGGACTGGCGCTCCTGTTCGCGGGGATCGCGCACCTGACCTTCGCGCGGCGGGAGTTCCAGGCGCAGGTGCCCGACTGGGTGCCTGCCGACAAGGACTTCGTGGTGGTCGCCTCTGGCATCGTCGAGATCACCCTCGGCGGTGCGGTCGCGGTGCTCGGCCGACTGCGCGTGCCGATCGGATGGGTGGTCGCCGCGTTCTTCGTCGCAGTGTTCCCCGGCAACATCTCGCAGTTCGTGACCCGCTCAGACGCGTTCGGGCTCGAGAGCGATGCCGCGCGCGGGATCCGGCTGGTGTTTCAGCCACTCCTCGTGCTGTGGGCTCTGTGGTCGTGCGGAGCACTCCAGGCGATGCGCCGCGGGCGCGGGCACTGAGCGGCGGCGGCGGTCGAGAATCGGCGATTACACGTGCCGCAGATCCTCCGTGATCGCGGCGGTCGTCTCCAGCAGACGCGGAACATGCTCGTCGCGGAGCCGAGCGAGCGAGTCTCTGCTCGCACTCGTCGACACGTTCACCGCCGCGGCGACTGACCCATCGCGACGACGAATGGGGGCTGCAGCAGACCGCAACCCCACCTCGAGCTCGCCATCTACGATCGCCCACCCCTGCTCGCGCACGCGCTGGAGCTCAGCGCGGAGCCGCTCGGGGTCGGTGAGGGTCCGTTGCGTGAGCGCGGGCGCCGGAGCATGCGCGAGCACGGTCTCGGCTTCCGATTCGGGCAACGCGGCGAGCAGCACCCGCCCCATGCTCGTCGCGTACGCGGGGAAGCTGGTGCCGATGGTGATGCCGACGGTCATGATGCGCCGCGTCGGCACCCGGGCGACGTAGACGATGTCGCTGCCCGCGAGCACCGCGGCCGACACCGATTCGCCGGTCTCACGTGAGAGCCGCTCGAGGTGCGGCTGCATCACCTCGGGAAGCGAAAGGGCGGAGAGGTAGCTGAACCCCAGTTCGAGCACTCGCGGGGTCAGGGCGAAGGCGCGTCCGTCGGAGCGCACGTACCCGAGCGTCTCGAGCGTGCGCAGAAACCGCCGCGCAGCCGCCGCAGGAATTCCGGCCCGCCGTGAAACGTCGCTGAGACTGAGCTCCGGATGCTCCGCGTCGAAGGCCCGGATCACGGCGAGCCCGCGCGCGAGCGACTGCACGAAGTCGCCGCTCGCCGCCTCGCCCGCGGGTTCTGAATGCACATTCACGCGCCCACCTTACCGGCCCGACCCGATGGCCTCCGCACGTGTCATCGTTCGAGCACGACAGCGAGCCCCTGCCCCACTCCGATGCAGATCGCGACCACGGCAACACCCCCGCCGAGACGCCGCAACCCGTGAGCCGCCCGCCCGATGATGCGCCCCCCTGATGCTCCGAGCGGGTGCCCGATCGCCAGCGCGCCACCGTGCACGTTCAGCCGTTCCGGGTCGAGCTCCGGCCACCCGGCCAGGCAGGCGAGCGACTGCGACGCGAAGGCTTCGTTCAGTTCGACGAAGTCGACGTCGGCCCAGCTGCGCCCGGATCGCGCGAGCGCCCGATTCGCCGCCTCGATCGGGGCGATGGGGAAGAGGTCGGGATCCACGCCGTGCGTCGCGCGTCCCGCGATGCGGGCGAGCGGCTCTGCGGTGATCGCCCCCTCGCCGCCGATGAGGACCGCCGATGCGCCGTCGTTGATCGACGAGGCGTTCCCCGCGGTGACGGTCCCGTCGGCCGCGAACAGCGGTCGTAGGGCGGCGAGCTTCTCGACGGTCGAACCGTCGCGTATCCCCTCGTCTCGAGCGAGCTCCGCTCCCGGCACCTGCACGATCTCGTCGTCGAACACTCCGTCCGCCCACGCCGCCGCCGCCCGCTGATGCGAGCGCACCGCGAACGCGTCCTGGCGCTCGCGCGAAATGCTCCACTCGCGTGCGATCCTCTCGGCGGACTCGCCGTTCGAGATGCTCCACGGCGCGGGGAACGCCGGGTTCACCATGCGCCACCCGATGGAGGTGTTCCACATCGTCTGGTTGCCGACCGACGGCCACGGTTTCGCCGATTTCTCCACGACGAAGGGAGCCCGGCTCATCGATTCGACGCCGCCGGCCAGCACGATCTGAGCGTCGCCAGACTCGACCGATCGCGCGGCCTGGATCACCGCTTCGACCGACGATGCGCAGAGCCGATTGACGGTCGTTCCCGTGACGGTGGTGGGGAAGCCTGCGAGCAGGGCGCCGAAGCGCGCGACGTTGCGGTTGTCTTCGCCGGCCTGATTCGCATCGCCGAAGATCACGTCGTCGATGCTCGCGGGATCGATGCCCGCGCGTTCCGCGCTCGCTCGCATGACGGTCGCGGCGAGATCGTCGGGGCGCACACCGGAAAGGGCTCCCCCGGCTCGGCCGAACGGCGTGCGCACAGCGTCGTAGATGAATGCTCCGGTCATGGCCGAACCTCCGAGGTCGCATCGATCAAGCGCAGGCCCGTGGCCGCGCTCAGGTCGTCGAGTGTGGTGTCGCCGAACAGCTCGCGCACGGCAAAGCCCTCCGCCGTGACATCGAACACCGCGTGATCCGTGTACACCCGCGACACGCAGGCAGCGCCCGTCAGTGGGTACGAGCAGGCCGCGACGAGCTTCGACTCCCCCTGCTTCGTCAGCAGATCGGTCATCACGTACACGTGCTTCGCGCCGATCGCGAGGTCCATTGCGCCGCCCACCGCCGGAATCGCGCCCGGCGCCCCGGTCGACCAGTTGGCCAGGTCGCCGTTCGCCGCGACCTGGAACGCCCCGAGCACGCACACGTCGAGGTGACCCCCGCGCATCATGCCGAAGGAGTCCGCGTGGTGGAAGTAGGCGGCGCCGGCGACGGCGGTCACCGCCTGTTTGCCTGCGTTGATGAGATCGGGATCGACGCGTCCGGCGGCAGGTGCTCGACCCATGCCGAGCATGCCGTTCTCGGTGTGCAGGATGATCTCGGCGTCGTCCGGCAGGTAGTCGGCGACCAGGGTCGGCGCACCGATGCCGAGGTTGACGACGGACCCCTCGGCGATGTCGGCTGCGATGCGTGCCGCGAGCTCCTCGCGGGTGATGCGGGTGCTCATGCGGTGTCCCCCTCGGTCTGCACGGGCGCTCCTGCGAGGTCCACGCCTCCCACGAAGACGCCGTCGCGCAACCAACGGCGCTCGCCGACGGCGACCACGCGATCCACGTGGATGCCGGGAGTCACCACGACCTCCGGATCGATGTCGCCGAGCGGGACCACCGTGCCGACCTGCGCGATCGTCGTCTGCGCGGCCGCCGCCATGATCGGACCGAAATTGCGCGCGGTCTCACGATAGACGAGGTTGCCCCAGCGGTCGGCGTTCCACGCACTGATCAGCGCGAAGTCGGCGCGAATCGGGTACTCGAGCGCGTATGCTCGCCCAGCGATCTCGCGAATCTCCTTGCCGGCCGCGAGTTCCGTGCCGACGCCCGTGGGGGTGTAGAAGGCGCCGATGCCGGCGCCGGCCGCGCGGATCCGCTCCGCGAGGTTGCCCTGCGGCACGAGTTCGAGCTCGATTGCGCCTGCGCGATAGAGCCCGTCGAACACCCAGGAATCCGCTTGTCGGGGGAACGAGCAGATGATCTTGCGTACGCGACGCTCGGCGAGCAGCGCGGCGAGGCCGTCGTCACCGTTTCCCGCGTTGTTGTTCACGATCGTGAGGTCGCTCGCGCCGTGGGCGATGAGTGCGTCGATCAACTCGATGGGCTGCCCGGCTCTGCCGAAACCGCCGATCATCACCGTAGCGCCGTCGTGAATGCCCGCCACCGCGGCCGCGGGATCCGGCACCGTCTTGTCGATCATGATCGCGTTATTTCGCACAGCGAAGTGTAGTTCGTCATGCGAATACACTACCCGATTGCGGCGGTGGGGCACACCCCTGGTCGTCCGCACCGCGTGCTGGCAGACTGGGCCGATGCCGCTTACCGCACTGATCACCGGCGCATCGACAGGACTCGGAGCCGAGTTCGCCCGGCAGCTCGCCGCCGCGGGCGTCGACCTCGTGCTCGTCGCACGCGACCGCGAACGGCTCGAGATCCTGGCCTCCGAGCTGCGGGATCGCCACGGCATCGACGCCTCCGCGCTGCCAGCCGACCTCACCCGCGCTCCCGACCTGGAGCGGGTGGCGGGCCGGCTCAGCGCGCGGGATCGTCCCGTCGACATCCTCGTGAACAACGCGGGATTCGGTGTTGCCGACGGCTTCGAGACGAGCGAACTCGACGACGAGCGGAGGCTGCACGAACTGCTGTCATGGGTGCCGCTCCACCTGTCGCACGCCGCCGTCCCGGGAATGCTCGACCGGGGCTACGGCTGGATCCTGAACGTCGCCAGCGTCGCCGCATTCACGCCGACGGGCACCTACGGAGCCGCGAAGGCGGCGATCGTGTCGCTCTCGCGCTCCCTCAACGCGCGCTACCGCCGTCGCGGCGTGCGCGTGACCGCTCTCTGCCCGGGCCTGCTCGACACCGAATTCCATGCGCGCATGGGAGAGGATCACCTGCCCCGCCTCCCACGGATCGCCTGGGCGAGCACCGCCCGCGTCGCGCAGGAGGGACTCTCCGCAGTTCGACGCGGCCGGAGCGTCCTGATCTCCGATTGGCGCTACCGACTCCTCGCGCCGCTCATCCACGTGCTGCCCGACCGACTGCTCGAACGCGCCTCGACGACGAACGACGGCGCTCTGAACTAGACCGCATCCATACTCGCGCGGCCCTCACCGCACATTCATCCGACTCACTGCCCGCACACGCCGAGCGGGCATAGGCTGAGGCAATGGTCAACTATCGGTATCTCGGAAACAGCGGCTTCAAGGTCTCGGAAATCACTTTCGGCAACTGGGTGACGCACGCGTCTCAGGTCGCCGACGACGCGGCGATCAAGACGGTGCACGCGGCGCTCGACGCCGGCATCACCACGTTCGACACCGCCGACACGTACGCGAACACCGCCGCCGAGGCCGTGCTCGGGCGTGCGCTCGACGGTCAGCGCCGCGAGGGTCTCGAGATCTTCACGAAGGTGTACTTCCCGACCGGCCAGAAGGGGCCGAACGACACCGGGCTGAGCCGCAAGCACATCCTCGAATCGATCAACGGCTCGCTCCGCCGCCTCGGCACCGACTACGTTGACCTGTACCAGGCTCACCGCTTCGACTACGAGACGCCGCTCGAAGAGACGTTCCAGGCGTTCGCCGACGTCGTGCGGCAGGGCAAGGCGCTCTACATCGGCGTCTCGGAATGGACCGCCGAGCAGCTGCGCGAGGGGCACCAGCTCGCGCGCGAATTCGGCGTGCAGCTCATCTCGAACCAGCCGCAGTACTCGATGCTGCACCGCGTGATCGAGGGGAAGGTCGTTCCGGCATCCGAGGAGCTCGGCATCTCGCAGATCGTCTGGTCGCCCATGGCGCAGGGCGTGCTCTCCGGCAAGTACCTGCCGGGCCAGCCCGTGCCGTCGGGGTCGCGCGCGACCGATGGCAAGAGCGGTGCGGAGTTCATGCAGAAGTTCTTGGACGAGAAGATTCTCAAGGCGGTGCAGGGCCTGAAGCCGATCGCCGAGCAGGCCGGGCTCACCATGCCGCAGCTCGCGATCGCGTGGGTGCTGCAGAACCCGAACGTGGCCGCGGCCCTCGTGGGGGCATCGCGCCCCGAGCAGCTCGCCGACACGGTGAAGGCGTCAGGAGTCGTGCTCGACGCCGACACGCTCGCGGCGATCGACTCCGTACTCGGCGACATTCCGAACCGCGACGCCGCCGACACGTACGAGGTGTCGCCGAAGACCCGGTTGGTCTGATCCGGCACATCACTCTTCGCCGAGCACGGGAGGGAGTGCGGTGCGCTTGCGCACCCCGCCCTCCCGTGTTAGTTTTGCGACAAAACTACTGGGGAGTGATCCCGCGAACTGGAGTGATCAATGAAGATCGTCATCATCGGAGCCGGTATCGGCGGGCTCCTCAGCGCCCTCAGCCTGCACGCCGCGGGCTTCGAGCACATCGAGGTCTACGAGCGGTCTGAGGAGATCCGCGGCCTCGGGGTTGGCATCAATCTGCTGCCGCATGCCGTGCGCGAGCTCACCGAACTCGGCATCGTCGACGACATCGCCGCACTCGGGGTCGAGCCGACCACGCTGGCCTACTACAACCGCCACGGCCAGCCCATCTGGAGCGAGCCTCGCGGCACCGCCGCGGGGTACTCCTGGCCCCAGCTCTCCGTGCACCGCGGGCGGCTACAGATCGCGCTCCGCGACCTCGTCGAGCAGCGTGTCGGCGACATCATCCGCACCGGGCACCGGGTCGTCTCCGTGGAACACGGGGAGGAGCAGGATCTGGCGCGATTCACGACGGAGGCCGGCGAGGTCACCGTGTCGGCCGACGTCGTGATCGCCGCCGACGGCATCCACTCGGCTGTGCGCGCAGAGCGCTACTCGGAAGAGGGAGCTCCCCCCTCCAATGGGCTCACCCTCTGGCGCGGTGTCGCGTACGCCGAACCGTTCCTCGACGGCAGCACGATGGTGATGGTGGGCGACGGCGAGCAGAAGTTCGTCGCGTACCCCCTCGGCCCCGTCGGAGACGACGGACGCATGCCCATCAACTTCATCGCTGAGCAGCGGGGAGCAGGATCCGGCCAGGTGGACTGGAACCACCCCATCGACCCGAAGCCCATCGTCGAACTCTTCCGCAAGTGGGCGTTCGACTGGATCGACATTCCCGGCCTCATCGCGAGCGCCGACGAGATCCTCGAATATCCGATGGTGGATCGCGACGCGCTCCCGCAGTGGACGTTCGGGCGCACCACGCTCCTCGGAGATGCCGCGCATGCGATGTACCCCAACGGCTCGAACGGCGGCTCGCAAGCGACCCTCGACGCCCGCACGCTGGCATTCCACCTCGCCCACGCCCCCACCCCACGGGACGGCCTCCGCGCGTACGAAGCCGATCGGCGACCCGCCACCGCGGCACTGCTCGAGCAGACGCGCCAGGCCGGCCCAGAGAAGGTGATGGTGCTCGCCGCGGAGCGTGCGCCTGAGGGTTTCTCGCACATCCACGACGTGATTCCCGAGGCCGAGCTAGCGGAGGTGGCGACCGCGTACAAGCAGGCGGCGGGGTTCCATCCCGAGATGCTGAACGCCCGCGCTTCGTTGACCGTCGAGCGCTGAGGAGTGGGCGACGCGATGACAGCCGAGGTTGATCCGGCACGCCTTGCCGGAGTAATCTCGCCGCTGCGGCGAGCGCTCCTCACCGCAGCTCGCGCGGCGGGAGACCTCCCCGAGATTCCGGAATCCCAGATCCAGGTCATCCGCGCACTCCCCTCCGGCACGGCGCTCGCACCCAGCGATCTCGCCGAGGCTCTGCACCTCGACCGCTCCACGGTGAGCAACCTGCTCGCCTCGATGCAGCGAGCCGGGCTCGTCGAGCGCCGACCGGACGAGGCCGACGGCCGCCGCGTACTGGTGACGACCTCGGAACGTGCCCGGGCGCTCTTCACCGCCTACGACCGCGCGAGCACCCGCATTCTCGGGGAGTCGCTCGAAACACTCGCCGGCGACGACCTGGCGTCGATCGCCACCGCACTGCCTGCACTCGAACGACTGCTCGGAGCTCTCCTCATCGCACACGAACAGCCACTCCCCCGCGTCACCGAAGAACGGAGCACCTCATGACCCCTCCCGCAGCGCGCCCGTCGGAATCTGAGCTTCCAACCCCCGGCCTCGAGCACGTGTTCGACGTCTCCGTCGAGCTCGGTGCCATCGAGGATCACGGCCGCACCCGGGCCGGCCACCGGAGGATCATCCCGATTCTCGGGGGCAGCATCAGTGGTGAGGTCGATGCCGAGATCCTGCCAGGGGGCGCCGACTGGCAAGTCGTGCGCGCCGACGGCTCGATCGAGATCGACGGCCGCTACTCGGCGCGCACCGCCGACGGCGAGCTGCTCTACCTGCAGGCGTCGGGGGTGCGCAGCGGAGAGCCGCACGTGCTCGAATCGTTGCTCAAGGGCGAGACGGTCGACCCCTCCGAGTACTACTTCCGCACCATGGTGACCATCGAAACCTCAGCCCCGGCGCTCGCGCACCTCGAGCGCTCGCTGTACCTCGCCGTGGCCGAGCGCACGGCGAACGCTGTGCGGTACGCGACCTACCGCTTCGTGTAGTCGTGCGGTGCACCGGAGCGCCCCATCACTCCGGCCGATCCTTCACCACTCGTCGGTGCAGCAGCGCCGTGACCACTGCGATAACCGAACCGATGAGCGTGTCGAGCACGCGCTCCGATGCGGCGCCCATGAGATCGCCTCCACCCGCCGCGGCCCCCGTGAGGAGGAGCACGAGCGGGGTGATGAACACGAGGGCGAGGGCGTAGTTGCGCACCACGACGAGTTCGATGATGAACTGCAGCCCGGTGAGCAGCACCACGAGCGCGACGGGGAAAGCGCCGAGCGGTGCGATCGCGAGGTACAGGGCCGCGCCGACGAGAGTGCCGACGGTGCGGTGCAGCCCGCGGGCGAGCGAGTGGCGGCGCACGGCGCTCAGGCCGATAACCGCGACACCCGCAGACACGGTCCAGTATGCGCGGTGCGGGTCGATCCAGAGCATGGTGACGACGGTGCCGACGACGGCGACGATGAGAATGCGCAGGATCAGCCGGCGCTCCCCCGGCCCCAACCAGGGGCCGGGCAGCAGCTCGCCGAGGGGCCGCACCGGCTGTGACCGCTCGGCGTCGCGGAGCAACGGTGCGAGCGCGAGCAGATACGAGAACAGCGCGCCGCCCGCGAGTGCCGCGATCAGCACCAGCGGCGAGTTCAGCCGCTCTCCGTCGACGACCGCAGTGATGTTGCCCGCCAAGCCGTAGCTCAGCACGAAGAACACCGGCCCGGGCGGGCCGAGCCGGAAGGCGAACGACAGCGCCGCAGTCGCTCCGGCGACGACGACGAGCCCAGTTCCCAGGAGCACGGGCCAGGGCGACAGCGCCGCTCCGAGCGCTGCAGACCCGATGAGCGCGAGCGCGACGAACGGCAGCACTTTGGTGCGCTCCGCAGCGGCGAGACTCGCGGCGAAGAGCGCGACGAACGCTCCGGCGGCGGTCTGCAACCCGATGCCCTCGTACCCCAGCGCCGTCAGCAGGCCGAAGGGAACGCCGATGGAGAGCGCAGCGCGCAGCGCGATCCAGAGCCGCGGGCCCGGGCCGGCGGGCATCTCGACAAGACTGCGCACCGCTTTGATCACGGCGGTGGGCGGCGTGCGGCGATCGGGTCGAGAGGACTCACCGTCTCCGACCGCCTCCGCCATGCTCGCCCTCCGTCCGCTCGCGCCGCACCTATTCTCCCAGGTGCGGAGTACGAGGGACGCTCAGGCGTTGCGTTCAGGGCGCGGAATTGCTCGATTCGGGATCGATCGCCTCCGCTGCGAGCCGGGCGGCGCCGATGATGCCGGCGTTGTTGCGCAGTCGCGCCGGTACGACCGGCACCGTGACACCGGCGAACGGAAGAAAACTGTCAGAGGCCTTGCTGATGCTGCCACCGAGTACGAATCGGTCGGGGTTCAGAATCTTCTCGAGGTAACCGATGTACCGGGAGACACGCGATGCCCACTCCTCGAGCGTGATGCCTTCGCGCTCGATCACCTTCGCAGCCGTGTGGCGTTCGATCGAGGTGAACCCATCGAGTTCGAGGTGACCGAGCTCGAAGTTGGGCACGAGCACGCCGTCGGCCACGAGCGCCGAGCCGATCCCCGTTCCGAAGGTGAGCACGAGCGTGACGCCGGGGAGCCCGCTGACCTCGCCGAACGCGACCTCGGCGATGCCCGCGGCATCCGCGTCGTTCACGACCGTGCACGGCGCTGCGACGGCGGCCGAGAGCAGCGCATGCGCGTCGGTGCCGATCCAGCTGAGGTCGATGTTCGCTGCGGTGCGCATCACGCCGTCGCGCACCACGCCGGGCAGGGTGACGCCGACGGGGAGCGCTTCGGGCAGGGCGAATCCGTCGGCCGCGAGCTCCTCGCGGATCGCACCCGCCATCAACCCGACCTCGCGAGCGATATCGGCCGGCGCCCCGCCTGCCGGGGTCGCAACCTTGTGCCGAGAGCTGATCTTCTCGCCCGTCGTCACATCGATCGCGGCGCCCTTGATACCCGTGCCACCGACGTCGATGCCGATGGCTGCGTGCTGCAGTCCCATAGCGGCGAGTGTATCGGCAGCGATGGTGCGCCCGCTACACGGCGCGGAGCACGACGGCGCTGCCCTGCCCGCCGCCGCCGCAGATGCCAATGGCGCCCTGCGATCCGCTGCCCTGCTCAGCGAGCTGCCGCGCGAGCGTACCGATGATGCGAGCACCGGAGGCCCCGATCGGATGGCCCAGAGCGATCGCCCCGCCGTGGGGATTCACGACGCTCGGATCGAGGCCGAGCTCGCGCGTCGACTGCACGCCGACGGCCGCGAATGCCTCGTTGATCTCGACGATGGAGAGGTCGGCGATCGCGATCCCCTCGGTCTTCGCCAGTGCGGCCTCGATAGCCCGCGCTGGCTGCGAGTGCAGATGCGTGTCGGGGCCGGCGACGAAGGCGGTCGCCTCGACGCGAGCGAGCGGCGCGAGGCCGAGCCGCTCGGCCGCCGCCTCGCTCACGATCACGAGCGCCGCAGCGCCGTCGGTGATCTGCGAGGCGTTGCCCGCGGTGATGGTGCCCTCCTTCGAGAAGGCCGGCCGCAGACCCGCCAGTGTTTCCGCGGTGGTCTCGGAGCGCACGCCGTCGTCGCTGGCGACCACTGTTTCGCCCCGACGCGAAGTCACCGTGAACGGCTCAATCTCGCCGGCGAGGAAGTCGGCAGATGCGGCTGCGCGCTGATGCGACGCTGCGGCGAAGGCGTCCTGCTCTTCGCGGGTCAGCCCGAGCGGCGTATTGCCGGTCTCGGTGAGCGCGCCCATGGCCACCTGGTCGAATGCGTCAGAGAGCCCATCGCGGTCGACCGTGTCGACGAGGGCGGCGTCGCCGTACTTCGTTCCCGCGCGCAACGGCAGCACGTGGGGAGCGAGCGACATCGATTCCTGGCCGGCTGCGACGACGATCTCCGCCTCGCCGCTATTGATGAGGCGCACAGCCTGCGAGACGGCCTCGGCCCCGGAGAGGCACACGGCGTTGAGCGTTATGGCAGGCACCTCGAGGGGAATCCCCGCGCCCACCGCCGTCTGACGGGCCGGGTTCTGGCCGGCGCCCGCCTGCAGCACCTGGCCGACCACGACCGCGTCGACGTCAGCGGGGGCGACGCCTGCTCGCTGCAGGGCGGCGCGCACCGCGTGGGCGCCCAGCACGGTAGCCGGCTGCGCGGCGAGCTGTCCGGTGAAACGAGTGAACGGGGTGCGGGCGTATCCCGCGATGAGTGCGGTCATCGGCTGGCTCCTCGGTGGTGGGGCGGACTGCACCCATCGGTGCTGCGGCGGACTGCACCCATCATGACGCATGCGGCCCGGTATCCGAGGCGCGTCCCTGCACGGGAACGATGCGCCTCGATGTGCATGTATTCCATCATCCGGCTCGCGTGCGCCGGTTCGCGGTCAGCTCGAGAATACGCGGATGCCTCGCGTGCTGGCATTCGCGGGCTCATGAATGTCGGTGGTCATTGGTTGACTAGCTTCATGTTCTCCCTATCGATCGGCACCGCCCCGGCGGAGTCGCCAGACGAGCGCGCTGATGCGAGCCTTGACGCGAGCACTGACGCGAGCACTGACGCGAGCACTGACGCGAGCCTGTCACTCCGTCAGGTCGTCAATCTCATCGAGCAGATGGAGTACCGCCAACGCGCACTCGACGCGTTCCGATTCGAGCTCATGGCCATCGCCGTGCAGATGGCGACCGACTCCGCGAGTTCAGGGAATACCGAGCTCGCCTACCGCTCGGTGCGTGCTGAGCTCGCCACGACCTTGAATATGAGCGAGCGAGCTGCGGAGGCGCAGATGGACGCGGCGTGGTCGTTGCGGTGCGACTACGAGACCACCCACGAGACGCTCTCCGCTGCGGAGATTTCAGCTGCGCATGCACGGATCATCGCAGATGCCGGGCGGCGCATCGGGGTGGGATCATCGCCCGAAGTCGTTGCCCGCCGGGAGGCGTATCAGGCAGAGGTGCTGCCGTATGCGCGTCGGGAGTCGCCGAATCGCCTCCGTCCCATCGCTCGCAGGATCGCCGAGCAGTACGCCGCCGACACCCTCGACGAGCAGCATCGGGAAGAGGAGCGCAGGCGTCGAGTGATCGTGCAGGAACGCGAGGACGGAATGTCCGATCTGCGCGCCTACCTGCCGACCGCAGAGGCGTACGCGATACACGACCGGCTCACGCGGATCGCTCGGGAGGTCGAACGGGCTGAGCGGGCTGAACCGGCCAAGAGCCTCGAGCCGGATGAAAGCGCTGAACCGGCTGAGCGCACTGAAGCGGCTGAGCGGATCGAGCCGATTGCAGGTGATGCGCCCGTGCGTCGCGTGCGTGATGAGATCCGAGCCGATGCACTCGTGGAGCTCCTGCTCGGAGCCGATGCGACCGCTCTCGCGTCGTGCTCCAGCAGTGAAGCGCTGCGTGCTCGCGTGCAAGTGATCGTTCCCATCACTGCGCTGACATCGCGAGCGCTGCACCCACAGGCGAGCGACGCGCCGGTGGCAGAACTGGTGGGTGCCGGCCCGATCGCGCTCGATTCAGCCCGAGCCATCGCCGAGACGACCGAGGTGTGGGAGCGGGTCGCGGTAGACGCCGAGTCAGGGGCAGTTCTCGCGGTCGATCGGTACCGTCCGAGCGAAGAGATGAAGCGTCAACTCGGGGCGCGCGATCAGCATTGCCGCTTCCCGGGGTGCCGAGTGCCAATCTCGCGATGCGATCTCGACCACACCATCGACGCGGCACTGGGCGGGCCAACCTCGACGTCGAATCTGGCACACCTGTGTCGTGGCCATCACGTACTCAAGCATCACTCCGATTGGACCGTACGCCACAGAGACGACGGCGACCTGCACTGGACCAGTCCGACCGGGCGGCTGTATATCGACAGACCACCGAGTCGCGTGAGATTTGCACGAACCGGGCCACCGGGTCAGCCGCACCGGACCGAATACGCAGATGGTGGCGAACACAGGGTCGGCAGCGAGCGCGAGACTCGCAGCGAGCGCGAGACTCGCAGCGAGCGCGAGACTCGCAGCGAGCACGTGCGCGATGAAGGTCGACATCCGTTCTGACAACGGGAAGAGGTTCAACGCGCCAATATCCTGAGCCTGCATCTAATGTGGATCGAGTGAGCCCGCACACCGCCCCGAGCACTCCTTCGGAGCCCGACCCAGAATTCGCACCCCGGTCCGACACCGCGCCCCGGCCCGATTCCGGCCGCCGATCCGACACCGCACCCCGGTCCGCTTCCGGACGCCGCCGCGGCGTGGGTCGAATCATCGGGGTCGGCGCGGGATCTCTCACCGTTCTCCTTGCGGCGAGCTACGCGATCCTGTGCGCCATCGCTCCCCTGCCAGAACCGGTGGTGATGCTGGACGAGCCCGTGACGGTCGCCATCTCGGCCGACGACGCCGAGGTGCAACGAGCGGTCGACCTCGAGACCGAGCCGACCGCGATCGGATGGCTGCACAACGACGAGCTCTGGACGAACTCCGAGGCGCCGGCGCCGATCGCGAGCATCTCAAAGCTGGTCACCGTACTCGTTGCGCTCGACGCTCAGCCCGTGAACGCGGGCGCCGACGGACCGCTGCATGTGTGGACGGCCGAAGACGCAGCGCGACAAGCAGCGTACATCGCCGATGATGGGGTGGCGTTCCCCATTCCGGTCGGCACCGAAGTGACCACGCGCGAGATGCTGCAACTCGCTCTCGTACCGTCTGCGAACGACTTCACTGCGGCATACGCCTACTCGGTGTTTGACGACAACGATGCCTTTCTCACGGCAGTCCGCGCTTGGCAGGATCGCGAAGGTCTCGCTTCGCTCTCACTCTTCGAGCCGACCGGCATGGACGAGCGCAATGCGGCCTCCGCAGCCGACGTGCTGCGCATCGCGCGCATCGCACTCGAAAACGAGACGGTCGCGGAGATCGTCGCGTTGCCGCAGGTCACACTCCCGTGGGGCATCGGCATCGTTGAAAGCACGAATCCGCTCCACAGCGCGATCGATGGCGTGATCGGCCTGAAGACCGGGCTCACGAACGTCGCGGGCTACAATCTTGCTGCGGCGCGCACGAGCGATGCACTGGGTCGCGAGGTCGTGCAGCTCTCGGTGGTACTGGGCCGGGCGACGGCCGAGGATCGCCTGAGCGCGAGCCTCAGCATGTTCTCTGCTCTGGACGCCGCGCCCGCCCGCACACAGATCGTCGCGCACGACGAGCGGGTCGGCACGGTCAGAACAGTTGACGGCGTCGAGATCCCGATCCTGATATCGGGCGACGGCGCCGAAGTCGTGCTCCTCCCCGGCGAAGCCGCAGAGCGAACGGTCACCCTGGAGACGGGCGGGTTCTCCGAGGCGGGCGCGCCGGATGCCGGACTCACGGGGGCCGATGCCGAAGCCGGTCGGGTGGTGGGCGTGCTGCACCTCTCGGGCCCCACTGAATCCGACGAGCGCGCCTTCGACGTCGTCACGGGTGCCGCGATCACCACGCCCGACTACGGCTGGCGCCTCACGCACCCCCGCGAGCTCTTCACCTGGAGCTGAGCCGGGCCCAGATCCGGGCCATTGCAGAACGGGGAATCGACCCCAACGACCTCAATCGAGCAGCGCGCCACCGGCGAGCCGACGCACGACGCCGGTGAGATGGTCGACGCCCGCAACGAGGTCGGCCTCCTCCGTGAACTCGTCGAGGCTGTGGGAGATGCCCGCGACGCTCGGCACGAAGAGCATGACGGTCGGTACCGTGTCCTTCATGTTCGTCGAGTCGTGCCCGGCGACCGTCATGACGCGATCGTGGGTGAGACCGAGCTCCTCGGCGACCTCGCGGGCGAGCTCGACGCCGGCCTCGGGGTACGGGTTCTGATCCCAACTGTGCTCGGCCGTAACCGTGATCTCAACGCGATCCTCCCGCTGCACCCGCTCGATCGTGCGCTGCAGCGATGCGTGCGCCGCGCGAATCACGTCGGCGCTCGGCGAGCGCAGGTCGAGGAGCAGCTGCACCTCGCTCGCGACGACCACGGGGGAATTCGGGTACACGTTCAGCTCGCCGCAGGCGGTGTGCAGCGCGCCCGGCTCGAACTCGTCGACGAGCTCGCGCGCGGCCACGACGAGCCTGGCCGCACCGAGCAGGGCGTCGCGCCGGTCGACCATCAGCGTCGACCCGCTGTGCGCCTGCGCCCCGGTCACGGTGAATTCGAACTTGTGCGCCGCCCACGTCGCGTTCACGAGACCGATCGTGACGCCGTCCTCCTCCATGCTCCGACCCTGCTGCACGTGAATCTCAGCGTACGAGGCGACCTCGCGGCCCGAGTCGCCTCCGAATACGTCACCGGCGCCCCGTTCACCGATCGCATCGAGGGCGTCGCCGACCGTCACCCCGCGCGGATCGGTCGTCGCGAGTGCTGCGTCGAGCGGCATCTTGCCCGTGAATACCGAACTGCCCATCATTGAGGGCTTGAAGCGCGACCCCTCCTCGTTGAACCAGTTGACGACCGCGAGGTTCACGCGGGCGGCCGCAGGATCGGCTCGGAGCTCGTCAGCAACGCGGAAGCAGGCGTGCGCCGACGCCATCACTCCGAACGCGCCGTCAAAGCGGCCGGCGGTCGGCTGGGAGTCGAGGTGCGATCCGGTCAGCACGTAGGGCGCGCCGGGCACCAGCTCCAACAGCCCGAACTGATTCCCGGCTGAGTCGCGCTCAACCGTGAACCCGTGCTGCTCGAGCAACTGCGCGAACCAGGCGCGCTGCTCGCCGTCCGCTGCGGTCGCGGCCTGCCGGTCGACGCCGTTCGTGCCGGGCACGGCGCCGAAGCGCGAGTGCACGGCCCAGTCGGCGAGGAATGCGTCATCGAGGTGCTGCGTCATGTTCGTCCTTACGTGCGAGTGCGAGTGCGAGTGCTGGGGAGCCGGGGGCGAGAACTCAGGATCGCGAGTCGTAGCTCAGCGAGCCGCCGAGCACGGTCGCGACGATGTCGAGGTCGGCGATACTGGGGGCCGACAGCGGCGAAGCGGAGAACACGGTGAAGTCGGCGAGCTTGCCGCGCTCGAGCGTGCCCTTGTCGGCGAGCTGCCCCGTCGCGCGTGCCGCCCACTCGGTGTGCGTGCGCAGAGCTTCCTCCGGAGAGATGGCCTCAGCCGCGCCGAGTACGGTGTCGTTCTCCGTGCGACGATCAACGGCCGCCTGCATGCCGCGACGCAGATTGTTATCGGCGACGGGCAGGTCTGAGGAGCCGGTGAGGATGATGCCGGCGTCGATCACCGAGCGCCCGCGGTACAGCCAGTCCGCGCGGTCGCGGCCCACGCGATCCGCCATCTGATCGCCGAAGGCGCTGATGAACCCGGCCTGTGGCGTGACCGCAACCCGAAGTCGTCCGGCGCGCTCCACCTGATCGGGCCGGGCGATGCCGAAGTGCTCGATGCGGCACGGAACGTCGCGACGGCCGTAGCGATCCTGCGCCTCCTCGATGAGATCGAGCGCGAGATCGATCGCTGCGTCGCCGATGGCGTGCAGCGCGAGCGGCCACCCCGCGCGGTAGGCCCCGAGAGCCCGCTCGCGGTAGACCTCCGGCTCGTCGAGCAGGTAGCCGGTGTTGTGCTCGTGCCCGCAGTAGTCCTCGGTCACGGCCGCGGTGGCGCCGAGCAGTGAGCCATCGAGGAAGACCTTGACGTGCCCGAAGCGCACGACGTCATCGCCGAAACCTGTGCGGATGCCGAGGTCGAGCCCCGCCCCTGCACCTTCGCGGGCGAAGTCGGAGGCGTGCCCGGTGAGCGGCCGGAGCGCGTCGATCGCGGGCATCAGCTGCGCGCGCGCGTGCAACCGGCCCCGCTCGGACGCCGCCTGGTAGGCCGCGACTTCGATGGGGCTGTGGCCGATCCATCCCCCGCCGATCCCGGCTTCGGTGAAGCTCGTGATCCCCTGCGCGGCGTACCGGCTGGTCGCCGCTTCGAGAGCCTCGACGAGGCGCTCGGTCGAGTAGGGCAGCAGCAGCGCCTGGACGAGCCCCTGCGCGGCTTCTTCGAGCAGACCGGTGGGCGCGCCCTGCGGGTCTCGCACGACGACGCCGCCGGTCGGGTTCTCGAAGTCGGACCCGAGCGCGCCGACGAGGCGGAGCGTGGCGCTGTTCGTGATCGACGCATGGCCTGACGTGTGGCGCAGGTAGAGCGGGCGATCGCCCGTGATCTCGTCGAGACGCGCGATATCCGGGAACGCCCCGCCGTGGTGCGCCTGGTTGAAGCCCGTGCCGTGCACCCAGGCGTCGGCATCGCCGAGTGCGTCGAGGCGCTTCACCTCGGCCGAGATCTGGGCGTACAGCGCGTCGAGCCCGCGGGTGGTGCTGAGATCGATCGACGCGAGCCCGAGGCCCCACCACGCGGTGTGGCAGTGCGCATCGATCAGCCCGGGGGTGACGCACGCGTCGCCGAAGTCGTGCATCACGTCGGCATCGAGACCGGCGATCTCATCGTCGAAGCCGACGATGCGACCGTTGATGACGCCGACGGAGGTGGCCGAGGGGCGTGCGGGATCCATCGTGAGGATCTCGCGGGCGGTGAGGATCAGGTCGAGTTGCATGGTGTTTCTCCTCAGGCTGAGATCTCGCTGGCGGCGGGTGGCATGACGGTGTCGTCGATGAGTACGTGGATCAGCGCGGGGCCGTCGGCTGCGAGCGCACGATCGAGCGCTTCGGTGAAGTCTTCAGTGCGCTCGACGCGCTCGCCGTGCCCGCCGAAGGCGCGCATCCACTCGGCGAAGTCGGGGTTGGCCATACGCGTGCCCGATGGGCGCCCGGGGTAGTGCTTCTCCTGGTGCTGCACGATCGTGCCGTAGACGCCGTTGTCGACCACGATCACCAGCGGCTTGCCGCCGTGCGCGAAGGCGGTGGCGAGTTCCTGCCCGTTCATCATGAAGTCGCCGTCGCCGCAGACCGCGACCGCGCGTCGATCGGGAAACGCGAGCGATGCCGCAACGGCCGCGGGCACCGCGAGGCCCATGGCCCCGTTGCGCGCGCCGACCAGACTCGCGGGGGTGAGGTGCCTGACGAAACGGTGCGCCCAGATCGTCGCATTGCCCGCGCCGAACGTCAAGACTGCCTGGCCCTCGAGGCGGTCGTCGAGCTCGCCAAACGCGACTCCGAGGTCGACGCCGGGGTGCTCCGTCTCCGCCGGAATCCCGGAGGCGCCGGCGACACCGGGCACCGACGCATCCGGGCGGTGCGCCGCGAATCGCTGCTGCGCCTCGGCGCGCCCGCGCATCCACTCGGCGTCACGGGATCCGCGCGCCGCCGCGACGTCGACGGTCTCGAGCGCACCGACGAACGCGGCCGGGGCCGCCAGCACCTGCTGGTCGATGCGACCGGCGTGCATCGTGGCCTCCGGGTCCATCGTCACGAGCACGGTCTCGGCTTCGAACCCGAGGCGGTACCCATCGCTCATCACGTCGGATCGGCCGCACCCGACCAGCACGAGCAGGTCTGCCGCCGCATACCCTTCGGCGACCGCGTCGGCGCGGCCGTATCCGAGCCAACCCGCCCAGGCCGGGCCCTCGTGCGGCACCGCATCGTAGGCGCGCCAGTCGGTGAAAACGGGAACGCCCGCTCCGACGGCGAACTCGAGCAGCGCGCGCCCCGCGCCGCCGTGCCAGCCGTCGCCGCCGGCGACGATCGCGGGGCGCTCGGCACGGGCCAGTCGTTCGGTGAGCGCCGTGATCTCCGCGGCGGAGGGCTGCGGGTCGGGCACCGGGGTGGGGGCGCTCGGTGCCGCATCGGTCAGCTCCACCAGCACGTCCTCGGGCAGACCGATGACGACGGGGCCGGGGCGACCCGCAGCCGCCGTGCGCATGGCCTCTGCCACGAGTTCGCCGGCGCGATCCGCATCGTCGATCGTCATCACCCGCTTCGCCGTCGACCCGAACCACCCCGTCAGGCTGAACTCCTGGAAGGAGTCGCGCTCGCGGTCGGCGACCGGGATGAGACCCACGAAGAGCACCAGCGCCGTCGCATCCTGCCAGGCCGTATGAATCGCGATCATCGCGTTTGCAGCGCCCGGGCCGCGCGTCACCATCGCGATGCCGGGACGCCCGGTGAGGCGCCCCTCGGTGAGGGCCATGAAGCCCGCGCCGCCCTCCTGCCTGCAGACGACCGTGTCGATCGACGAATCGTGCAGTCCGTCGAGCACATCGAGATAGCTCTCGCCGGGCACGGCGTACACGCGCTGCACGCCGTGCGCTTCGAGGGTGCGGACGATGAGATGGCCGGCAGACTGTGACATGTGGTGCGATCCTTCCGGGGAACGACGGGATGAAACGAGAAGGGCCGGTGCGGATCCCCGAAACGAGGATCCGCACCGGCCCGATCGATCAGTGCTTGAAACCGGGCAGGTTCACACTCAGGCGAGGCGCAACAGCACCAGCGAATGCCGAGAAGAGGCTCAGGAAGATGAGCATTGCGGCGGCGGGCCACCAGTGATCGGCGGCAGCGGCGACGAAGCCGGTTGCGAGCAGCGGGATGAAGCCCGAGAGCATGCCTGCGGTGTTCTGCGCCAAGCCCACGCCGGTGTAGCGCGTCTTCGCCGGGAACAGCCCGGTGAGCACGGTGCCGGAGGCCGCATACGGCAGCGACAGGGCGGCGACGGCGAGCGTCATCGAGAGGACCACGAGCACCGGGTTGCCCGAGGTGAGCATCAGGAACGCCGGAATCGCGACGATGGCCGACGTGACACCGCCCCAGAGAATCACCTTGCTCGCGCCGTACTTCGCACCGAGGGCACCGCCCCAGAGCAGCACGAAAATCTCGACGAAGGCCGCGACCATGCTGCCGAGCAGCATCAGCGACGATTCATAGCCGAGCACGTTCACGCCGTAGTACACGCAGAATGCGGTGACGAGGTAGAACCCGCCGACGCCGAGCAGAGCGGCGGCCATGCCGACGATGATTTGCCTCCAGCTGTGCTTGAACGTGCTGGCGACGGGCGTCTTGTCGATCTCGCCCGACTCTTCGAGCTGACGGAACACCGGCGATTCCTCGAGCTTCGAGCGAATGTAGACCGCGACGATCAGCAGCGGGAACGCGATGAGGAACGGGATGCGCCAGCCCCAGGAGCTGAAGCTCTCCTGCGACAGGATGAGCGTCATCACGAAGAAGCCGCCTGAGGAGAGGATCGTGCCGATGGGCGAACCGATCTGCGGAATGGCCGCGTACCGGGCACGGAGGTGCAGCGGGGCGTTCTCGACCACGATGGTCATGGCGCCCGACCACTCGCCGCCGACGAAGAGGCCCTGGAGCACGCGCAGCAGCACGAGCAGGATCGGGGCGGCGATGCCGATGGCGGCGTAGGTCGGCAGCAGGCCGATGAGGCCGGTGACGATGCCGATGCCGACGATCGTGATCATCAGCACCTTGCGGCGGCCGATGCTGTCGCCCATGCGGCCGAAGATGATGCCGCCGATGGGGCGGGCGGCCAAGCCGACGCCGAAGGTGGCGAACGATGCGAGCGCCGCTGCCGTGGCGTTCTCGCTCGTGAAGTACTGGACGTTGAAGACCAGCGCGGCAGCGGCGCTGAACAGGAAGAAGTCGTACCATTCGAGCGCGGTGCCGATCAGGGCTCCGACTGCGACCTTGTTCGCGTCTTTGACGCTCAGTTCTTGCGTGGCACCGTATTCGATCGATGCCGTGTGGGTTGTCTCGCTCATGCGTTCTCTCCGTCGAGGATGCGGGATCCGTGAGGTGCAGCTCGCGCGCGTTTGCGCGGGCGTCGGTACTCGATCATCGCAGGGAATCCGCACACCATGAGTGCCATATCGCCCCCGAACACGGCAAGATTTCAGTGCATGTGCACATACACTGAAGGAATGGATGCTCGATCGGCCGACGCACTCAGCGACACCCCGACTCCAGACGACCGGGATCGATGGCTCGAACTGCTCGCAGAGCTCGACCCTGAGTCGCTCACCGATCGGTTCCTCGCGCAGGTGGGGACGGTACCAGGCTACGACCCGGCGCCCATTCCCATCTCGGAACTGCGGCGCACCGGCACGCTCTCGTTCGTCTCCCTGATCGAGGGTCTGCGCGCTGGCGGGTTCACCGCGCCTGTGGCCGTTGCGACCGACGTCGGCGTCTCTCGCGCACGAGCCGGTATTCCGCTCACATCGCTGATGACGGCCATTCGGCACGACTTCACCGTGCTCTGGGAGGCGCTCACTCGGGCGGCGACCGTCGAAGACGCCGAGCTCATCGTGCGGCACACCAACATCGTGCTGCGCACCGTCGATGACTACGTGCACCAGACCGAAGCGGCGTATCTCGCCGAATTGCAGCGCATGAACGAGGAGCGGGCGTCGGTGCGGCAGGGCCTCATCGCGGCGCTCTTCCAAGACGTGCAACCGGGATCCGCGCGCATGCAGACGATCGCAGCGGATCTCGGGCTCGCCGACGCCGCTCCCCTGCAGGTCGTGGCCGCCGACGGAGACGACATCGCCGCGCTGCGCGTGCACATCTCCGAACTCGAGCGGGCGGGCGGCAAGGTCTTCACGCATCACCTGGGCGAGACCCTCATCGCGTTCATGCGCCAGGTCGCCCTTCCCGGATCACGCTTGGCAGAGGTCAACGCGCGCGTACTCGACCTGCGCGTCGGTGTCGCCCTGGCGCAGGCGGGCGTCGCCGACCTGCGTCGCGCGGCCACCACCGCGGCAGCGCTGGCGCGAGCGCTCACGGCCGATGAGACCGGGGCGATGACCTGGAGTCGCGGATGGGCGCGACTGGCCGCCCGCAGCCTGCTCGACTCGGGCCAGCCGATCCTCGCCGATGTGAACGACGCGCTCGGTCGCTGCACGCCGGCTGAGCGGGCTCGACTCGAGGAGGCCGCCCGCACCTACCTCGAGGCGGGCAGCATCGGAGCCGCCGCCGAAGCCCTGTACTGCCACCGCAATACGCTCGCCAACCGGCTGCGCCGCTTCGCCGATCTCACGGGCGTCGACCCTCTCGTGCCGGCGCACGCTGCGCGCCTCGTCGTGGGGTGGGGGTGAGCGTGCTCAGCTGAGGCGGTCGGCCACGATCCGCTGCAAGGCCTCGAGTGACAGCGTGACCGACTCGACGTCGATGCGCTCGTCGTTGCCGTGCACGCCCTCGCGATACCGCTCGTAGCTCCAGTCGGGGCCCAGCAGACCGAAGCCGTACGCGGGAATGCCGAGTTCGCGCAGCACGCGGGCGTCTGAACCACCGGCCGCCATGATCGGCACTACCGGAGCATCGGCGACCGCCTCGACGGCGCGCTCGATCGCGGCGAAGAGCGGCGTGTCCGAGGGCGAGGTTGTGGCGGCCCAGCCCCGCAGATGCTCGATCTCGATGTCGTCGGCGAGTTCACCGAGCAGCACGCGCAGCAGGTGATCGACCTCTTCGTCTGTGGTGCCCGGAAGAGTGCGGATGTCGAGATCGATGGTGCCCATCGCGGGAATCACGTTGTGCGTCATTCCAGCGCGCAACACCGTCGGCGACATGGTGATGCGCGAAACCGCGTGGGCGTATCCGGCGATGCCGCCGAGGTGCGGAAGCGCGGCGTCGAGGCGCACGGGGTCGCGCAGTCGCTCGGCCAGCGCGGGATCCTGAATGCGCGCGCCGACGAATGCGTTCCACAGCGGACCGAGCTGCGCGGCGGGCATCACCTCGCCCAGACGCTGCAGCACCTCTCCCAGGCGATACGACGCGCTCTTCGCTCCGTACGGGATCGATGCATGGCCGGGCTTGCCGTGGATGATGAGACGCCGACCGGCAGACCCCTTCTCGGCCACCTCGATCGCCACGTGACGCCCCATGCGCATGCCACCCGACTCGGAGAGCGCTTCGGTGACGCGCACCGTCTCTGGGTGCTGCCGTACGAGCCAGTGGATGCCGTACTCGCCGCCGCCCTCTTCATCGGCGACCGCGATCAGCACGAGGTCGCCGCGCGGCGGCTCCGGTGCGAGCGCGGCATCGCGCAGCACGCAGGCGAATGCCGCGGTGAGGTAGAGCATGTCGACGGCGCCTCTGCCCCAGATCTCGCCGCCGATGAGATCGCCGCCGAATGGGTTGCGGGTCCATCCGTCGGGGTCGACGGGCACCACATCGAGGTGCCCGAGCAGCCCGAGCGACGGGGCATCCGGGTCGGTTCCGCGCAGCCGAGCGACGAGCGAGGCCCGGCCGGGAGCCGATTCGAGCACGTGCGTCTCGACGCGTCCCGTGGCGACGGCGTCGGCGAGGAAGCGCTGCAGCACCCGCACGCTGCGAATCTCCTGCCCCGACGCGACGCTGCCGTCGTTGACGCACGCCTCGCGGATGAGCGATCGCAGCAGCGCGATCGTGTCTGCAGCAGAACCGCTCGCCGGGGCACTCGAGATCAGAGCACTCGATTCCTCGCCGTGTTCAGACACCGGCTGCCACCTCCTCTTCCCGGGCCAGGCCCGCTTCACCATTACCACCCTACTCGGGCGGGGAACGGCGAGGATCAGGCCGTAACCGCGCGTTCGACGGAATCGAGGATCGCGGAGACGCCGGCGCGGTACACCGCCATGCCGTCGACCGCGAGCAGCGCATCACGGTGGGCGTCCACGAGCGGATAATCGCTGAGGGTGATGGGCCCGAAGGTACTGATCCAGGGAATCGATCCATCGCGGGCGGCGTGGCCGCGCTGGAAGGCCTCGTTCGCCATAGCCGAGGAGTGCGCCAGCATGAACCCCGAGATCGCCGCGTAGAACCGGATGAGCGCGTCACCGCTCAACCCGGCTTCGACGAGCATCTCGAGCAGGAACTCGACGGCCGATGCATCTCCAGGGCCGGCCGGGTCGGTGACTGCACCCTCTTTACCGATCGCGGGATGCTCGAGACTCAGCTCGGCGGTGCGCGTCACCACGACTTCGAGTCGCTCCCGCCAGGTACCGACTGATGCGCGGCCGGCCTCCGCCGCCCAGCCGCTGATGCGGTCGAGCGAGGCCCGCACCAGTTCGTCCTTGTTGCGGAAATGGCGGTACATCGCGGAGGCATCGACGCCAAGATGCTCGCCGAGACGCTTGAACGTGACCCGCGAGGTCGGTTCGGTGCGGGCGAGCTCGAGCACTCCGTCGACGATGGTGCACTGATCGAGCCGCACGCGCTTCGCACCGGGACCACTCGCCACCATCGGCCTCCATCATCAGCTGTGTTTCGGTTCGGTTTCGCCGTGCACTCAGTGTATCCAGCGCAGATCACGAAACGTCAACGCTCATGTCATTGACGTTGACTCGGCGCTCGATTGCGCATACCTTGAACTCCTACGCATCGAAGAAGATACGCCGAAGGAGGCTGCGGTGACGCACACCCCGACCGCTGACACCGTGTTCGAACACGGATGGATCTACACCGGAACCGAGAGCTCCCCCGTCTACGGAGGCGTCGCCGTCGCCGACGGACGCATCATCTCCACTGACGCCGACGAGGTGGCGGGTCTCGCAGAGACGGCGAAGACCCGCATCGATCTGGCCGGCCGCCTGCTGATCGCCGGGTTCCAAGACGCGCACGTGCACCCCGTGATGGCCGGCATCGAACTGCTGAGCTGCGACCTCTCGGGCTGCGAAACCGCAGCAGACACGCTCGCCGCAGTCGCGACGTACGCCGCCGAGCACCCCGATCTCGAGTGGATTCAGGGGGCGGGCTGGTCGATGGACGCCTTCCCGGGCGGCACCCCCACCCGCCAGATGCTCGACGAGATCGTGCCCGACCGGCCGGTGCTGCTCGAGAACCGCGACCACCACGGCGCGTGGGCGAACACCCGCGCGTTCGAGCTCGCAGAGATCACCGCAAATACGCCCGACCCCGCCGACGGGCGCTTCGAGCGCGAAACCGACGGCACCCCCGCGGGCACCGCCCACGAGGGCGCGATGAGCCTCTTCGGAGCCGTGCGACCGCGGCCGACGTTCGATCAGGCGTACGCCGGGCTCCTCGCCGCGCAGCGGCACCTCGTCTCGTTCGGCATCACCGCGTGGCAGGACGCCGCAGTCGGCGAGTTCATGGGCAGCCCCGACACCGTGCCGGTCTACCTGCGCGCGGCGCGCGATGGAGCGCTCAAGGTGCGCGTGCGCGGTGCGCAGTGGTGGAACCGGGAGGACGGCGATGCCCAGCTCGGACCGATCCTCGCCCGCCGCGACGAGATCGCGAGCCAGTGCCACGCCGACCAGTTGTCGCTCGCCTCCGTGAAGGTCATGGTCGACGGCGTCGCCGAGAACTTCACCGCGGCCATGCACGAGTGCTACCGGGATCACCACGGCAACGCAACCGAGAATCGCGGCATCTCGTTCTTCGATCCGCGCGAGATGGCGCGCTTCGTGGCCGCACTCGACCGTGAGGGCATGCAGGTGCACTTCCACGCGCTCGGCGACCGCGCCGTGACCGACGCGCTCGACGCCGTCGAGCACGCCAGACAGGAGAACGGCGCGAGCGGCAACCGCCACCATCTCGCGCACCTGCAGGTGGTGCGCTCGGAGGACGTGGCCCGCTTCGCCCCGCTCGAGGCGACCGCGAATATTCAGGCGCTGTGGGCGTGCCATGAGGATCAGCTCGACACGCTCACGCTGCCCTTCCTGGCCGACGACGCCGAGGAGCACCACTACCCCTTCGGTGAGCTCATCGCATCGGGCGCCCGTCTCGCTGCGGGAAGCGACTGGTCGGTCTCGAGCCCGGACCCCGTGCAGGCGATCCACGTCGCCGTGAACCGGCGCTCGCCGCAGAACGACCTGCCCCCGCTCGGCCCGGAGTCGCAGAAGCTCACCCTCGCGCAGGCCCTCGACGCCTACACGCACGGCACCGCGCGGGTGAACCACCTCGATCACGTCACCGGCCGCATCGAGCCCGGCTACTTCGCCGACCTCGCCATTCTCGATCGCAACCTCTTCGACCTCGACCCCGCAGACCTGCACACGGCTCGCGTCGACGAGACGTGGATCGCCGGCGAGCGCGTGTACTCCCGCGCGGAGGACGCCGCGTGAGCCGCAGCATGACCCGCCGTCGCGCACACGGAGCGGCCGCGGTCGGCACCGCGATCCTGCTCACCGCCGGTCTCGTCGGCTGCGGGCAGAGCGCGCTCGGCAAGGATGCGGGCACGTTCGAACTCGAAGCGAGCACCCCGGCGCCCGTGGGCGAGATCGACTCGTACACCTGGGCGCTCGGCACCGAGCCGTACTCGCTCGACCCGGCGTACGCGTTCGACTACTCCGACAACACGGTGCTCTCGAACGTCTGCGACTCCCTGCTCCGCTGGAACTCCGACCTGTCGGTCTCGCCCGGACTCGCGACCGGTTTCGAGCACCCCGACCCGCTCACCTGGGTCTACACGATCCGCGAGGGCGTGAAGTTCCACGACGGCACCGAGATGACCCCGAACGACGTCGTCGTCTCGCTGATGCGGCACCTGGATCCCGAGGTCGCCTCGTTCTGGTACGACACGTTCAAGAACGTCGACACGATCGAGCAGACGGGCGAGCACGAGGTCACCGTGCGCACCGTCGTGCCCGACTCGCAGTTCAATCAACTGATGTCGGCTGCCCCCGGCGTCATCCAGTCGGCCGCGACCACCGAAGCGGCCGGGGCCGATTACGGCAACCAGTCGACCGGGGTCAACTGCACCGGCCCGTTCTCCTTCGGCGAGTGGCGCTCGGGCGAATCGATCACGCTCGATCGCTTCGACGACTACTGGGATCCCGAGCTGCGCGCCAAGGCCGAGCAGATGACCTTCGTGATCCTCACCGATCCGAACGCGCGCGTCAACGCGCTGCAGACCGGCGAGATCGATGGCGCGTGGACGATCCCGAGCAACGCCATCGACGTGCTGCGGGCGAGCGACACCGGCAGCGTGCACTTCGGTCTGAACGCGACGGTGCAGAGCCTCATCGTGTCTGACATGGACGGCCCGCTCGGCGACGTGCGCGTGCGCCAGGCGCTGACCATGGCGCTCGATCGCGAGGCGCTCGTGCGCGCCGCCGTGCAGGGCTACGCGACGCCGACCGACGCGCTCACATCCGAATCGGTGTGGATCAACGGCGACCCCGAGGCCACCGAGACCGCCTTCGAGGACCTGCCGAACCACGACTACGACCTCGAAGAAGCCAAGCGTCTCGTGCAGGAGGCCGACGCCGTGGGCGCGAAGATCACGTATGCGACTGCGTCGCTCGACGCCTCCTTCGATGTCATCTCCCAAGCGGTCGCATCGGCGGGCGCCGAGATCGGCCTCGACATCGAGATCGACACGCGCACCCCGAACGCGTACACGCTGCTGTTCTCCGACCCCACAGCGCTCGAGGGCGTCGACCTGATGACGACGCGCTGGTACCTCTCGAGTACCGACCCGCTCGAGATGTACGCGGTGCTGCGCACCGGCGAGTTCTCGAACTACGGCCAGTGGTCGAACGACGAGTTCGACACCATCGTGAACGAGGCGCTGCAGACCGACGACGCCTTCGAGCGGTCGCACCTCGCAGCCGAGGCGCAGCGTCTCTCGAGCGAGGAGCTCCCCTGGATCCCGCTCTTCGACGTACCGACGACCCTCTGGCTCGGCGACCGGATCACCGGCGTCGATCCGTCGATCTACTACATGTACTACCCGTGGGCCGCGACGATCGGGAAGGCGGAGTGATGAAATCAGCTGGCACTGCTGTAAACGAGACCCGGGCCGTGCGCCTGCGCGAGGACGGCGCAGAATCCCGAGGTGCGCACGGGGGCGGCGGCAGTCGACGTCGCCGTGGTGGGACCACCGCGCGCTTCGTGCTGGGTCGCCTGATCGGCTTGGTGGCGACCCTGTTCGCCGCCTCGCTCGTCGTGTTCTTCTCCCGCTTCGTCGTGCCGGGCGACCCGGCGCGCTTCCTCCTGCGCGGACGAAGCCCGAGCCCGGAGGCCATCGCCGAGGTCACGAAGCAGTACGGCCTCGACAAGTCGCCGATCGAGCAGTACCTCTCGTGGATCAGCGGCGTGGTGCGCGGCGACTTCGGGCGCTCGCTCCAGTACCGCGACGACGTGTCGAGCGTGCTGCTGGCCCGCCTTCCGGTCACCCTCGAACTCGTCGCCCTCGCCGCGGTGATCATCGTGCTGTTCGGGCTCGCGGCTGGCATCTTCGCCAGTCTGCGGCGCGGCAAGCTGACGGATCGCGTGATCCTGATGACGTCGACGGCCCTCGGCGCGATGCCCGCGTTCGTCATCGCGATCCTGCTCATCGCCGTGTTCGCCGTGCAGCTCGGGTGGTTCCCGTCGTTCGGCAGCGGCGACGCCGGCTGGGATCGCTTCGTGCACCTGATCCTCCCCTCGTTCGCCCTCGGCCTCGCCTTCGTCGCGCTCGTCGCCCGCATCACCCGCTCCTCGATGAACGAGCAGTTCGTGCGCGAGCACGTCGAGGTGGCCACGAGTCGCGGGCTCACCCGTTCTTCGGTCGTGCTGCGGCACGTGCTGCGCAACGCGGTCGGCCCGATCATGCTCGTCAGCGGCATGCTCGTCGCGGGCCTGCTCGTCTCGAGCGCGATCGTCGAGCAGACCTTCGGCCTCGCCGGAATGGGGTCGCTGCTCGTGCAGTCGGTCGACCGACTCGACTTCCCGGTCGTGCAGGCGATCGTGCTCGTGGTGGTCGTCGCCTTCGTCACCATCAACACCATCGTCGATCTCATCCAACCGCTGATCGACCCCCGCATCACCGCAGGATCGGAGACCCGATGAGCACCTCAGCCTCCCAGGCCGCGCCACGACCCTCCTCCTCGGGATCGTCGTCGGACCTGCCGCCCGACGCCACCCGCGCCCTCTCCATGCCGAAATCGCTCCGTCGCAGGCGCTTCTCGATTCAGGCGACCGTATCGCTCGTCTTCGTCGCGGTCGTCGTGCTCGCCGCGGCGCTCGCGACGCTGATCGCGCCCTACGATCCCGACCACGTCGATCTGCAGAACGTACTTTCGGGCCCCAGCTGGGCGCACTGGCTCGGCACCGATGCCCTCGGCCGAGACCTGCTCACGCGCCTCATGTTCGGCGCGCGCACTTCGCTCATCGGGCCGCTCATCGTCGTCATCGGGTCGACCGTGCTGGGCCTGCTGCTCGGTCTCGTCGCGGCGTGGCGCGGTGGGTGGATCGACGCCGTGCTCTCGCGCGTCTTCGACTTCCTGTTCTCGTTCCCGGCGATGCTGCTCGCGATTCTCGCGGTCGCGCTCTTCGGCAAGGGGCTCTTCGCCCCGGTGCTCGCCATGACCATCGCGTACATTCCCTACGTCGCCCGGCTCACGCGCGGGCTCATCGTGGCGGAGCGCACCCGCCCCTACGTGCAGGCCTACCGGGTGCTGGGGTTCCGCGGATCGTGGATCGCGCTGCGCCGCGTGCTCCCGAACGTCGTGCCGACCGTCGGCGCCCAGTCGACGCTCAACTTCGGGTACGTGCTCGCCGACCTCGCCGCGCTGTCGTTCATCGGCCTCGGCGTGCAGGCCCCCACCGCCGATTGGGGCTCCATGATCAACGAGAGCCGCGGGGCGCTCATGAGCGGGGCGCTCCTGCCCACGTTCGTGCCCGCCGCGGTCGTCGTGCTCGTGGTGGTCGCCATCAACATCATCGGCGAAGAACTGTCCGACCGCATCGGAGGCAACTTCTCATGACCCAGCTCCTCGACATCGCAGATCTCTCCCTGCGCGTTCCCGGCCGCGGCCCACTGCTGAACGGGGTGTCGCTGTCGGTCGCCTCCGGCGAATCCGTGGCGCTCGTCGGCGAATCCGGATCGGGCAAGTCGCTCACCACCCGCGCCGCTCTCGGCCTGTTCCCCGATCACGCGTCGCTCGACGGGTCCGTGCGGGTCGGCGACATCGACACCGTGACGGCCAGCGAGGCGCAGCTGCGCACGATCCGCCGCACGCGTGCATCGATGATCTTTCAGGATCCCCGCGCCGGCATCAACCCGGTGCGCACACTCGGCGACTTCCTGACCGAGACGCTGGTGCGCTGGCACGGACTGAGTCGATCCGACGCCGCGGCGCGCGCCGTCGCCCAGCTCGAACAGGTGGGGCTGCCGCGTGCTGACGCGTTGCTCGACCAGTACCCGCACCAGCTCTCGGGCGGCATGCTGCAGCGCGTGATGATCGCCGCAGCACTGCTCGATTCACCCGATCTGCTGCTGTGCGACGAACCGACCACCGCGCTCGACGTCACCACCCAGGCCGGCATCGTCGAACTGCTGCGCGAGCAGCAGGCGGCACGAGGGATGGGCATGCTGTTCATCACGCACGACCTCGGGCTCGCCGCATCGCTGTGCGAGCGCGTCGTCGTGCTGCGCGGCGGGCTCGTGGTGGAAGCGGGCGCGACCGAGTCCATCTTCCAAACGCCTCGTGAGGCTTACACTCGCGAGCTGCTCGCCGCGACACCGCGCATCGAGGTGCGAGAGGTTGCCACCGGTGCGGCGGGCGCTTCGGCGCCTGTGGACCCCCCGCTGATCGTGGCCTCGGGGCTCACGAAGCGCTACCGGGTGACGGGGCGCGACGATGTGACGGCGCTCTTCGACGTCGACTTCTCGCTCGCGCGCGGCGGATCGCTCGGCATCGTCGGCGAATCCGGCTCGGGCAAATCGACGCTCGCGCGCATCCTGGTCGGGTTGGAGCAGACCGACGAGGGAGAGCTCGTGGTCGAGGGCGTCACGCGACCCGATCGCGCGCTCTCGGGAGCCGAACGCCGGACACTCGCGTCCAGCACCCAGATGGTGTTCCAGGATCCGTATCTCTCGCTCGACCCCCGCATCGCGATCGGCCGTTCAGTCGCCGACGTCGTGCGCCTGCACGCCGGGGGAACGCGTCGAGACGCCGAGTCGGCGGCCGGCGCGCTGCTGGAGCGCGTCGGCATCCGGCCCGACCAGCTCGCCGCGAGGCCGAAGGCGCTCTCGGGCGGGCAGCGGCAGCGCGTCGCGCTCGCGAAAGCGCTCGCCGCGAAGCCGAAGCTGCTCGTGCTCGACGAGGCGACGAGCGCACTCGACGTGTCGGTGCAGGCGCAGGTACTCGAACTCATCGAGGAGGTGCGCGAGCAGTTCGGGCTCACCATCGTCTTCGTGACGCACGACCTCGCCGTCGTCTCTCGGATCTGCGCTGAAACCCTCGTGATGCAGCGCGGCGAGGTCGTCGAGTACGGAACGACGACGCAGATCCTCACCGACCCGCAGCAGGAGTACACGCAGCGCCTGATCGCGTCACGGCCCGAACCGCTCTGGCTGCAGGCCGCTTAGGGGGTACGTCGCGCTACGCCGCGCCGCGGGTCACGCTTCGCCGCGGGTCACGCCTCACCGCGCAGGAAGTCGATGCCGATCCGCTTGAAGTCGCGTGCGCCCGGCGCGTTGAAGTGGTGCCTGCCCTCGATCCCCACGAACGACCCGTGCGGCAGCTGCGCGGCGAGCTGCTTCGAGTCGTCGAAGATGCGATCTTCGGTACCGGTCGCGACGAGCACCTGCTGCTGCGGCGGGCGCCCCATGTCGGGGTCTTCATCGCCGAACCGCATGCCGCCGGCGAGTGCGATGAGCGCCGCGAGGTCGTTCTCGGGCACCCGCTCGGCGAGCTTCACGTAGTTCTGCGTGGCCTGATCGGTGACGGGCGTGCCGTGCTCGAGATAGGCGCGCGCCTGCGCGAGGTCGAGACGCCCGAGCGGGCGCCCATCGGGAATGCCGCCCAGCACGGCGCGCTCGATCCGGCCCCCGAGATCGACCGCCACGTGCCAGCCCACGCGCGCGCCCAGCGAGTATCCGAGGTAGAGCACGGGGTCGATCATGTACGTGTCGAGGATCGCCTCGACGTCGGAGACCAGGAGCGGCATCTGGTAGTTGCGCGGCTCGACGGGCTTCTCGCTCATGCCGTGCCCGCGCTGGTCGATGCCGAGCACGCGGAAGCCCGCGCGCAGCAGGCCGCCGACCCAGCCCGTGCTCACCCAGTTGTCGCGGCAGCTCGACGCGAAGCCGTGCACAGCCAGCACCACGGGGGCGTCGTCGTCGCCCCACGTGTAGGTGGCGAGGCGGAACCCCTCTTCCGACATCACGTAGACGGGCTCTGGCATTTCGGGAATCAGCGGAATCGACACCCCTCTATTGTGGCGGGTGCGCCCATCATGGCTCTTCAGGGCGGGCTCGACGCCTCCGAGCCGCCGCCGTATGCCGTCGATCCGCGATCTACAAGCCCCGCGCCTGGTTTTGCGTGTTGCGGACCGCGGATCCCATGCAGAACGCGACTGTCAGTTATGCCGAAGAATCTGCTGCTCGTGGGTCAACGGGTAATCGATGAGCGCTCGCCCGTCGAGGTCTTCTCGATGCATGTCCACCGCTGTGATCCGACTGTTCTCGTACGTCGTGTAGTAATAGACGCCGGTGTCGGTGTTGCAGCAGGAGGAGTAGATGGTGATCTCGAACTCGCCTGGAGAAACCTCCACGCATCCGCGCTGCTGGGCGACAGATCCGAGGATCTGGAAGAACTGACTGATCGATTCCGACTCCGATTCCCCGGACACCGAGTTCAGCTTCGTGAACGCGGCTTTGACGAATCGCGAGGCCGACGACAGATCGCCGGGCAGGCCGATCGCGCCCATCCCCCGACTGTAGACATCGAACTCCAGCTCATCTGAGAAGTGCGTCTCCGGCGGGTGCTTGGAGAGGTGCATGAAGTTGTTCAAGTTGAACATCTGCATGTCGAACGGAGGATTGTTGGTGAGCACCCCGACCGGGTTGTCGTACACCCTCAGCCCTTCCGCGACGCTCTCCACAGTGATCGATTCGGTCCGATCAGAGATGATCCAGTGCAGCGGCGACAACGGGAAGGTCTCGTTGAACGAGATGTCGATGAGGTTCATCGTTTCGAGCGCCGACTTCACCTCACCCACGGTTTCGAACTGCCCCAGAATCCACGGGATGAACTCGAACGGAGTGATGTTGGTCCGACCCGGCGCCTCGAGGTGGTAGACCGCGTTTCCCGGGAAGTTGAGACCCGCCATGCTGAGGCCCTGTTCGTTCGTCGCGTCGTAGTACAGGGGGTACCCGTCGGCGATCGTCGCCATCCCGATCATGGCGTGATGGGACACCAGCGACTCCGATCTGCGGAATGCGAACGGGAAATTGCGCGGCGTCACGGTGACCGTCTCGTTGTACGAGAACTCCAGGTCGAGATTGCGACCGAAGTAGTGGTCCCGCGTGGTGTAATTCGCCCCTGTGCACATGCCGTCCTCCGATGTGAGCCCGCCCGTTCCGCATGGTGCGGACAGCCTACGTCCGCGACCTCCGTTGCGCCACGGGGTAGATGGGGACTGGTCGGCCGCAGACGCTGCGCGTAACTCCTGCAGCACGCGCGATACAAAAAGGCCCTTGACCCGCGAAGACTCGCTGGTCAAGGGCCTTTCCGCGGGGCTCGGCCAAGATCACCTTAGAAGTCCCAGTTGTGGCCGGCGGAGGCTGGAAAGCGCGGAACCATGCGGTTTCCATCATTTTGCTGCCTGCTCGTGCCTTCTGCGTGCCACTCGCGGATACTTGCCGGTCTGGCCGTGGTCGCCGACCAGGAGCACGTACGAAAGTTTACTCTTCGCGGAGCGGCTTGAGCAGCTGAGACTCAACCTTGCGGTTCGACGTCATCCATGTCGGTGTTGGTCCTCCTGTACCCTCAACGCCCAGATCACCTGCAGCCTGCAGGCCGGCGTCTTCTGTTCCTCGCCGCCCGAGGTCAGGCGTTCCCCTCAGGGTCTCCCGAGCGCTCCCGTGCGTCTCGGGATCGGCGCACAGGCCCCGCGTGGCGACATTGCGATGAACGTGTCCTCCCGGGCGTGTGCTGCGTGATTCCGATGACAGTGTTCCCCAACACGACCGGCTCGACTATCGCCACCGGCTTCGCCTTCATCGCGATCGCCGCGATCGTGGTCGACGCCGCGGGCATCCGTGCCTGTGTCCAGCAGGACCCACCCGATGTCTGTCTTCACCAGGATCGCGCACACCGGCTCGCGGAGGATCCGGTCGGGGCCGCCCTCCATGGAGATCGATTCCGGGATCTGATCCCAGGCGAGCGTCAGGCAGATCAGCCGCTGCGCCGTGAGCCGCGTTAGTGAGACTTCGGGTGCATGGCCGTCCATGAGTGCTGCTTTCGTCGTCATTCCAGGGGGTTTCGTGACCAGGCGAGGCTCAGGACATCGATGAGCCTCGTCAGGGACTCGCGGATCGCGGTCATCTGGGTGCGGGTCAGCGCGTCGCTCGTCAGGTTGTCGACTTCGAGGCCGACGGTCGCAGCCATGACCAATCGTGCGTCGGTCGCGAGGGTGCGCATCGACAGGGCCGCGGCGGGGATCACCGTCAACGCCGTTTGTTGACTAGCCCGAATGACGCGAGGCGAATGTGACGGCGCCCTACGCCCCCGGCGTCGAGCGAGCATCGGGGCGAGCGGAAGCGATCAGCATGCGCAGGCCCATCTCGAAGGCGCGCGTTGCGACGGGATCGTCGGGATCCTCATGCTCCAGCGTCGCGAAGGCCGCGGCGAAGCGCGGGAATTCTTCTTCTTGGCCGGTCGGATCGAAGACTACCGAAGGTCCCGACATGTCGAGGACGCTGCCCAGGATGAAAGACTCGAAAGCCGTGAGCAGCGGGAGGACATCCCCGCTCCCCCAACCCGCCTCCTCGGCCGCGACCGCGAAGTCCTCGTACTCCGTCAGCAGGACCGGGGCCGAGGCCTTCGTCGCCATGAGCAGAGGAATCGTCCCCGAGTGATGCGCGAATGCGCGCCGGTACGAAGTGGCCCAGGCCCAGAGCGCCTGCTCCCAAGGCTGTTCGCGAAGAGGTCGGGAGTCGATCAGCGCCGACACGAGCGCCCGCACGTCTTCGATCATCGCGGCACGATCTGGCACGTGATTGTAGAGCGAGGCGGGATTCACGCCCAGCTTCGCCGCCACACGACGGATGCTCGCACCCGCCACCCCGTCCCGATCGATGAGCTCGAGGGCGGTGCGCGCGATGAGGTCGCGGTTCAACAGGGGCTTCGACGGTCGTGCGATGAGAGTCTCCTTCGGCCGGAATCAGCCTACGCGATGGATGCTTCTTGCGTGCAAGAAACAAACGCTGTATGTTTTATCTCGCGATGCCCGTCTGCGGTGCAGAGAGCAACTTACCGCGTAATCGGAAAGAGATTCATGGACCACTCGACATTCACCGTCGTCGAAGCCGACATCGAGCAACTGCACGCCGCCCTGGAGGCGGGGATCCTATCAAGCGTCGAACTCGTCGCCCGCTACCTCAACCGCGTCGCCTTCTACGACCGCTCGGGCATCCGCCTGAATTCTGTTCCGGTCCTCAACCCCGCTGTGTTCACCGAGGCGCGGGCGTCCGACATTCGACGTGCCCGGGGCGAGTCTCGAGGAGTACTCGACGGGATCCCGTTCACGGCGAAGGACAGCTACGCCGTCGCGGGGCTGACCGTCGCATCCGGATCGCCCGCGTTCGCCGACCTCCACGCGTCCGAGGACGCCTTCGCCGTCGCTCGCCTGCGCGAAGCCGGAGCGGTCTTCCTCGGCCTGACCAACATGCCTCCGATGGCGGCGGGCGGGATGCAGCGTGGGGTCTACGGTCGGGCGGAGTCGCCGTACAACGCCGACTTCCTGACGTCGGCTTTCGGATCCGGGTCCTCCAACGGCTCCGGAACGGCGACCGCGGCGAGCCTCGCGGCGTTCGGTCTCGGCGAAGAGACATGGTCGTCCGGCCGCGCACCCGCGTCGAACAACTCCCTCGTCGCCTACACCCCGTCTCGCGGCGTCATCTCGGTGCGCGGGAACTGGCCGCTCGTGCCCACGATGGACGTCGTCGTGCCGCACACGCGCACTGTGGCCGACATGAAGATCGTGCTCGACGCGGTCGTCGCCGATGACGCCGACACGCACGGTGATCTGTGGCGCACGCAGCCGTGGATCCCCCTGCCGCAGCCGTCCGCGCTGCGTCCCGAGTCCTTCGCCGAGCTCGAGGACATCTCTCTCTCAGGTCTGCGCTTCGCCGTTCCGCGGATCTACATCAACGGAGACACCGGCTCCGCGTACCCAATCGAGACACGCGAGAGCGTGATGGCGCTGTGGGACCAACTGCGGACGGATCTGGAGTCCGCCGGCGCCGAGGTCGTCGAGACGGCGTTCCCCGCGGTCGACAACTACGAGAAGCTCCACGCGGGGGACCGCGACCTCGTCGACCGCGGGTTCGTCACCCCCGAGTTCCTGCAGGACGAGGTCGGAGCGCTCGCAATCTGGGCGATGGACACCTTCCTCCGCCGGAACGGCGACCCCGCGCTGCCTCGACTCGCCGACGCGGAGGCCGCTCGGATCTTCCCCCACCCGCACGGCGCCCTGCCGGATCGCTACGGCATTCTCCCGTTCGACATCTCCTACAATATCGGCGACTACGTGGCCGTGGCGGCGAACAACGAGCCCGACTGGATGCGGATCCCGAGCCTGGAGTCCGGGTTGCGCGGCCTGGAGCACGCCCGGCGGGTGGACCTCGAGGACTGGATGGACGCGGAGAACTTCGACGCGGTGATCTTCCCCACTGCCTCCGATGTCGGTCCTGCCGACGCCGACGTGAATCCGCATTCCGCCGACATCGCGTGGCGCAACGGCGTCTGGGTCTCCAACGGCAACCTCGTGCCGCGCCACCTGGGGATTCCGACTCTCACCGTGCCCATGGGCATCATGTCCGACACGCGGATGCCGGTGGGGGCGACCATCGCCGGGCGCGGCCACGACGACGTGCGACTGCTGCAAGTAGCCTCGGCGGTCGAGGCACTGCGCATGCGCCGAGAGACACCCGTGCGCACACCGGCGCTGGCCACCGAGGCCCTGTTCCGCACGGCCATCCCGGTGGCGGACGGCTCGATCGCGGTACAGATCGACACCGTGACCCTCGACGAGACCCCGGGCGGCGAGCGCCTCGTCCGCTTCACCGCGACCGCCACCGGAGGGACCCTCGACGACTGCGCCGCCTCGGTCGACGGCATCCCGGTGCCGGCGACCACGACTGGCGAGCGCATCACCGGCGAACTGGTCGTTCCCGCAGACACCTACGATGCACGCCACAGCGAGTGGCGCCCCGCCTACGGACCCCTCGTCGTCGTGGTCGTCCGTGACGCCGCCGGTGCCGCAGCCGGTCACGCCGCCACGACGACCGCCGCCCCGTTCTGACCACTGACCTCACCCGACGTCGCGGGCGCCCGACCCGAAGCATCAGCCAGCACCGAGAAGAGAGACCATGTCGCACAAGTTCTTCGACTATTTCGAGCACGTCGAACTGCCCTCGCCGGCCCTCGACGACGCCGAGGTCCGGCGTCTCTTCGCCGACACCTTCGGCATCGAAGTGGATCTGACGTCGCTCGGCAGCCAGCAGGACCAGAATTTCCGCGTCTTCCCGCGCGACTCGTCCGAGCCCCTCGGCGTCCTCAAGCTGAGCAACCCGGTCTTCAGCGAGCCCGAGATCGAGATGCAGGACGCGGCGGCCGCGACCGTCGGCGACCGTGAGCCCGGACTCCGCGTGCCTCGCGTGGTCCTGGGTCCCCGAGGCCCCCTGTCGTCGTGGTGGAACACCACGCAGGGACGGATCCATGCGCGGGTGATCGAGAACCTCTCGGGTCGCACCCTGATGGGGTCGCGTTACCTCTCCCCTGCCGTGGTCAGCCGCATGGGTGAGCTGTCGGCCCGCGTCAGTCTCGCATTGGCCGATTTCGACCATCCCGCGAGTGGACGCGTGCTGCAGTGGGACCTCCGGCACGCCGGCCGGGTGATCGACACGCTCCTCCCGCTCGAACCGGATGCCGCCGTGCGCGAGTTCGTCCGCGCGGCCGCACATGACGCGCTGCGCACCCTCCGACCGGTCGCGGAGTCGCTGCCGACTCAGGCCGGGCACTTCGACATCACCGACGACAATGTGCTGCACCGGGAGGACGATCCCCTGCCCGACGCCGTGATCGACTTCGGCGACGTGGTCAGATCCTGGCGCGTGGGCGAGATCGCGACGACCGTGTCGTCGCTGCTGCACCACGACGGTGCGACGCTCGCGACGACCCTCCCCGCGATACGGGCGTTCCATGAGCTCCGCCCGCTCGACGTGAACGAACTCACCGCGCTGTGGCCTCTCGTCGTGCTGCGAGGCGCCGTGCTCGCACTCAGCGGCCGTCAGCAGGTGCGCCTCGACGACGCGAACTCCTATGCGGGCGACGCGCTGGAGCGCGAAATGCTCATTCTCGAGGTCGCGGCATCGGTGCCGTCACGAGTGATGAACGCCGTGATCCTGGATTCGCTGGGCCACCGGGGTGCGCCCGACGAGGTCTGGAACGGCGCGCCGCTCGCCACATTCGATCGGGTGACCGCGCTCGACGCCGGGACGATCTCCCCCCTGAACGACGAGGGACGCTGGTCGGCGCAGGGCGCTCTCGATGACGCGGCGCTGGCGTCGCTGGACGACGGGGCCGACGCGGTGTTCCTTCCGGCGTGGCAGGCTGTGCTCACCGAGGCGCCCGCGCGCACCCCGGAAGCACCGGCGACGATCCCCACCGGTGTCACTCTCTGGCTCGCGCAGCCGACGCCGATCTCGCGGATCGACGGCACGACGACGATCCGACCGGGCACGATCGCCGTGTCCGACGGCGGAGAGACCCTCACGATCTCCGGACTTCCCTCCTCCGGCGACGATCGCGTCCTTCCCGCCCGCACGCGCCTCTTCGTGCAGCGGCAGGGGGCTGATGTCGTGGAGGCGCCGGAGCGCGTCACCGCCGGCATGGCGGCGGGGTGGAGAACCGTGCTCGGCGACCCTGCCGCGGCGTTCGGCCTCACTCCCCCGGCCACGGCCGACGAGGACGGCGACGACGTGCTCGGCCGCCGCGAGGCCGTGCTCGCAGAGGTCCAGGAGCACTACTACGCGCGTCCGCCCCGGATCGAGCGGGGATGGCGCGAGTACCTCATCGACGTCGACGGCCGGGTGTACCTCGACATGGTCAACAACATCGCGTCGGTGGGTCACGCCCACCCCCGCATCACCGAGGCGGCGCACCGGCAGCTGCGTCTGCTCAACACGAACTCCCGATTCCACTACCGGGCGATCACCGAGTACGCCGAGCGGATCGCCGCGACCCTGCCGGATGAGCTCGACACCGTGTTCTTCGTGAACTCGGGCTCCGAAGCGGTCGACCTCGCCATCCGCCTCGCCCAGGCGTCTACCGGCCGACAGGACATGGTCGCCATGCGCGAGGCGTACCACGGGTGGACCTTCGCCAGCGATGCGGTCTCCACTTCGGTGGCCGACAATCCCGCAGCCGTCGGCTCACGCCCGAAATGGGTGCACACCGTCGCGGCGGCCAATCCGTATCGCGGAACACACTGCGGCGCCGATGCGGTGGCCTACGCCCCCGAGGCGGTGCAGGTCATCGACGGGCTCGCAGATGCCGGGACGCCCCCCGCCGGATTCATCTGCGAGTCGTACTTCGGCAACGCCGGCGGCGTGGCTCTACCCGACGGCTATCTGCGCGAGGTGTACGCCGCGGTCCGCCGGCAGGGCGGGATCGCGATCGCCGACGAGGTGCAGGTGGGATTCGGGCGACTCGGAGAGTGGTTCTGGGGCTTCCAGCAGCAGGACGCCGTTCCCGACATCGTCACCGTCGCGAAGTCCATCGGCGCCGGTCAGCCCATCGGCGCGGTCATCACCCGTCGAGAGATCGCCGACCGCTACCGCACACAGGGCTACTTCTTCTCCTCCACCGGCGGCTCTCCGTTGTCGTCCGTGATCGGCCTGACGGTGCTCGACATTATCCGCGACGAGAACCTGCAGGAGAACGCACGACAGGTCGGCGCCCACCTGCGGTCCCGCCTCGAGGCGCTCGCATCCGAGCATCCGATCATCGGCGCCGTCCACGGGTCGGGACTCTACCTGGGGCTCGAATTCGTCCTCGACCGCGAAACCCTCGAGCCGGCGACCCGCGACACGGCCGCGATCTGTGACCGGCTGCTGGAACGAGGGGTGATCATGCAGCCGACCGGCGATCATCTCAACGTCTTCAAGATCAAGCCACCGCTGTGTGTCACCCGCGAGTCGGTCGACTACTTCGCAGATGCCGTCGCGCACGTTCTCGCGACCGGCTGGTGACCTCCCCTTCGCTTCGCACTCCCGACAGACATCCCCCGAGATAGGAACCACCATGTGGCGCATGCCGGCAGAGACCGCAGAACACACCCGAACCTGGATGGCCTTCCCCCGCGAGGGCTTCACGCTCGGCGACACCGCCGCGGCGCGTGAAGAGGGCTACGTGGCCTGGACGGCGGTCGCCCACGCCATCATCGAGTTCGAGCCCGTGACGATGGTGGTCGACCCGACCGAGATCGCCCGCGCGCGGCGCATGCTCGATTCCTCGATCGAGATCCTCGAGGCACCGGTCGACGAGTTCTGGATGCGCGACATGGGCCCCACCTTCGTCATCGACGACGACCGGCCCGACGTGCTCGGGGCCGTCGACTGGGTCTTCAACGGCTGGGGAGCCCCGGCGTGGGCCGAGTGGCAGAAATCCGCGCAGGTCGCCCGCATCGTCGGCGAGGCGATCGGCGCAGAGGTCATCTCCTCCCTCCTGGTTGCCGAGGGCGGCGGACTGCACGTCGACGGCGCCGGTACCGTGCTCCTGACGGAGACGGTCCAGCTCGACCCCCGCCGCAATCCGCTCGCCGACCGCGCGCGCGTCGAGGCGGAGATGGCGCGCACGATCGGCGCCGACCAGGCGATCTGGCTCTCGCAGGGGCTGACGCGCGACTATGACGACCTCGGCACGAACGGGCATGTCGACATCGTGGCCACGTTCACCGCTCCGGACCGGGTACTGCTGCACGACCAGCTCGACGCCGCGCACCCGGACGCGCAGGTGATGGAGGTCCTGCGCGGCGAGTTGGAGTCGCAGTTCTCGGCACTCGGACGCACGGTCGAGATCACGGCTCTGCCGGCACCGTCGACGCTGCGCGATGACCACGGATTCGTCGACTGGAGCTACGTGAACCACCTCGTCGTCAACGGCGGCGTGATCGCGTGCGGCTTCGGCGACGACGTGGCCGACGCCCGCGCCCGCGCCATCCTGAGCGAGTCCTACCCCGGCCGCACGGTCACCACGGTTGACGCCCGTCCGCTCTTCGACCGTGGCGGCGGCATCCACTGCATCACCCAGCAGCAGCCCACTCTGCCCGCCGCGGGCTGAGCATCCCGCCCCTCCACGATCATTCCGGCGACGAGGCTCCGGCGCCGGCGTGACCCGTAATTACACGGACGCCGTTCGCGGCTGTCTTTTTGTGGATCTGTCCGTCGACGCCGGGGGCGCTGCGGGCCGGGCGGGAACATGACTTGATAGGAGCCTGACCGGGAAGTCGTCTCATCTTTGTGCTGTCTGCACCCATCCGACTCGCGGTGACGTTCATCACCGTTGGAAGGGAATCCCGTCTATGACGAGCATGACATTCGCAGCTTCGCTGGCCAACCCGCCGTCACAGGAGGGGGCACTGGTCGCAGGGGTCGATACGCAACCGGGGCTGCTGCATGTTTAGGTGACATTCGATATGGCTAGCTTTTGGCTGGGAGACACGAAAACGCCCCTGATCTGCGAAAACTCGCGGATCAGGGGCGTGAACAGGTATTTAGGCGGGGCCTCTAGGAAGAAATCTTAGAAGTCCCAGTCCTCGTCTTCGGTGGCGACGGCCTTGCCGATGACGTACGACGAGCCCGAGCCGCTGAAGAAGTCGTGGTTCTCGTCGGCGTTGGGCGAGAGCGACGACAGGATGGCCGGGTTGACGTCGGTCATCTCCTTCGGGAACATCGGCTCGTATCCGAGGTTCATCAGCGCCTTGTTGGCGTTGTAGTGGAGGAACTTCTTGACGTCCTCGGTCAGGCCGACGGGATCGTAGAGGTCCGCGGTGTACTTGACCTCGTTCTCGTAGAGCTCGTACATGAGCGAGAACGTGTAGTCCTTGAGCTCCTGGCGGCGCTCCTCGGTCTCGTTCTCGAGGCCCTTCTGGAACTTGTAGCCGATGTAGTACCCGTGCACGGCCTCGTCGCGGATGATGAGGCGGATCAGGTCTGCCGTGTTGGTGAGCTTGGCGTGGCTCGACCAGTACATCGGCAGGTAGAAGCCCGAGTAGAAGAGGAAGGACTCGAGCAGCGTCGAGGCGACCTTGCGCTTCAGCGGATCGTCACCCTCGTAGTAGTCGGTGATGATCTGCGCCTTCTTCTGCAGATTCGGGTTCTCCATCGACCAGCGGAACGCGTCGTCGATCTCCTGCGTCGAGCAGAGCGTCGAGAAGATCGACGAGTAGCTCTTCGCGTGCACCGACTCCATGAACGCGATGTTCGTGTAGACGGCCTCCTCGTGCGGGGTGATCGCGTCGGGGATCAGCGACACGGCGCCGACCGTGCCCTGGATGGTGTCGAGCAGGGTGAGGCCCGTGAACACGCGCATGGTGAGCAGCTGCTCCTGCGGCGTCAGAGTCGCCCACGACTGCACGTCGTTCGACAGCGGCACCTTCTCGGGCAACCAGAAGTTGTTGACGAGACGGTTCCAGACCTCGAGGTCTTTGTCGTCTTGGATCCGGTTCCAGTTGATCGCCTGCACGGCGTGGCCCAGCTTGAAGTTCATCGGGTTCTCTCTACTCCGGTGGATTCTCGATACCTATGCGCGGGTCGGGCGCATCACAGCATGCAGCTGACGCACTCCGACATATCCGTGCCCTCGAGCGCGAGCTGGCGCAGGCGGATGTAGTAGATGGTCTTGATGCCCTTGCGCCATGCGTAGATCTGCGCCTTGTTGATGTCGCGCGTCGACGCCGTGTCCTTGAAGAACAGCGTGAGCGACAGGCCCTGATCGACGTGCTGCGTGGCCGCGGCGTACGTATCGATGATCTTCTCCGGGCCGATCTCGTACGCGTCGGTGTAGTACTCGAGGTTCTCGTTCGTCATGAAGGGAGCCGGGTAGTACACGCGCCCGAGCTTGCCTTCCTTACGGATCTCGATCTTCGACGCGATCGGGTGGATCGAGCTCGTCGAGTTGTTGATGTACGAGATCGAGCCGGTCGGCGGCACGGCCTGCAGGTTCTGGTTGTAGATGCCGTGCTGCATCACGCTGGCCTTGAGCTCGAGCCAGTCCGCCTGGTTCGGGATCACGATGCCCGCCTGCTGGAACAGCTCGGCGACGCGCGCCGTCGCCGGCGCCCACTCCTGCTCGGTGTACTTGTCGAAGAACTCGCCCGACGCGTACTGCGAGTCCTCGAAGCCGCCGAAGACGCTCTTTCGTTCGATCGCGATGCGGTTCGAGGCCTGCAGCGCGTGGAACAGCACGGTGTAGAAGTAGATGTTCGTGAAGTCGATGCCCTCTTCTGAGCCGTAGTGCACGTGCTCACGAGCGAGGTAGCCGTGCAGGTTCATCTGGCCGAGACCGATGGCGTGCGACTGATCGTTGCCGTCCTCGATCGAGCGCACGGAGGAGATGTGGCTCTGATCACTGACCGAGGTGAGGGCGCGGATCGCGAGTTCGACGGTGCCGCCGAGGTTGCCGCCGTCCATCGCCGCCGCGATGTTCATCGAGCCGAGGTTGCACGAGATGTCCTTGCCGATCTCGCCGTAGCTCAGATCCTCGTTGTACGTGGTCGGGGTGTTGACCTGGAGGATCTCGGAGCACAGGTTCGACATGTTGATGCGGCCCTTGATGGGGTTCGCCCGGTTCACCGTGTCTTCGAACACGATGTAGGGGTAACCCGACTCGAACTGCAGCTCGGCGATCGTCTGGAAGAAGTGACGCGCGTTGATCTTCGTCTTCTTGATGCGCGCGTCGTCGACCATCTCGGCGTACTTCTCGGAGATCGCGATGTCGCCGAAGGGCACGCCGTAGACGCGCTCGACGTCGTACGGCGAGAACAGGTACATGTCCTCGCCCTTCTTGGCGAGTTCGAACGTGATGTCGGGGATCACGACGCCGAGCGACAGCGTCTTGATGCGGATCTTCTCGTCGGCGTTCTCGCGCTTGGTGTCGAGGAATCGCATGATGTCGGGGTGGTGCGCCGAGAGGTAGACGGCGCCGGCGCCCTGACGCGCGCCGAGCTGGTTGGCGTAGCTGAAGCTGTCTTCGAGCAGCTTCATCACGGGGATGATGCCCGAGGACTGGTTCTCGATCTTCTTGATCGGAGCGCCGGTCTCGCGAATGTTCGAGAGCAGCAGCGCGACGCCGCCGCCGCGCTTCGAGAGCTGCAGCGAGGAATTGATGCCGCGCGAGATCGACTCCATGTTGTCTTCGATGCGCAGCAGGAAGCAGGAGACGAGCTCGCCGCGCTGCGCCTTGCCGAGGTTCAAGAAGGTGGGCGTCGCCGGCTGGAATCGGCCCGACACGATTTCGCGGACGAGACCGCGGGCGAGTTCGCGGTCGCCCTCGGCGAGGCCGAGCGCCGACATGACGACCCGATCCTCGAAGCGCTCGAGGTAGCGCTTGCCGTCGAACGTCTTGAGTGCGTACGAGGTGAAGAACTTGAACGCGCCGAGGAAGGTCGGGAAGCGGAACTTCATCGCGTACGCTTCGTTCGTCAGCTCTTCGATGAATGGCACGCCGTACTGCTCGATCAGCGCCGACTCGTAGTAGTCGTTGTCGATGAGGTAGCGCATGCGCTCGTCGAAGTTGTGGAAGAACACCATGTTCTGGTTGACGTGCTGCAAGAAGTACTGACGCGCAGCCTCACGGTCGCGGTCGAACTGAATGTTGCCGTCGGCGTCGTAGAGATTGAGCATCGCGTTCAGCGCGTGATAATCCATGTCGCTGATCTTCGACGATTCGTGGCCGGGCTCCATCACTGCACTCGCGGTGTCAGCGGCGGTTACTGTCGAGACCAAAACTGTTCCAATCCTTCTTGGACGGCGATGACGTCGTCCGGCGTTCCAAAGAGTTCAAATCGGTAGAGGAAGGGCACTTGGCACTTCCTGGCGATGATGTCGCCGGCGATTCCGTAGGCCTCACCGAAGTTGGTGTTGCCCGCGGCGATCACCCCGCGCAGGTGCTTGCGGTTCTCCTCGACGTTGAGGAACTTGATGACCTGCTTCGGCACGGCTCGTGTTTCTGGGCCGCCCCCGTATGTCGGCAGCAGCAGCACGTAGGGTTCGGTGACCCGGAGCGGTTCGTCGCTTGCACGGAGCGGGATCCGCTCGGCCGGACGGCCGAGCTTCTCGACGAAGCGGCGCGTGTTGCCCGAGACGCTGGAGAAGTAGACGAGATCCGCCATGCGCTCCTCCTTGCTCTCCGACAGATCACCGGCGCCGCGCCGGCATAGCGCCGAACAAACTGAGTGGGGCGAGAACCACGCGTGTCCCCGCCCCATCACGTCATCGTTACGCGAGACGACCCGCGAGCTCCGAGATCTTGTCGGGGCGGAAGCCCGACCAGTGCTCATCGTCGGTCACCACGACGGGAGCCTGCAGGTAGCCGAGCTCCTTCACCGCTTCGAGCGCCGTCTCGTCCTGCGAGAGATCGAGAATGTCGTACTCGATGCCCTTGCTGTCGAGCGCCCGGTAGGTCGCCGTGCACTGCACGCACGACGGCTTGGTGTATACGGTGATCGCCATGTCACGCCCTTCGGTAAAAATCTCTTCCGCCCCGACCGAGGCACTACATCTAGTGAACCACACCGGGGCCGACCACAACATGATGTAGTTACACCAATGTAGTTTTGCACCGACTTTTCCCGGATCTGGGAGCCGGATTGGGGAGAACTTTCGGCGCGGTTTCGCACTTCTCCCTCACTTATCCACAACGTCGCCGGCCCCAAAAAATTCCACTTTCCACACACGTCTCGGCGTGTCGGCCGAGGCGTCGGATGAGCACCTCTCAATTCACCGAAACGGGCCACAGCAGCTCCCTTCCGTCGGCCTGAAACCAACGCAGCACGAGCAGCGCATCGGGAGCGCTGGAGGCAATCTCGGCTCGTGAGCCGCGCAGCACAACACGCAGCCGCTCACCGGGCAGCACGGTGCGCGGCAGAGACAGGCCCAGCAGCCCATCGCCCGCGAGGGAGAAGCGGACCGCATCCAGAGCCATCGCGCTCGTGTTCTCAACTTCGATCACCCCGCTCGCCGACCGCCGCGCCACCCGCCAGGGAACGACGACCGCACCCTGCGAGGCCTCCTGCGCCGGCACCCCAGCGCCGACCGCCGCGCGCGGGGCCACAGCCGCGAGGGCAGGGGTCGCCGCCGAACGCGGTTGCAGCCGGGCTGAGAGGCGGAAGGGGATCATGTCTCGATGATCGCGGCACCCACCGACATTCATGAGGCACCAGCCGGCCCATTGCATTCACACCGCTCGCACGCAAGCGGCAGGACATCGCTCCAGCGCCGTGCAAACGTGGAGTACCGCCGTCGCTGCCCGCGCACGGCATTGCGCAGAGAAAGGGAGTACACCATGTGGTTCGATTCATGGAGCGATGTCATCCGCACGATCATCGTCGGGGCGGCGGCCTACGGCTTTCTGGTGATAGCGCTTCGTGTGCTCGGAAAACGGACGCTGAGCCAGATGAACGCGTTCGACTTCGTGGTCACCGTGGCGCTCGGCTCCACGCTCGCCACGATCCTGCTCAGCTCGGACGTCTCATGGACTGAAGGCGCGACCGCTTTCGCACTGCTGGCAGGCCTGCAGTTCCTCGTCGCCTGGCTTTCTGCGCGCTTCCGCTGGTTCAGCCGAATGGTGACGTCCCACTCGGTGGTGCTGGTCGCCGACGGGCAGATCGACCGCGACGCGATCGAGTCGAATCGGCTCACCGAGTCGCAGGTGCTGCAGGCCGTGCGCGGCGGCGGGTACGGCGACGTCGCACTGGTCGGCGCGGTCGTGCTCGAACCGAACGGAAAGTTGAGCGTCATCAGCCAGCAGCAGATGGGGTCAGGATCGGCGATGCCGAGATCGAGCTGCAAAGCCGACCGCGGCGAAACCTCACCGGCGTGAAGCGTCGCCCGGTGAGACGCCGGCGGGGAGATACGCGGCCAGGGGTTGCAACGCGGGTTGCGAGCGCTCGTCGGCGACCGCGGCGGCGCCCACTGCGCAAGCTGCTGCGAGCGCCGCGTCCTCAGCCACGCCGCTGATGAGCGCGGCCACGAGCGCGGCGCAGAACGCGTCTCCCGCCCCCACGGTGCTGCGCACCGCCACCGCCTGAGATGACGCACGCGCTACCTCGACGCCGTCGCGCAGCAGCTTCGCACCATCGGCCCCGAGACTGACGGCCACGAGGGGCCGGGCAGAGCGACCGGAGCCGGAGCCGGATCCCGCACCGGATCCCGAGCCGCCCCCGTGCAGCGCGGGGATCGCCGCGAACTCGGTCTCGTTCACGATCACGAGATCCGCCCGCTGCAGCACCTCGCCCGGCAGCTCAGCAGCGGGGGCCGCATTGACGGCGAAGAACCCTGTGCAGGCCCGCGCCGCATCGACGACGGCTGCCATCGGCACCTCGAGCTGCACGAGCACCGCCTCGCCGTGCGCAAACGCATCAGCCGGGACCGTCACCGCGTCATTCGCCCCGGGGCACACGCTGATCTGGTTCTCCCCGGCGGCGTCGATGCCGATCAGTGCAACACCGGTCGGCTCGCTCGCCGTGCGCACGGAACTCTCGTCGACGTCTGCGGCCACGAGCGCCGCGCGCACCAGCGCCCCATCCGCGTCATCGCCCACCGCGCCGATCAGGCGCGTCGCAATCCCGAGCGCTGCGGCGGCGATCGCCTGATTCGCGCCCTTGCCGCCCGGCAATCGCGAGAAGGATCCCCCGCCCACCGTCTCCCCCGGGCGCGGCAGCGTCGCCGTGCGAGCGATGAGATCGATGTTGATGCTGCCGACGACGGCGAGGCGGGGCGAACGCGGCATTGCGGACCTTCCTGGAGAGCGGAGAACTGCGGGCGATCCGGATCGCATCACACGTGATGGTACGAGCGGTTCGCCGATATCTCCTGCGAACGATACAGCTGCTCGACGAGCATGAGGCGCACGAGCTGGTGCGGGAAGACGAGCTGAGAGAGGCTCCACACGAAGTCGGCGCGCGACCGCACCCGGTCGTCCACGCCGTACGCACCGCCGATGATCACCGTGACCGTCTTGCCCGAATCGAACGCCCCCTGCAGGGTGCGCGCGAGCGACGGAGAATCGACATTGCGGCCGCGTTCGTCGAGCAGTACGACGAACGCGTCGCGATCCAGCTTGCCGAGCAGCCGGTCGGACTCCTCGGCCCGGGCCGCGTCGCCCTCCCGCGACGAATGCGGCAGCAGATGCCACGCCACGTCGAACGGCTTGCGCAGCCGCTTCTCGTACCGGCCGATGCCGTCGGCGACCCAGCTCTCGTGCTTCTTGCCGACGGCGAAGATTCTGACGCTCACGCCCGCCGCGTCCCGAGATACTCGCCGATGCGCCCGATCGCTTCGGTGAGCACCGGAATCGCCGGTAGCGTCACGAAGCGCAGGTGATCGGGCGTCGGCAGGTTGAACCCTCTGCCGTTCGTCACCAGCACATGGGTCGCCCGCAGCACATCGATGACGAACCGCTGATCGTCGACGATCGGGTACACCTCTGGGTCGAGCCGCGGGAAGAGGTACATCGCGCCGCCGGGCAGCTCGCAGCTGACGCCGGGAATCTCGGTGAGCAGTCGGTGTGCGGTGTCGCGCTGATCGCGGAGGCGCCCTCCCGGAGCGCAGAGCTCGGCGATGCCCGACCAGTTCGACGCGGGTGAGAGCGCCACGGGGATCGCGTGCTGCGCGGGGACGTTCGCGCACATGCGCATGTTCGCGAGCAGCTGCAGGCCTTCGAGGAAGTCTCGGGCGCGATCGCGGTCGCCGGAGATCGCGAGCCAGCCCGCCCGGTAGCCCGCGACGCGCTGCGCCTTCGAGAGGCCGCTGAAGGTGAGGCAGAGCGTGTCGCGCACGTGCAGCGCCGCGTGCTCGTGCTGCGCCCCCTCGTACAGGATGCGCTCGTAGATCTCGTCGGCCATCAGCACGATGCCGTGCCGCTCGGCGAGCGCCGCGAACCCGCGCACCAACTCGGCCGAGTACACCGCACCCGTCGGATTGTTCGGGTTGATGAGCACGATGCCCTTGGTCGCGGGCGTGACGAGGCGCTCGATCGCCTCGAGATCCGGCATCCACCCGTTCGACTCGTCGCACGGGTAGTGCACGGCGCGAGCCCCCGACAGTGTGACCTGCGCCGTCCACAGCGGGTAGTCGGGAGACGGGACGAGGATCTCGTCACCCTCGTCGACGAGCGCCTGCACGACCAGCGAGATCATCTCGCTCACGCCGTTGCCGATGAACACGTCGTCAGGGGTGATGCCCGCGACACCCTCGTCTGCGTAATACCGGGCGACCGCCTCGCGAGCGGTCAGAATGCCCCGCGAATCGCTGTAGCCCTGCGCCTCGGTGAGCGCCTGCTGCAGACGCTCGACGATCTCGGGCGGCGCCTCGAACCCGAAGGGCGCCGGATTGCCGATGTTGAGCTTCAAGATCTGATGCCCCTCGCGCTCCAGGCGCTCGGCTTCTTGAAGGATCGGGCCGCGCACGTCGTAGCGCACGCCTGCGAGCTTCCGTGACTGGGTGATGTTCCGCACGGTCACGATCCTACGATGCCGGCCGCAGGGTGCGCCTGCGCCCGCGCCCGCCAACCCACCCGCCCGCCCACCCAAAACTGCGAGCGGGGTCACTCTTAGTGGGTGTTGCGGGTTCGACACGCACGAAGAGTGACCCCGCTCGCAAGGGGGGGTCGGCTGGCGGGCCGCTCAGCGCTCCGAGAGCACCGGAACGGGGCGCCGGAAGCCGCGCGTGGCGACGGCGAGCATGACGACGCCGAGCAGCAACCATGCGCCGCCGATCGCGTACGCCTCCGGGTGCAGCTTCGAGAACAGATACAGGTCGACCGCGAAGCCGGCGACCGGGATCACGCTCAGCAGCACGGTGACCGCGATCGGCCGGGCGGGCGCGGCATTCCGCCAGATCCAGACGAGGAACGCGATGTTCACGAGCGCGAACGCCAGGAAGGCCCCGAAATTGATGTAGGCGGTCGCCTTGCCGATGTCGAGCAGCATGCCCAGCATGCCGATCGCGCCGATCAGGAGGATGTTGATCCACGGCACGCGGAACGCGGAGCTGAGCCGCCCGAACACCGCGCGGGGAAGCACGCCGTCGCGTCCCATCACGAAGAGCAGGCGACTCGATGTGGCCTGGATGGCGAGGCCCGATCCGAATCCTGCGATCACGCTCACGAGATTGTTGACGTTCGTGAACGCGGCGCCGCCGGCGAAGATCGACAGGGTGTATCCCGCGGTATCAGCGTTTTCGAACACGCCGCCCGGGTGCACGAGCTGCATGAGGAACGACACCCCGACGAAGATGCACCCGCCGATGAGCACGGCCAGCACGATTCCCCGAGGGATGTCTCGCCGCGGGTGCTTCGTCTCCTCGCTCAGGGTGCTGATCGCATCGAAGCCGAGGAACGAGTACGCGGCGACGGCAGCAGCCGAACTGACTGCGACGATGTTCGTCTGCTCGTTCCACATCGCGGTCGACGGAGCCCCGCCGGCCTCTCGGCCGAGGAAGAGGAGCAGCACGATGACGAGGGCGGCGACGGACGCCATCGCGGTGATCGTGAGGACGATGTTCACGCGATCGGCGAGCGCGATGCCCAGCAGGTTGATCACCGTCGTCGCGCCCACGTTGACGAGCAGCCACACCCAGAGCGGAATTCCCGGGAACTGCGCGTGCAGATAGGTCGACTGGATCAGCCAGGCCACCATCGGCAGGAACAGGTAGTCGAGCAGGATCACCCATCCCGCGAAGAACCCCACGACGCGGCCGAGCGTCTTGCCGACGTAGGTGTAGGCGGATCCGGCAGTGGGGTAGGCCCGCGCGAGCACCGCGTAGGCGACCGCGGTGAGGAGCATCGCCGCAGTGGCCACGAGGTACGCCGTGGGTGCGGCGCCCCGACTCGTCTCGGAGACGACGCCGAAGGTCGAGGTGACGATGCTCGGGGACATGTATGCGAGCCCGAAGAACACGACCCCGAGCAGGCCGAGGCGCGGGAGAAGCTTCGCGGGTTGTGCCGTCTGCAGCGCGGTGTCGGCGCTCATGCGTTCGTCTCCGATCGGCGGGGCGTCCAATTCGTCGGCGTGATGCGCCCTCCGTACAGCGGGAGGTCGATCGGAGCATCACTCGCCCGGAACTGCGACCAGGGCCGGGAGACTCCTGCGGTGCCGAATGCTCGCACCGCCTCCACCTGCCCGAAATCGATCACGGCGGTGAGGATCTCCTGTTCGGCGGTCGCGGAGCTCATGCGGGTCGCGCCGTCGGGATCCACCACGAGCGACCGGCCCCGCCCCGTCGGTGCGGCCGCGTTCACGGAGGCGATCCACACCTGGTTCATGATCGCGTTCCCGCGGACGATCGCGAGCTCTTGATCGCGGTCGCTCGTGTTGGTCTGGACCAGATTCAGGATGAGGTCAGCCCCGTCCCACGCCAGGTGGCGTGCGTGCTCCGGGAACCAGATGTCGTAGCAGATGGAGAGGCCGATGCGGCCGTAGCCCGGCATGTCGAAGACGGTGAACTCCCCGCCGGGAGCGCAGACCTCTGCCGGGCGCCACGGGAAGATCTTCCGGTACGTCGCGTGCACGTCGCCGTCGGCACCGAACACCACGGCCGTGTTGTGCACGCGGCCGTCTTCGGCGCGCTCGTAGAAGGAACCGGGAACGAGCCAGATGCCGAGTTCAGCGGCGAGGGCGGCGAGCCGAACGAACCGCTCATCGCTGAGTGGCCGGGCGAGGCGCTCGATGTCGGGTGAACCGACCGGGGTATCGAGGTGCAATTCGGGGTAGACCCAGAGTGTCATCTCGGGGTGGGCGGCGGTGCTCCTTCTGAGATGCTCCTCGAAATCGGACAGTGTGGTGGCGTGGTGCTGCACCAGCGCAACACCGAGTGATCGGCTCATAGCCTTCCTTCCATTAATTACTGAAACTTTAAATAACTAATGCGCGCGTGTCAACGCTCTCGGCCTGCGCGTCTGGAAGAATGAACCCATGGCCCGCCCCCGCAATCAAGAAGCACGCAAGCGGGAGCTCGTATCGGTCACATCCCGTCTCCTCATCGAACGGGGCCAGGCAGGTGCTCGCCTCGTCGACATCGCCGAGGCGGCATCGCTCACCCCTGCCGCCGTCAGTTACTACTACCCGGATCTCGCCGACCTCTACGCCGACACCTATGAGACGGCGACCGAGCAGTACCTGACACGGCGCCGGCAGCTGGTCTCCGAGATCGCACCAGCGGTAGAGCGCCTCATCGAGTGCATCGCGCTGGGCGTTCCGCACGCAGGCACGAGCTCGCGCGCCGCCACCGTGCTGCTGATGGAGCTCTCCGCGCTCGCCATCAGGCAAGAGCGGATCGTCGCCTCCGGGCTGGAGTTCGAGACCGAGCAGCTGCGACTCTTCGGCGAGATCCTCGACCAGGGCGTCGCGGAGGGGACGATGCGATTGCCCTACGGAGCCCTGGAGACGGCCCGGGCGATTCTCGCGGTCGAAGACGGCATCGCGATCCCGGTCGTGGCCGGCCGTCTTCCGTCGGATGAGGCCCTTCGGGTCACCCTGTCGGTGGCGACCTCGCTGACGGGGGCGGATCTGCTCGCCGCCCGCGGCTAGTCACGGCCGCCCGCCGCGCCGCCCGTCACCCCCCCTCTGCGAGCGACCCATTTGCGAGCGGGGTCACTCTTCGTGGGTGTTGCGGTGCCGACACGCACGAAGAGTGACCCCGCTCGCAAATTGGGGGGGGGGCAGCGCAACCGCCGAGCGCCGCGCTACTGCTGCTGGTCGTAGAGCTCGGCGTAGGCGCCGCCGAGGGCGAGCAGCTGCTGATGCGTGCCGTGCTCCAGGATGCGCCCGCCGCCGACGACGTAGATGCGGTCGGCGTCGACGATCGTCGAGAGGCGGTGCGCGATCGCGATGGTGGTGCGGCCGCTGCGCGCATCTTCGAGGGCGTGCTGCACGATGCGCTCGTTGACGGTGTCGAGCGCGCTCGTCGCTTCGTCGAGCACCAGCACGCGCGGGTTCTTGAGCAGCACACGGGCGATCGCGATGCGCTGCTTCTCGCCGCCCGAGAGTCGGTAGCCGCGCTCGCCCACGATGGTGTCGTATCCGTCGGCGAAACTCTCGATTGTGTCGTGGATGTTCGCGAGACGCGCGGCGGCCTGCACCTCGTGCAGTGACGCGTCAGGCTTCGCGTACTGCAGGTTGGCCAGCACCGAGGCGTGGAAAAGGTAGGGCTCCTGCGTCACCACGCCGATGCGATCCATCAGCCCCTCCTGGCGCAGTTCGCGCACATCGTCGTCGCCATAGCGCACGCTGCCAGAGGAGGCGTCGTACAGGCGCGGCACGAGCGACCCGATCGTCGTCTTGCCCGATCCGGATGCGCCCACGAACGCCACGAACTCCCCCGGTTCCACGTGAAACGACACGGAGTCGAGCGTGGGCCGATCGTCGGGCCCCGCGTCGGGGTAGCGGAAGGAGACGGAGTCGAACTCGATGCGGCCCGCGCGGCCGGGCTCATCCGACGGCTCGCGGGCATCGGAGGCATCGACGATGGCCGGCTTCAGGTCGAGGTACTCAAAGATGCGGGCGAACAGCGCCTGCGAGGTCTGCAGGTCGAGCGTGATGCGCATGAGCGCGATGAGCGGGAAGAGCAGCCGCGACTGCACCGTGGTGAACGCGACGATGGTGCCGGCGGTGATGCCCGGATCGAACCCCTCCCCCTGGCCGCGCGCGATGAGCCACCCCGAGACCAGGTACACGATCGCCGGCACCGCCGAGAGAAAAACCTGCACGAGCGCGAAGAACAGCTGCCCGCTCATGGTCTGCCGCACCTGCAGGTCGATCTGGTTGCGGTTCTCGGCCGCGTACCGCTCCGTCTCCGTGCTCTGCCGCGAGTAGGTCTTCGCGAGCAGCACGCCGGAGATCGAGAGCGCCTCCTGCGTGATCGCACTCATCTCCGACAGCGATTCCTGCGTGTGACCCGCGATCTTGGCCCGGATCTGCCCAACGCGGCGCTGCGCGATCACGAGGATCGGCATGACGACGACCGCGATGAGCGTCAGCTGCCAGCTCAGCAGCAGCATGGCCACCGCTGCCGCGACGACTGTGACGGTGTTGCCGATAATGTTCGACACGGTGTTCGTGAGCACGTTCGCCACGCCGCCCACGTCGTTCTGCAGACGCGACTGGATCACGCCGGTCTTCGTGCGGGTGAAGAAGCCGAGCTCCATCGACTGCAGATGGGAGAAGAGCTTCACCCTGAGGTCGCCCATCACCCGGTTGCCGACGCGCGCCGTGAAGAGCGTCTGCACGATCCCGAGCCCGGAGGAGACGATGAAGACGGCGATCATCGCCCCGACGAGCCAGGCGAGCACCGTGAGGTGCGGCCCGCCGCCGTCGAGCGGGAAGAGGCCGTCGTCGAACACCCGCTGCGTGAGCAGGGGCGGGAGGATGGCGAGCGCCGCCGACACCAGCACGAGCGCGATGATGACCACGAGCTGCATGCGGTACGGCCGGAACAGTGCCGCGATGCGCCGCCCGAGCCCCTCGACGGCCGGAGCGTCGCGGTTCAACTTGCGCTGGAGTTCGGCGTCGCCCGCGGAAACGCGGGATCCCCTCCCGACCGGCCCTCCACCCATGCTCATGCTTCGGAGAATAGCGCGCCCGAGCGCGCGGGGCGCCCGATGTTCGCCGCAGGCTGCTGCACATCGGGATGCGCGGAATCGCGACCAGCGACCCCGCTGCGTCCGCCGACAGCGGATTTCTCCTCTGAACACGGGCCTCATCTGGTCTTTCAAGAAAGTGACGAGGAATCCGGCATCCGCACCCGGGTCGCATCTTCAGGCGGTTGCGAATACCCTAAGAGATCTGACGTGCAGGGGGACGGAGGTGTCCGGCCCTCTTCACGCGTGCCCGAGCGCGGATTTCGCCCCCGGGAGTCGACCGAAACGGATCCGAATGTCCCAGACCCCCCGCGTGGAACCGCACGATGTACAGGCGTCCCCGGTTTCGGCAGCGGGCGCGCGCCGCGGAGTCGGCGCCGCGCATGCGAAAGCAATTCTCTTCGGTGAGCACGCCGTCGTCTACGGCGCCCCGGCCATCGCCATTCCCGTCGACAGCCTGACTGCGGAGGCGACGATCGACGTGGGCGGCCCTTCGGGGCTCCGGATCGCCAGCTCCCTCTACACGGGACCGGTCGCGGGTGCGCCCGCGCGACTCACCCCGGTCGTCACGGTGATCCGCGCCGCCCTCGAGCGGGCCGGACTGCCGGAACTCGCGCGGTGCGAAGCGAACAGCAGCACCGCCTCGAACAGCAGCGCAGCCGGCGCGGACGCGGAGGGGCCCGGCGCGACCGTGACCATCGCGAGCTCCATTCCGCACGAGCGAGGCCTCGGCTCGAGCGCCGCGGTCGCGGCCGCCATCGCGCGCGCCGCGTTCGACCTCGCGGGCGCCGAGCTCGACAGCGAGACGCTCTTCGACCTCATTCAGACGGCGGAGCGCGTCGCCCACGGCACGCCGAGCGGCATCGACGCCCGCACCGTGGCGGCGACCGGCGCCATCCGGTTCAACCGCGGCGCGGTCGCACCGATCCGCATCGGCGAGCCCCTGATCCTCGCGTTCGCCGACACCGGTCACCCCGGCTCCACCGCTCAGGCGGTGGCATCTGTGCAGGCGCTCCGGGCACGCGAGCCGGCATCGACCGACGCCCTGCTCTCGCGTCTCGCCGAGATCGCGGAGCACTCGATCGACGATCTCGCGTCGGGCGACCGTGCCGCGATCGGCGCCGCGATGAGCGAAGCGCACGCGATCCTGCATCGCGTCGGCGTCAGCTCGGATCGTCTCGACGCGATCGTCGCCGCAGCGTGCGACGCCGGCGCGACCGGAGCGAAACTCACCGGAGGAGGGCTCGGCGGCTGCATCATCGCGGTCGCCGACTCCGACGCACACGCCGAGCAGATCGGAGTCGCCATGCGCGGCGCCGGCGCCGAACGCACCTGGACCGTGGAGGTTCCCACCGCATGACGACCGCAACCGCCCGCGCCTTCCCGAACATCGCCCTCGTGAAGTACTGGGGCAAGCAGGACGAGGATCTCATCCTGCCCGTTGCGGGCAGCCTGTCGCTGACACTCGACGCGTTCCCCACGACCACGACCGTCGCGCTCGATGCGACCGGCACCGACACCGACACCGACACGTTCAGCCTGAATGGCGCGGTCGCGAGCGCCGACGCGACGGGGCGGGTCACCCGGTTCCTCGACCGGGTGCGCGAGCTCGCCGGCTCCGAGGCCCGCGCGACCGTGACCTCCACGAACGAGGCGCCGACGGGGGCCGGGCTCGCCTCATCGGCGTCGGGATTCGCCGCCCTCGCCACCGCTGCCGCCAGCGCCTACGGACTCGACCTCGACCGGCGCGACCTCAGCCGCCTCGCGCGCCGGGGATCCGGATCCGCATCGCGCAGCCTCGTCGACGGGCTCGCCGTCTGGCACGCTGGCGACGACGCGCACTCATACGCCGAAGCCGTCGCGGGACCGGATATGCGGATGGTGATCGTCACGGTCGACACCGCTCAGAAGGCTGTCTCGAGCCGCGCGGCCATGCGCCGCTCAGCACTCACGTCACCGTTCTTCCCCGCCTGGATCTCATCGACCGAGGAGTCGCTCGCGGCGATGCTCGAGGCCTGCGCCGCCGACGATTTCACGCGCGTCGGCCGCATCACCGAGTTGCACGCCCTGCGCATGCACGCGGTGATCCAGTCGTGCGACCCGCCCATTCGCTACCTCGCTCCCACGAGCGTCGCCGTCTTCGACGCGGTCGCTGCACTGCGGGAGCAGGGGCTCGAGGCGTACTCGACCGCGGACGCCGGCCCGAACGTCGCCGTCATCGTGCGACCCGATCAAGCGGAGGACCTGCGCGACGCGCTGCAGGGATTCGGCTCGGCGCGGCTCGTGGGCGCCGGCGCGGGGGCGCAGCTGATCGACGCGGGAGTGGCCGCGTGATCGAGCAGCGGGCGCCCGGCAAGCTCTACATCGCCGGCGAGTACGCCGTCGTCGACCCGGGGCAGCCCGCCGTGATCGTCGCGGTCGACCGCTACATCACAGTGCAGCTCAGCGAGGGATCGCAGGTGGGCCGCGTGCGTTCGAGCGCCTACGGCCGATCGCCTCTGGTGTGGGTGCGCGACGACGCGAGCGACCGCATCGTGCTCGAGCACCAGCCCTACGACTACGTCTTCGCAGCGATCACCGCCGTCGAGCAGCTGCGCTCCGAGCTCAGCCTGCCGCCGCGCTATTACGATCTCGACATCAGCAGCGAGCTCGACGATGTCAGCGGCCGTAAGTTCGGGCTCGGTTCATCGGCCGCGGTGACGGTCGCGGTGGTCGCAGCGCTCGACGAGTTCTACGTTCTGGGACTCAGCCAGGCAGATCGGTTCAAGCTCGCCCTGCTGGCGACCATCGAGGTCGCACCGACCGCGTCGGGCGGCGACCTCGCGGCGAGCACCTTCGGCGGCTGGATCCGCTACGCCTCGCCCGACCGCGGAGCGCTGCGCGCGCACCGCTCCCTGCACGGGGTCTCTGCCACGCTCGCCGCAGCAGCGCAGTGGGCCGGAAGCGGCGTGACGCGTCTCGCGCACCCCGACGCGCTGCAGCTGCTCGTCGGCTGGACGGGATCGCCGGCCTCGACCGAGCGTCTCGTCGAGCAGGTGCGTACCTCGGAGAGCCGCACGCCGCTGCAGCCGTACCCGACGTTCGTCGAAGACAGCCGCACGTGCGTCGACGCGCTCGTCGACGCATTCGATCGGCGGGGTGCGGGAGCGCCCGACGTCTTGGGCCGCGCACGCCGGGTGCTGCAGCGTCTCAGCGCGTCGTCGGGCATCACCATTGAAACCCCGCAGCTCCAGGCGCTCTGCGACATCGCGGAGCGGCACGGGGCCGCGGGCAAGCCGTCGGGCGCCGGCGGAGGCGACTGCGGTATCGTGCTTGCGGACGCGGATCTCGCGACCGACCCCATCTTGCGCGAGTGGGAGGCCAACGACATCCGTCGCCTCAGCCTCGCTCCGCACCCCGCGTCAGGAGGCGTCGATGCATTCTGATCTCGATCTCCACGCGCCTGCGACCGACGGCTCCCGCGCCGCGCGCAAGGACGAGCACGTCGACCTCGCGCTCGGCCAGCAGGGCGACGGCGCGGCGCACAACGAGTTCGACGACCTCGACTTCGTGCATCAGGCGCTCGACGGCGTCGACGCCGAGCGCGTCGACCTGGGCGTCGGCATCTCCTTCCGCGCCGGCCCCCGGCACGCCGCCGGCGAGTGGCACTGGGAGACGCCCTTCTACGTCAACGGCATGACCGGCGGCACCGAGCGCACGACGCGCATCAACCGCGAACTCGCAATCGCGGCCCGCGAGACGGGCCTCCCCATGGCCTGCGGGTCGGTGTCGGTCGCGCTCGACAACCCCGACGCCGCTCGCGGCTTCGCGGTGATTCGCGCCGAGAACCCCGACGGCTTCGTCATGGCGAACCTCGGCGTCGGCCGGCCCGCATCGGACGCCCCCAGAGCGGTCGAGTTGCTGGGCGCCAACGCCCTGCAGATCCACGTCAACGCGGTGCAGGAGACGGCGATGCCCGAGGGTTCCCGCGACTTCTCCTCGTGGATCGCGTCGATCGAACAGCTCGCCGCCGCCTCGCCCGTACCCGTCGTCGTCAAGGAAGTCGGTTTCGGCCTGAGTCGCAGCGCGCTGCGCCACCTCTCGGAGATCGGCGTCGGCATCGCCGACGTCGGCGGCCGCGGCGGCACCGATTTCTTGCGGATCGAGAACGCGCGCCGGTCGGCCGGGGAGTACGCGATGCTCGCCGGCTTCGGCCAGTCAGCGCTCGCAAGTCTGCTCGACGCACCGCAGAACGCGCCGACTCTGCTCGCCTCGGGCGGCGTGCGCACACCGTTCGACGTGGTGAAGGCGCTCGCTGCGGGAGCCCAGGCCGTCGGTGTCGCCGGCGCCTTCCTCGCCGCGATCGGCAAGGATGGCGAGTCGGGCGGTGCCGAACGACTCATCGCCCTCGTCGACGACTGGAAGCTGCGCGCCCGTGCCATGTACGCGCTGCTCGGCGCGGTCACCCGTGACGATCTGCTCGGCACCGATCTCATCCTGCGCGGCAGGCTCCGGGAATTCTGCGCCGATCGTGGCGTTAACATCAGTGCACTCGCTCTTCGGTCGGAGTCGCCCCGACCATGACCTTCATTCCGCACGCCCGCACTCACTCACGAAGGAAGCCATGAGCGTTCCCGAACAGGCCCACCGCGAGACTGTCACGGAGATCCCGACCAGCTGGGTCGGGCCGATCAGGATCACCGGATCGTCGGTCACCGGCGAGATTTCGGTGCCACTCGCCACGTACGAGACCCCGCTCTGGCCGTCGGTCGGACGCGGTGCTCGCGTCTCCCGCGCCATCGAGGGCGGCATCCGCACCGTCGTCACCGGGGAGCGGATGACCCGCTCCGTGCTCTTCACGGCGCGTGGCGCTGTCGGTGCGCAGATCGCTGCGCAGACCATCGAGGCCCGCTTCGGCGAGTTGCAGGAGGTCGTTACCGCTGGCAGCCGTCACGCGAAGCTGCTCGAGGCGCACCCAGAGATCGTGGGCAACCTGCTGTTCGTCCGCTTCGCGTTCACCACGGGTGACGCGTCGGGCCACAACATGGTGACGAACGCGGCCGATGCACTCATGGAGCGCATCCTGTCGTGGGGGCTCGAGATCGAATACGGCTCCATCTCGGGCAACTACTGCTCCGATAAGAAGGCGACGGCCGTCAACGGGATTCTGGGACGCGGCCGCAGTGTGGTCGCGGAGATCCTGATTCCGCACGAGCTCGTCGCGAGCGGACTGCGCACCGACGCCCAGCGCGTCACCGATATGGTCGTGCGCAAAAACCTGGTGGGCAGCACCATCGCCGGCGCGATTCGCTCGGCGAACGCCCACTACGCCAACATGCTGCTCGGCTTCTACCTGGCGACGGGGCAGGACGCGGCGAACATCGTCGAGGGATCGCAGGGGATCACCTACGCCGAGAACCGGGAAGAGGGGCTGTACTTCTCGTGCACGGTGCCCCACCTCATCGTGGGAACGGTCGGCAACGGCAAGCACCTGCCCCACATCGAGGAAGCGCTGACCCGCATCGGCTGCCGGGAGGATCGGGAGCCGGGCGAGAACGCTCGCCGTCTCGCCGAGCTCATGGCCGCCACCGTACTCTGCGGCGAGCTCTCGCTCATCGCAGCGCAGACGAACCCGGGCGAACTCATGGCTGCGCACCTGCGCATCGAGCGGAAGGAGACGCCGAACGCATGACCTCCATCGGCATTCACGACATCGAACTGGCGACCACTCACCACCTGCTCGATCTCGGTACACTCGCCGAGACCACGGGCGTCGATCCGGCGAAGTACCGGCTCGGCCTCGGGCAAGACGAGTTCAGCGTTCCCGCGGCTGACGAGGACATCGTCACCATGGGCGCCACCGCCGCGCTCGCGTTGCTCGACCGGAACGGGCTCGACGGGGTGCGCACCCTGCTGTTCGCGACCGAGTCGGGTCTCGACCATTCGAAGGCTGCCGGCGTCTTCGTGCACAAGCTGCTCGGGCTACCGCCGCAGGTGCGCGTCGCCGAGATCAAGCAGGCCTGCTACGGCGGCACCGCCGCGATCCAGGCCGCCGTCGGCATGGTGCAGCGCAACCCGAACGAGCGCGTGCTCGTGATCGCGAGCGACATCGCGCGCTACGCGCTGGACTCGCCGGGTGAGCCCACGCAGGGCGCGGGCGCCGCAGCGATCCTCATCGGAGCCGACCCGGCTCTCGTCGAACTCGAACCCGCCTCAGGGCTCTTCTCGGCCGACGTCGACGACTTCTGGCGGCCGAACGACTCGTCGACCGCGATCGTCGACGGCGCGCTGTCGATCTCGGCGTACCTCGACGCCATGACGGGCGCCTGGGACGACCTCGCCGCGCACGGCGGCCCCGCCATCACCGACATCGACCGTCTCGTGTACCACCAGCCCTACACGAAGATGGCGCGCAAGGCGCAAGCCCGCCTGGGTGAGCACACGGGCGTGGACCTCGGCGACGACGGTCTCGTACCCGGCGCGATCTACAACCGCCGCCTCGGCAACGCGTACACCGCCTCGCTCTACGCCGGAGTCGCCTCGGTGCTCGACCACGAGCCCGACCTCGTCGGCAAGCGCCTCGGCATGTTCAGCTACGGCTCGGGCAGCGTCAGTGAGTTCTTGACGGGCATTGTGCAGCCCGCCGCGGCATCGCGCAGCGACCACTTCACGTCGGTGCTCGACGCCCGGGTGCCGCTCAGCGTGCCCGAGTACCGCGAGCTGCACGCCCGAGAGCTGCCGAGCAACGTCGACGTCGAGACGCCGCGCGTCACGGAGGCGCCGTTCCGCTTCGCCGGCCTGCAGGGCAGCGCCCGCCGCTACGAGCGCCGCTAGCCCGCGATCGGGCGCCGGCACGCCCACGCCCACGCCGAGCCCCTGTCGCCGCACCGAGCACCCGTCCACACACCGAGCCCCTGCCAAGATCACGTACTCTCGGCAGGGGCTCGGTGTTTCGGCGGGCGCTCGGCGCCCGAAGAGGCTCAATCGTCGGAGGCGGTGACCTTCACTTCGATGTTGCCGCGGGTCGCCTTCGAGTACGGGCACACCTGGTGCGCGGCGTCGGCGAGCTGCTGCGCCTGCTCGTGATCGAGGTTGGGGAGCACGACCTCGAGCTCGACCGAGAGCTCGAAGCCGCCGTCGATGTTGCTCAGGTGCACCCGTGAGCCCACGCTCGAGTCGGAGATGTCGACCTTCTTCTCGCGCGCGACCGCCTGCAGGGCGCCGTGGAAGCACGCAGCATAGCCGGCGGCGAAGAACACCTCGGGGTTGGGCGCGCCTCCGGGGCCGCCCATCTCTTTCGGAGCGCGCAGATCGGTGTCGACGAGTCCGTCGACGGACTTCACGTGGCCGTTGCGCCCGTCTCCGGTCGCGAGTGCCTCAGCGGTGTACATGATGCTCATCGGTTCCCCTTTCACGTGCCGGGCTCTCGTACCGGCCACGCTCGCAGGCTACGCCCTAGGGCTGGCACCGCGCCCATACTCGCCCGAAGTCAGCTCAGAGCGGACAGACCGGCTACTCGACCGAATCCACCGCGAGCTCGGGCGGCTGCCTGCGGAAGCCGCGCGTCGCGACCGCGAGGATAACGATGCCGACGCCGAGCCAGATCGACCCGAGCGTGATCGCGTGGATGTCGAGTTGCACGAGCAGAGCCGCAATCACGACGACGCCGACGATGGGGAAGGCGAGGTACAGCAGCGGGTTCAGGTGCGTGCCTGCGGCGCGCTGCTTCGCCCAGTAGACGATGACCGAGACGTTCACCATGATGAAGGCGATGAAGGCGCCGAAGTTGATGAACGAGGTCGAGGTCGCGACGTCCATGAAGATCGCGATGAGCCCGACGCAGGCGATGGCAACGATGCTCAGCACGGGCGTCTGGAAGCGCGCGTTCAGCGCCCCGAACACGCGCTTCGGCAGCACGCCGTCGCGGCCCATCGCGTAGAGCAGACGGCTGCCGGCCGCCTGCGCCGCGATGCCCGAGGTGAACTGCGCGACGACGAGCGCTGCGAGGAAGACGGCGCCGAAGAGCGCCCCGCCGATCCGGTTCGCGATCTCGTAGGCTGCGGTGTCGGAGTTCTCGAACACACCACCCGGGTGCACCAGCTGCACGGCGTACGAAACGACGACGAAGATGCCGCCGCCGATGATCGCGATCAGCATGATCGCCTTCGGCACGGTGCGCTCGGGTTCGATGGTCTCCTCCGTGAAGGTGGTGACGGCGTCGAAGCCGAGGAACGAGTAGGCCGCGATCGCCGCGCCGCCCGCGATGCCGGCGAATCCGACGTCGATGCCCGTGAACGGCGTCGCGCTGACCAGGCCGGCTCCGCCGTCGGCGCGCACCACGTCTGCGAAGGCGAGCACGACGAAGAATACGATGACGAGGATCTGGAAGGCCATGAGCACGAGGTTCACGCGATCCGCCACCTTGATGCCGATCACGTTCAGCAGCGTGGTCACGAGGATGAAGCCGAGAATCCAGACCGGCATCGGCACCGCAGGGAACTGCGCCTGAAGGTAGGATCCGCCGATAAGCCAGATCACCATCGGCAGGAACAGGTAGTCGAGCATCGTCGCCCACCCGACGAGAAAGCCGACGCGCCCGTCGATCGTGCGGCGCACGTAGGTGTAGGCCGATCCGGCGACGGGGTATGCCTTCGCCATGCGGCCGTAGCTGTTCGCTGTGAAGAGCATCGCGACGAGTGCGATCAGATAGGCGCTGGCACTGGCGCCCCCGGTCTCCGACGCGATCACGCCGAAGATGCCCAGCACGATGAGCGGTGTCAGGTACGCGAGCCCGAAGATGACGAGTGATGGGAGGCGCAGTGTGCGCGCGAGTGTGGGAGGCGCGGCTGGTGTGGGCATGAAGTACTCCGTTGTCTCTCAGTGTGCCGGCGTCGGTGCGCCGGCGTCGGATGATGTTCGGGTGGATTACCGCTTACCGGGCTCCCAGGTGGCGGGATCGATGCGCCCGGCGTACAGCGGAAGCGCGATCTCGCGATCGCCCGGCTGAAACTGCTTCCAGACGCGATTCGTGCCCGCGGTTCCCTGCTCACGGATTCGGGCGGCGCGTGCGCGATCGACGCGGATCACGAGCGTGTCTTCGCCGAGACCTGCTTCGGCGAGGACGTGCCCCTCGGGGTCGACCGCGATGCTGCGCCCGCGCCCGACCGGGTCGGCGCAGTTGACGCTCACCACATAGTTCTGGTTCACGATCGCGTTGGCGCGCGCGAGCACCAGCTCCTGCTCCCGATCGGGCGACGTGGTCTTCACGATGTTGAGCACGACGTCGGCGCCGAGCCAGGCGAGCTGCCGGGAGTGCTCGGGGAACCACGCATCGTAGCAAATCGAGAGCCCGGCAGACCCGTATCCGCCGAGGTCGACGACCTCGAACTCGGTACCCGGCGTGTGGGGCTCGAAGGGGCGCCAGGGAAACATCTTGCGATAGATACCGGCGAGCTCGCCCGACGGCGCGAAGAGGAGTTGGGTGTTCGAGTACGCCTCCCCCGGTCCGCGCTCGTTGATGCTGCCGGGGCACAGCCAGATGCCGAAGTCGGCGGCGATCGATCCGATGGCGCGCACGAACGGATCGTCGATCGTCACGGATGCCTCAGCCGCGGCGCGTTCTCGTGCCGGCTCGGGGAGGTGCTCGGTGCCGTGCAGGTGGAGCTCGGGGTAGACGAGCAGCTCGATCTCGGGATGCGCGTCGAGCGTGCGCGCGACGTCGTCGCGGAAGCCGGCGAGCGGATCCTCGATCGCCAGAGGAACGCGCTGTGCCATTCCGACCGTGAGTGCCGAGCGGCTCATGCGAGTGCCTCCATCGCCATCGATTGTTAATTGATCAGTTTGATCAATATAAACCCACACGGAGCTAGACTCAAACCATGCTCGAATCAGCCGCTCCGGGAGGCGAAGACGACCTCGCGCTGCTCGATGCACCGGGCGCCGTCGCGCTCACGCGGCTCTCAGCGGTCGATACCGTGCGCGCCCGCATCCTGTTGTCGGTGGAACACGGCCTGTTGGCGCCAGAGACGCGCCTGCCGAGCACCGCGACCATCGCCGCTGGTCTCGAAGTGAGCGAGATGACCGCCAGGCGGGCACTCGAGGAGCTGGTCGCCGACGGAGTTCTGGTGCGCAAGCGCGGCAGGGGCGGCGGCACGTTCGTCACCGGGTCACCACCGCACCGGGCTGATGCCGCGGTCGCCGCCTACCGCACCGACGACCGTGCGATCCGCCACCTCATCGATCAACGCATGTTGATGGAGAGCGCGATCATGCACGCGGCGGCGCTGTGCGCCACGCCAGAGGAGTGCGACGAACTCGACTCCTACGTCGCCGCATCAGAGGCGGCCGAGAGCTGGCTGGAGCACCACGTACCCGACAGCACATTTCATCGCAGGTGCGCGGCGATCAGCGCCCTGCCAGAGGCGCCCGCCTACCTCGCCACGTACGACTCCCTGCTCCGCTACTTCGTGCCGTACCCGCAGGATCGCCTGGAGCTCGGCCGCTCAGAGCACCGGGGCATCGTCGAGGCCTTCCGGCGTCGCGATGCCGTGGGCGCCGTCAAGATCACTCGTGCGCACGTCGGCGCCCTGCACCGCGAGATGTTCATGGCGCTGCGGTAAGGCCTCGGAGCCGGCAGCCCGTTCGTGCAACCGCGCGGTGAACCAGCAGAGCTGGTGCCATAGCCTGAGATGCAACGATCCGCGACGCGAGCAAGGAGACGTCATGTCATCGCGCACACGCTTCCGGCCATACGTCGGTGGAGCAGCGGCATCCGCGTGCCTCGCGGTCCTGCTGACCGGTTGCATGCCCGACGCGAAGCACATTCCGGCCGACCGCGATAGCGCTGGCGCTGGCGCTGACGCTGACGCCTGGACACCGCAACCGTGAACGGCTCCACCTTGACGGTGTTCGACGATCCCGGAGACGAGATCGGCGAACTGACGAGGGAGTGATCTTCTCCCGACGCCTCAGATATCCGGCCAGTCGGACGTGAGGTGCGCTTCGAGCGCCCGGTGCGTGAAGGCGTAGCTCGGCCTGCGAGAGATGATGCCGCGCACGGTATCGAGGCGCTGTGCGAACGCCCCGATGTTCGCTGCTGAGCGATATCCCATCGCTCTCGCGATATGCGTCGCCGTTCGATCCTTCGGCTCCACCGCTGCCATGACATGAACGAACTCGCGCTCCTTCTCGGGAAGGCGATCGAGAATGCGTTCGACGTGCGCGGCCGCTTCCGGCTTCGCCGCCTCCCACCCGAGAAGCACGTCCTCCTCGGTGATGACGGTGCCGGAGTTCGCGTACCAGGCCCGTTCGCCCGCGAGCTGGAACAGGAAGGGTTCCCCAAGGCAGAGCTCCACGATCCGAGTCGCTGCCCGAGGGGTCATGCGGATGCGCGAGAAGCCGCCCGCCCCATCTGGCACCTGCCAGCCCGGATCGATGAACTCAGCGAGCGCGAGGCGAATGTCGTCATCCGAGATCGGCTTCAGCGTCGTCGTCGCGAACCGGCGGGCGAAGGTCGCCCCCGACCGGGAGGACGCCTTCTCGGCGAACTCCGGCAAGCCCGTGAGGTACACGGCGATCGGAAGCGATCGTTCGAGAACCGCGTTTCCCTGCAAGGGCACCTCGATGGAGTACGTGATGGCGTCGCCCAGACTGATCAGGAGTTGCGACAGCGCGTGCTCATCAGTGATGTTCTGCACCTCGTCGATGTGCAACAGCACCACCGTGCGCTGCCGCACGGCTTCCCGCCCGACCTCGATGAGCAGCTCCGTGAGTGCGGTGTACGGCTCGGGCCCCTCTGCGCGGTCGATCGTCAGCGCGACGCCTCTCACTGAGACGTGTCGTACCCGGTCGAGCACTGCAGCAATGCGTTGATCGCGCGACGCCGACAACCCTGCAGCGTCAGCGAGCTTCAGCACCGCAGCGGCGACCGCCTTCAATGGGTCGACCCCCGATGGCAACCTGACCTGCCTGGTCGCCCACCCGCCCTCTGCCTCTACCATCGACGCGATGCGGCGCACCAGAGTCGACTTGCCCAAGCCCGGCTCCCCGACGATCGTCCGGCCTCGTTCCGGCAGACCTGCGAGGAGCCTCGGGCGCACCACGTCCGTCCAGTCGCGAAGCTGGTCAACTCGCCCCGCCCATACCACCGGACTGATACCTGAGCCTGGCGTGAAGGGGTTATTCGTGGCACCGCGCATGCGTTAAGTTTAACCGAGAGCTGTTCTAGTTTGTTAACTTTAACGCGCACACAGTCTTGCGGCCTGATACCGGTATGCACTCTCGAGAGCCGACCACATCGTTCGCTCGTGTGCAATCCCCTGGCAGCCTGCGTCCCTTCACGGGAGGGTGGATCGCATGACGAATCGAGACGAGAACCAACGACCGCTCGACCACCTTCCGCCGAAGGAGGAGCGCACCGACGGCGATCCGAGCGAGGCTGACAAGCCGAGCTACCCGACTTCGGGCGACGCTCCGTCCGGCCCCACGCATGCCTCGCCGGACACGGCGGCGGAACCCGAGGAGCCGAACCGGCACGGCATCGACAAGCTCCCGCCCACCGGCGCCTGAACCCATCAGTGTCGGCGCGCCGGGCGCGCGTGCGATTCGAGTTTCCGGTCACCTCCGCGATACGGTTGTCACGTGCCGCGGGGTGGAGCAGTTCGGTAGCTCGCCGGGCTCATAACCCGGAGGTCGTGGGTTCAAATCCCGCCCCCGCAACGAAAACAATGCCCTCGATCCCGAGTTCGCTCGGAATCGAGGGCATTGTGCTGTGGAGGTCGGGCTCCGCTGGCCGCGTTATCGAGCCACATCGTAGATGAGCTTTACGACCCCATTGCCGTAAGCCTGCGAGTCTCGGAGCACGAGTTCCTGCGCTGCGCGCTCACCGCCCGGGAACACTCGTTTGCCCGCCCCCAGCATTACGGGGAACATCAGCATGTGGTAGCGATCGATCAACCCGGCCTCAGCCAAGCGGAGCGCCAGCTCACCGCTGCCATGCATGAAGATTGCGCCGCCATCGGACTCCTTGAGCTCCGCGACATCCGCCTCGGAGCGCAGCACGGTGCTCGGCCCCCACCCCTCCACGAGGGCGTCGGGGTCGAGGCTCGTCGATACGACGTACTTCGGGAGATCCCGGTACGCGGCGTGGTCCTCGGAATCCCGCCAGATCGGGGCGAAGGCCTCGTAACTGCGTCTCCCGAACATCAGCGCAGTCGTCTCTTCGAGTTCCTCGCCCTTCAGAGAGAACGCCGCCTCGTCGAACGGCGTGCGCATGACCCACCCGCGGTCGAACGCCGAGCGAGCGCTGCGCTGTACTGGAGATCACAGCATCCGACGCATAACGCCTGCCACAGGTCGAGCGGCTAAAGTTAACCACAATGAAACTCGAACCCCCCTCGTCGGTCTCGATGCGCAACGCAGCCTCCGCGAACAGCAACACCCGTCACGCGAACGTTGCGCTCCTCGGGATAGCTGAAGCTGTTGCACCGGTCGAAGTAGCATCGCGATCCTTCGACGAGCGACTGAGTGACACGCTCAAAAAGCTGAGCCTGCCTCGAGGGCTGCTCGAGCGGGTCGCGGGCGTCTCTGCGAAACGCAATTGGGAGCACCCCACCGACTACATCGAAGGAGCGGCCTCCGCGGGACGCGAGGCTCTGGCTCAGGCGGGAATTCCAGCGGACAGGATCGGCCTCCTGATCAATGCCTCGGTCTCCCGCGAGGCCCTCGAACCATCTGTTGCGGTCGCCGTGCACGACAGCATCGGCCTCGGCTCTGCTGCGATGAACTTCGACATCACCAATGCATGCTTGGGCTTTGTGAACGGGGTGACGGTCGCCGCCAGCATGATCGATGCGGGGCAAATCGACTACGCCCTCATCGTCGCGGGCGAGGACATGTCGCGAGTGCAAGAGGCTACCGTTGCTCGCTTGAACCGGAACGGTATCTCTCGTGAGGAATACCTCAACGAATTCGCGACGCTGACGCTCGGTTCTGGCGCCGCCGCAGCCGTGCTTGGTCGAGCCGATCTGCACCCCGAAGGCCACCGCATTCACGGTGGAATCTCACGCGCAGCGACCTGGAACCACGAGCTCTGCGTGGGAGACTACGAAGGCATGTTCACCGACACTCGAGGGCTGCTCAGCAACGGCATGCAGCTGATCTCCGAAGCCTGGGACGAGGCTCACGAGAACGAGTGGGACTGGAGGCACATGGATCACTACGTTCCGCACCAGGTCTCGAATGTTCACGTCGACGCCCTGACCAGTGCCATCGGGATCGACGCGACCCGAATCGCCAAGACCTACCCCGAGCTGGGCAACGTCGGCCCGGCCTCCGTTCCGATCACCCTGGCTCGCCGGGCTCCGCAGATGAAGCCCGGCGACCGCATCCTGTGCCTGGGCGTCGGATCCGGCCTGAACACTGCAATGGTGGAGATCACCTGGTGAAGTTCACGGCGCGACCCGCAGCACTCCCCGGCCCCCTCCCCGAATGGGACCCGCAGTGGTCGCGCCTCGTGACGGTGGACACGGAAGACGGCAGTCGAACGTTCCATGTGCTCGACACGCTCCCAGCCCTGCGCGCTCGAGGTATCGAGCCGAGCGGAACCATCCTGGCGCTGCACGGGAACCCTACCTGGTCGTACTTGTGGCGCGGCGTCGCCGCCGCTTCGCTGACCAACTCCGAGGGTCGCATCTGGCGTGTCATCGCGCCGGATCAGCTCGAGATGGGGTATTCCGAGCGGCTCGCGCACGACGTGCTGCCCACCACCCATGGAGCCGGATACCGCCGAATTGCCGAACGCGTGAGCGACTTCGACGCGGTCGTGCGCTCGCTCTTGGACGACACTGCCGGCAACGAAGGCGCGGGATCGCATCCGATCGTCACCCTCGGCCACGACTGGGGCGGCGTCATTTCTCTCGCGTGGGCGGCCCGAAATCGCGACATCGTGGACGGGGTCATGAGCCTCAACACCGGGGTGCATCTCCCGGAGGGGATGCCCCTGCCCGCTCCGCTGCGAGCGGCGCTGACCGGCCCGATCCTCCCCACCTCTACAGTCTTCACCGATTGGTTTCTGCGCACCACACTGCACCTCGGTCAGGGCCCGATTCCGCCTGAGATTCGCGACGCGTACCGCGCCCCCTATCGCACCGCCGACACGCGAAGCGCCATCGGCGCGTTCGTCGCCGATATCCCCGTCGAGCGCAGTCATCCCTCGTTCGCCGAGCTCCAGCAGCTGGCCGAAGACATCACCGGCATCGACGCGCCAGCGCTGCTCATCTGGGGCCCCAAGGATCCGGTCTTCGGCGAGCATTTCTTGCGGGATCTGCGTCAGCGCCTGCCGCAGGCCGACGTTCATCGAGTGGAGCGGGCCTCCCACCTCGTCAGCGAAGACGCCGACGTCGCGCACATGATCGCGGCGTGGCTCCGACAGCACTTCCCCGAGGAGGCTTCGGCGGCCGACGAGGAGACGGCCCGTAACGCGAAGCCGAGCAGAGACGTGCCACTCGATCCTCCCGCTCCGATGATCTTCGAGGCCCTCGACGCGCGTCGCGACGATTCCTCAGTGGCGAGCGTCGACATGACGCGCACCCCGCCGCGAGAAGTCACCTGGAAGCAGCTCACGAGCGTGAGCGACGGAATCGCGCGCGGGTTGCAGCGGTTGGGGCTGAAACGGGGAGACCGCGTCTCGTTGCTGGTGACTCCGGGCAACGACCTCACCGCGGTGCTGTACGGCGTGCTCAAAGCGGGCGGAGTGGCGGTCGTCGCAGATTCCGGGCTGGGTGCTGCGGGAATGACCCGAGCCGTCAAGGCCTCCGACCCGCAATGGATCATCGGCCAGAAGCCCGGTCTGCTCCTGGCTCGCGCCGCCGGCTGGCCCGGCCGCCGCATCTCGGTGCACCGACTCGGCCCGCTCGAACGCGCTGCACTCGGCGTCGAGGTGAGCGTAACGGAGCTTTCCCGCGCGTCTGCCGATGAGCCGATCCGTCACCCCGGCCCCGATGACGACGCGGTGATCCTCTTCACTTCGGGATCGACGGGGCCCGCCAAGGGCGTGCGCTACACGCACGCCCGGTTGGGCGCGCTGGCCCACACGCTCCGCGAGCAGTTCACCGTGCACGGCGAAACGAGCTGGGCGGCCGGATTCGCCCCCTTCGCTCTGCTCGGGCCGGGTCTCGGCATCCGCAGCGTGACCCCCGACATGTCGGTCACGAAACCGCGCACTCTGACGGCCGCCGCGCTCGCCGACGCGATTCTCGCCGGCGCCTGCACGATGGTGTTCGCTTCTCCCGCTGCGTACACCAACGTGCAGGCCACCGCTGGTGATGTGACGGCCGAACAACGCGCAGCGCTCGCGGGCGTCGAGCTCGTGCTCTCGGCCGGTGCGCCCGTTCCGCTGCACTTGCTCGACAGCCTCGCCGGTCTCTTTCCGAACGCGACGATCCGCTCGCCGTACGGCATGACCGAGGGTCTGATGCTCACGAATATCGACCGCGCGGGGGTAGCGGCCGCGGTCGCGCAATCTCGCGATCATGGGGTGTGCGTCGGGAAACCCGTTCCGGGTGTTCGGTTCGCCGTCGCGCCGCTCGACGAAACCGGGCGGCCCGCCGACGCCCTCCGCACGGGCGAGGCAGCCGTCGACGTTCTCGGTGAATTCGTCGTATCAGCGCCGCACATCAAGGCGGGCTACGACCGGCTCTGGAGCACGGACGCCGCATCGAAACGCGACTCACTCGACGGCCTCGTCTGGCACCGCACGAGCGACATCGGCCACATCGATCCCGAGGGGCGGATCTGGATCGAAGGGCGCCTCCAGCACGTGCTCGTCACTCCGTCCGGGCCGCTCGGTCCGGGGGGATTGGAGGCGGTTGTCGATACCGTGCCTCGGGTGTACCGCTCGGCCGTCGTCGGCGTCGGCCCGCGAGGGGCGCAGTCCGTGGTCGTCGTCGTCGAACCCGCGGCCGGGGTACGCCTGCCATCGGGCCTTGCACCGCTCGACCTCGCAGATGAAATACGGGCGTCGGTCGCAGCGCACTTCGCGCACGACGTCACCGCGGTGCTGGTCTCGAACTCGTTCCCGTCTGATATTCGCCACAACTCGAAGATCGATCGCACGCGACTATCCGGCTGGGCGGACGCAGTGCTGCGCGGGGAGCGCGTGGGCACGCCATGACGCGGTTCGAAACGGAAATCAGGGAGTCGCAGTGAGAGTACTCGTCACCGGTGCCTCAGGGTTGCTGGGCTCTTCGGTCGTGCGGACGTTGATCGACGACGAACACGAGGTCACGACGCTGCAGCGTCGTCCCTCCGGGGTAGCACAGGCACGCGATGTGCTGGGAAGCGTCACGGATCCCGACGCGGTCGAGAGAGCGATGGCCGGTCAGGACGCCGTCATCCACAGTGCGGCGAAGGTATCGATGGCCGGTGACCCGAGCGACTTCGAGCGCGTCAACATCGACGGCACGCGAAGCGTGCTCGCGGCGGCGCAGCGCGCTGGGGTGTCTCGGTTCGTCCACATCTCGTCGCCCTCCGTCGCGCATGCGGGCAGCTCGCTCGTCGGCGCGTCGGCCGAAGCAGCCGACCCGGCTTCCGCGCGTGGAGAGTACGCACGCACGAAGGCCGACGGCGAGCTCCTCGCCCTCGGGGCGGACTCGGCTGACTTTCCCGTGCTCGTGCTGCGGCCGCATCTCATCTGGGGCCCCGGCGACACCCAGCTCACCGAGCGGATCATCGAGCGCTCCAGACAGGGCCGCATGCCGATCCTCGGTTCTGGTGCCGCACTCGTCGACACGCTGTACATCACCAACGCCGTCGACGCGGTCGTTGCGGCGCTCGAGGCCGTGACCCGCGTGCACGGCGAAGCCCTCGTCGTCACCAACGGCCAGCCGCGGCCGATCGCGGAGTTCGTCGAGCGCCTCGCTCTTGCCGGGGGCGCTCAGAAACCACGTCTCCGGCTCCCGGTTGGGATCGCACTCGCGGCTGGAACCGCGGTGGATTCGGTGTGGAACCTGCGCGAGCACGAAGGCGAACCACCCCTCACCCGCTTCCTCGCCGAGCAGATGTCTACCGCGCACTGGTTCGATCAGCGCCGCACGCGCGCAGTGCTCGAATGGGAGCCCGCGGTGAGCTTCGCCGAAGGCATGGCAGCTCTGGCTCGGCACTACCGCCGCTGAGGCGGGGCTGACGCCAGCTGCATACGCCCAGCGTCGCCTGTGACCTTCCAGCGTCGAGCAATGACGAGTCGATGCAGGGCGCCGCTTAGCGGAGCGGTGTCTCGCGGAGTTGACGAATGAATTCGTCGGCGGCTTCGAGCTGCCGGGCGAGCTTCTCCCGCCGTTCTTCCGCGTCGGCGAGGAAGTCGTCGACCGCTCGCGTCGCATGCTCTTCGGTTGACCCCTGCGTGCGGTCGATGGCGCGCAGCAGATCCCCCATCTGGTCCAGGGAGTATCCGAGCGGCTTCATCCGCCGGATCAGCATCAGCCGGTCGTAGTCGCCTTCGGTGTACAGCCGAAATCCGCCTTCCGAGCGCCCTGTCGGTGCCAGCAGCCCGATCTGGTCGTAGTGCCGGAGGGTGCGGATCGACAGCTCCGTGCGGTCCGCGAGCTCACCGATGTGCATCATTCCGTCTTCAGGCACGCGTCATCCTCATTTCATTCGCCACAACCCTAACGTTACGTTAGTGTTGATCATCGGGCCCCGAGTACAGCGTTCCGCTCCTCGACACTCGGCCCGAGCGCGCTGCCGCGCCCATCAGCATTGTCCATGCTTTCACGTCGAGAGCTCTCGCCGCTCCCAGGAGGAGACCCATGTCGATCGCGACCACCAGCACCGACGACCCCGCACGCTATCGGCCAGATCCGTCGGTCATGACCGCGCTTCGCTCTCCGCGACTCCTCACCCGGGAGGCGCTCGCGGGGCTCGTGGTCGCCCTTGCGCTCATCCCCGAGGCCATCTCCTTCTCCATCATCGCCGGAGTGGACCCCAAGGTCGGGCTCTTCTCGTCGTTCATCATGGCCGTCACCATCGCCTTCGTCGGAGGACGACCCGCGATGATCACCGCGGCGACCGGAGCGATCGCGCTCGTCATCGCGCCCGTCGCGCGCGATTACGGCATGGACTACTTCATCGCGACCGTGCTGCTCGCGGGAGTGCTGCAGATCGTGCTCGCGGTCTGCGGCGTGGCGAAGCTCATGCGGTTCATCCCGCGCAGTGTGATGGTCGGGTTCGTCAACGCGCTGGCGATCCTCATCTTCACCGCGCAGCTGCCCCAGCTCATCGGCGTGCCGTGGCTCGTGTATCCGCTCGTCGCCGGGGGGCTGCTCATCCTCGTCGTGATGCCGCGACTCACCCGAGTCGTGCCCGCCCCGCTCGTCTCGATCGTGCTCGTGACCGCCGCCGCACTCGTGTTCGCGATTCAGGTGCCGAACGTCGGCGACCAGGGCGAACTGCCCCGCAGTCTGCCCGAGCTGTTTGTGCCAAACGTTCCGCTGACGTGGGAGACGCTCGCCATCATCGCACCGTACGCGTTGGCGATGGCCCTCGTGGGGCTCATGGAATCGCTGATGACGGCGAAGCTCGTCGACGATGTGACCGACACGCACTCCAACAAGACGCGCGAATCGTGGGGCCAGGGAGTCGCCAATCTCGTGTCGGGCATCTTCGGCGGCATGGGCGGATGCGCGATGATCGGCCAGACGATGATCAACGTCAAGGTGTCGGGTGCGCGCACCCGCATCTCGACCTTCTTAGCCGGCGTGTTCCTGCTGATCCTCATCGTGCTGCTCGGCGATCTCGTCGCGATCATTCCCATGGCCGCGCTCGTCGCGGTGATGATCATGGTGTCCGTCGGCACGTTCGACTGGCACTCCATCGCACCTTCGACGCTGCGGCGCCTGCCCAAGAGTGAGACCGCGGTCATGGTCATCACCGTGGCGGTCGTCGTCGCGACGCACAACCTCGCGATCGGCGTCATCGTCGGGGTGCTCGTCGCCGCGATCATGTTCGTGCGACGCGTGGCGCACCTCGTCAGCGTGCAGCGCGAGCTCACTGCAGAGAACGGTGCGCCCGTCGCCCGTTACACCGTCGAGGGTCAGCTGCTCTTCGCGTCGAGCAACGACCTCACCACGCTCTTCGAATACTCCGACGACCCCGATCGCGTGGTGATCGATCTGTCGCGCTCGCACGTCTGGGACGCCTCCACGGTCGCAGCATTCGACGCCATCGAGATGAAATACCAGCAGCACGGCAAATCGGTCGAGTTCACGGGAATGAACGCCGAATCGACGGCGTTCCACACGCGGCTGAGCGGCGGGCTCGGGCAGGGACACTGAGCGCGCGGGGCGGGCCCGGCAGCAGTGAGTCGCCGCCCGCGCGCTACAGGTCTCCAAGTTCCTCGAGCACCCGTTGCGCGACGCCGAACGCTGAATTCGCCGCCGGCACGCCGCAGTAGAGCCCGGCCTGCAGAATCACTTCCTTGATCTCCTCGACGGTCAGGCCGTTGGTGCGCGCCGCGCGCACGTGCATCGCGAGCTCCGTCTCGTGCCCGAGCGCGATCAGTGCGGTGAGCACCGCGACGGAGCGGGAGCGCCGGTCGAGGCCTGGCCGCGACCAGATGTCGCCCCACGCGGTGCGCGTGATGAAGTCTTGGAAGTCGGCGGTGAATGGGGTCATCTGCGCGTTCGCACGATCGACGTGCGCGTCGGAGAGCACCTCGCGACGCACCGTCATGCCCTGCTCGAAGCGGGCTGTGTCCGACAGCCCGAGGTCATTCACGTGCTCGGCGCTCATCCCCGCCCCTCCCCGAAGAACGCGAGCAGCGCCTCCGCGACGGCGGCCGCGCTCTCGGCAGGCGGCTGGTGCGCTGCATCCTCGATCATCACCTTGCGCGCGTTCGGAAGGCCGGCGACGAGCTCGTCCTGCCGCTCCTCGGGGGCGACCTCGTCTTGGCCGCCCCCGAGTGCGAGCACCGGCACACGAACCTCGGCGAGCCGGTCGCGCAGGTCATAGGTCGCGAGCGCCTCGGCGCAGCGCGCGTACCCCTCGTCAGAGGTGTCTTGCAGCGCGTGCAAGATGCGCCCGATCAGCTCGGGCTCGCGGCCGATCGATTCGGGCGCGAACCACGTCTGCGCCGACGCCGCGATGAGCACCGAGGTCGACTGCGTGCGCACCGTGGCCGCGCGCGTCTTCCAATGGTCCGGCGAGCCGAGCGAGGCGGCCGAGGCGAGACTGGCCGCACGCGCGATGACATCGGGGTGCCGCAGCGCGAGCGTGAGGGCGAGCGCACCGCCGATGGAGACTCCCGCGAAGTACACGGTGCCATCGGTGACCGCGGTGCCCGCCAACTCGCGCACGCGATCTGCCACGACATCGGCGAGCTCGTCGAGCGTGAACGCGTCGGTCGGCACCGGTGCGACCCCGTGACCGGGCAGGGTGAGCAGCGACACGCGATATTCCTTCGCGAGAAGCGGCACGACGGGCTCCCAGATGAGCGGCCCCGTGCCCAGGGAGTGTGCGAGCACGATCAGCGGCGCACCGTCGGCCCCCACGGGCTGGGTGAGTGCGATGTCTGGGGCGGTCATCCTGGCTCCTCGGTCGGGGCGGGTGCGTCGGTGTGCGCGGGCGAGCCGAGTGCGGCGTCGACCAGTTGTCTGGCGAGACCGACATACTGCGCAGGATCGGCCAGCTCTTCGATCGACGGCCCCCCGCGGGCGGCGAGGGCCTCGGCGAGGCCGGACTCGGCGCTGAGCATTTCGATGAGCGCCGCGCCGGCTCGCACGCGCGACACGATGTCGCGCACCCGCTCGGCGCCGATGATCGGACCGAGCACGATCGAGAGCCGCTCGGCGACGATCAAACCACTCGTCTTCCCCAGATTGTGTGCGATCGCGTCGGTGTCGACGGCGAGACCCGCCGCGAGCTCGGCGGCGTGCGTACTCGCGCCGAGCGCGAGGCGAAGCAACTCGCGCAGCGTCGGCCATTCGGCGTGCCACGCCCCGTCGGGTCGCTCGTCGACGGCGAGCGCGGAGGCGGCGTGCAGCGTGGCCCCGAGGTGCGGCGCGCGAATCGCCGCGGAGCGGATGAGCACCGCGTGCGCCGGATTCCGCTTCTGCGGCATCGCTGATGATCCACCTCCGCGCGACTCCGCGACCTCGCCGATCTCGGTGCGACTGAGCGTCGTCACGTCGGCCGCGAGAACGCCCAGCGCGTCGACGCTCTGCACGAGCGCATCGCCCAACTCGGTGACCGGCCAGCGCACCGTGTGCCACGGCCCCTCCGGGGTCGCGAGCCCGAGTTCCGCCGCGAATGCCGCGGGGAGCTCGCCCACGGCGCTCACGGCGCGCTCCTCGGAGCCGAGCTCCGCGCGAGCGACGGCCACGTATCCCGCGAGGGTGCCCCCTGCCCCGGCGATCTGCGCCGGGAGCTCCGACATTGCGCCCGACAGGCGCTCGGTGGCGCGCCGCACCCCGCGCAGCCACCCGGCGACGCGCAGGCCGAACGTGGTCGGCACCGCGTGCTGGGTCAGGGTACGCGCGACGGCGACGCGATCCTGCCCCGTATGCGCGAGCTGCGCGAGCGCGGTTTCCGTCTGCCGCAGCTGCTGCAGCGTCTCACGGCCTGCCCGGTGCGCGATCAACATGAGCGCCGAGTCGAGCACGTCTTGACTGGTGGCACCGCGGTGCACCCAGTGCCGCAGCTCGGGGGCGGTGCGATCGCGGAGTTGCGGCACCAATGGAATCACGGGGTTGCCTCCGCTGGGGGCCTCCTCCGCGAGCTGCGGCAGCCAGGCGTCGAAGCCCGTGCAGACTTCACCCGTTCCGCGCCAGCCGAGGGCGGATGACAGTTCGGCAGCCTGTGCGCGTGGCGCGACACCGACCTCGGCCCACGCCCGCACCAGTGCGACCTCGGTCGCAACGAGCGCGCCGAGCACCTCCGCATCGGCCAGTACGGCGTCGCTTCCGGCGCTCGCCGGCGAGAGGAGCCCTGCGTCGAACTCACGGCGGGGTGCGTGTGCATCCGGATCAGTAGGCAAGGAACACGGTCTCCTTCGCACCCTGCAGGTGAATGTCATGAGCGAGATGGCCCTCTGGCGTGCGTGCTGCCACGAGCGTACTCCGCTGTTCGGCCGAAAGCACGGAGAGCAGCGGGTCGGCTTCAAGGCGCGCCGCATCCTCGGGGAGGTAGATGCGCGTGTGCAGCTTGTCGGGAAGACCGCGGGCGAAGACGATCGCGGCGAAGAAGGGGGCCTCACCAGACGTCGATCCGGGGTTGCGGGTCCAGAACTCGAACCGCCCCTCGTCGTCGGTGAAGGCGCGGCCGAAACCGGTGAACGCGTGATCGTTGCGGCGCAGCGTGCCTCGAGCTCGCGGCACACTGCCATCCGTATCGGCGGCGAAGATCTCGATCATCGCATCGGGGATCGGGGTTCCGGCCCCGTCGAAGACGGTTCCTGCCAGCACGATGGCGCCCGGCGAGTGCGGGAAGGCGATCTCGTGCTGCTTCGGGAAGGTAGTGCCGTACGCGAAGAACGGGCCGACCGTCTGGCCCGGGGTCGGGGCGAGCGTCTTCGCGGGCGCGGGCGCGGGTTGCTGCGGCATCAGTGCTCCCCCTCCTCGGGTTCGAACCAGGTGGCTGTCGGGCCGTCGATCACGATGTCGAAGCGGTAGCCCATCGAGAACTCGGGCACCGTCAGGCCGTGGTCGTAGACGCCGATGAGCCGGTCGCGGTCCTTCTGCTCGCGGATCGAGTTGTAGATCGGGTCGAGCGCGAAGAGCGGGTCGCCCGGGAAGTACATCTGGGTGACGAGGCGCTGGGTGAAGGATCGCCCGAACACCGAGAAATGGATGTGCGCGGGCCGCCACGCGTTCACGTGGTTCTTCCAGGGGTACGGCCCCGGTTTGATCGTAGTGAACGTGTACGCGCCGGCATCATTCGTGATCGCGCGACCCGCACCCGTGAAGTTCGGGTCGAGCGGGGCGGGGTGCTGGTCGCGCTGGTGGATGTATCGGCCCGCCGCGTTCGCCTGCCAGATCTCGATCAGCTGATTCGGCACTGGGCGACCCCACGAGTCGAGCAACCGCCCGGTGACCGTAATGCGCTCGCCCAGGGGTTCACCCGTGTGATGCAGCGTCAGGTCCGACTCGATCGCCGCGACATCGCGCTGGCCGTAGGCCGGCGACCACAGCTCGATGGTCTCGGGGTCGACGAGCTGTGGGTCCTTCGTCGGATGCCGCAGCACGCTCGAACGGTAGGGCGGGAAGTCGTACATGGTGCGCGGCAGGTGTTCGCCGCTGGCCGCGCGTCGGGCGAAATCGGCGTGCAGCGACGCGATCTCCTCGGAGATCTGCTGCTGGGATGCCTGATCGGGCGCTGCGAGTAGGGATTCCGGTGCCGGGGCGTCGGGGTGCTCGGGCATGAAGTGCTCTCCTTCGAGGTCGTGACCTGCGCCTCAGCGTGGCAGCGGGCACCGCGATCCGATCTCGTGGCTCTCACTCAGCGAGAATCAGATGCTCCGCACCTCGGAGTGAATCTCCTTCGCCGCCTGCTGCACGAGCCGAGCGAGAAGCCGCTCATCGCCCTGTTCGTCGGCCCGCTCGAGGTGCACCACGACGCCGAGCGCGATCGGGGGCAGCCCGTCTACGCTCGGCAGTGCGACAGCGATCGACACATTGCCGAGGGTCATCTCCTCACGGGTGCGCCAGTAGCCGCGCGCGCGGCCGGCGGCGAGGTCAGCGCGGAGCGCGTGTTCGTCGACGATCGAGTGCGTCGTCTCCCGCAGCAGCGGACCCGCGCCAAAGTAGCCCTGCAACCACGCGTCGTCGCACCCCGAGAGCAGCGCTTTGCCGACTCCGGTCGTATGCAGCGGGCCCCGCCCGCCCGCACGGCTCACCGTAGGGATCGAACGGCGACCGGTCACCCGCCCCACGTAGAGCACGCTCGGGCGCTCCGCCGGCCCGTCGAGCACGCCGAGGTGCACGTTCTCGCCTGTCGCCTCGTAGAGCCGCATGAGGTGCGGGATCGCGCGTTCGCGCAGTCGCAGCGCGAGCGGGGAGAGCTCGCCGAGCTCCCATAACCGCGCACCGACCGCCAGCCGCCGATTCGGCAGGCGCGTGAGCAGACCGCGGTCGACGAGCATGGCGACGAGCCGGTGGAGCGTTGACGAGGCGAGGCCCGTACGCTCGACGAGCTGGCCGGCGGAGAGCTCGGGTTCGTCCTCGCTGAAGCACGACAGCACCGCGAGCGCGCGGTCGAGCACGCCAAGCGTCGTCTGCTCCGCCATCTCGCCTCCTCGAGTTCACTTCCTGCCGAGCGTAGCGGGCGGGCGGGGTGGGGTAGGTCCGGCCGGTTTCCCAGTGAGTGAGAAAAGTGCGGCTGGGCGGAGTCGATCCCAGCACACTGGTCGCGGATCGCGATGGCTGCATTCGGCACTCGCCGTTCGCCCGCCTGTAGGCGATACCAGCGCCCCCTTCGACCCCGCCAAAGGAGACCCATGACCGTCGAGCGCACCCGAGTCGCCATCGTCGGAGCGGGGCCCGCAGGCCTCCTGCTGTCGCACCTGCTGGCAGAGGCAGGCGTCGAATCCATCGTGGTCGATGCGCGCAGTCGCGAGGAGATCGAGACGACGATCCGCGCAGGCATCCTCGAGCAGGGCACCGTAGAGGTGCTCGACGGTATCGTCGGCAGCCGTGCCCGCACCGTCGGGCACCGCCACGACGGCATCGAACTCCGCTTCGCCGGCGAGGGCCACCGCATCGATTTCCCGTCGCTCGTCGGGCGGTCGGTGTGGCTCTATCCGCAGCACGAGGTCCTGAAAGACCTCATCGCTGCGCGCCTCGGCGCCGGGCAAGATCTGCGGTTCAGCACGAGCGTCACCGCCGTGCACGGCGTCGAGTCGGAGCCGCGCGTCGTCGGCACGGACGCTGAAGGAGCCCCGTTCGAAATCCATTGCGACTTCGTCGTCGGCGCTGATGGATCGCGCAGCGTCGTGCGGCCCGCCGTCGCCGGCGATCGCGCGAACGGTGCCTTTCGCGAGTACCCCTTCGCGTGGTTCGGCGTGCTGTGCGAGGCTGCGCCGAGCTCGGACGAGCTGATCTACAGCAACTCGCCCGACGGCTTCGCGCTGATCAGTCAGCGGTCGGAGACGGTGCAGCGCATGTACTTCCAGTGCGATCCGAGCACCGGCCCAGACGCGCTCAGCGAGGCCGAGATCTGGGATGCGCTGCAGCGGCGGGTTCCCGGCACCCGCCTCACCGAGGGTCCGATCTTCCAGCGCGACGTGCTCCGCTTCCGCAGCTTCGTCGCCGGTAAGCTGCGGCACGGTCGCGCTGCGCTCGTGGGCGACGCCGCGCACACAGTGCCCCCGACTGGGGCCAAGGGCATGAATCTCGCGATCGCGGATGTGCTGCTGCTCGGCGATGCGCTGCGGCGTCTTCTCGTCGAGCACGATGAGCGGGGCATCGACGCGTACGCCGAGCGGGCGCTCCGCCGCATCTGGAAGGCCCAGCACTTCTCCTGGTGGATGACGAGCATGCTGCACGCTGCACCCGGTGCCGACTCGTTCGATCGACAGCGGCAGCTGGGCGAGCTGAGAAGCGTCATCGAGTCCGAGGCGGGCCAGCGCTTCCTGGCCGAGGCGTACACCGGGTGGCAGTAGGCGTCGAACAACGGGTTATGCAGTGGAAGCGGCGTTGGACAGTCGGCCGTCGACGATGTGGACTGCCCCGTGCATGCGCGGGAGGTGAACAAGGTCGTGGGTCACCAGCAGGGTCGAGGTGTCGAGCTCGTCGGTGAGGCGCAAAATGAGGTCGATGATGCTCGCTCCTCGTTCTTGGTCGAGGGCGCTCGTCGGTTCGTCGACGAGCAGAACACTGGGGTCATTCATGAGTGCTCGGGCGATGTTGACGCGCTGACGCTGGCCCCCGGAAAGCTGGTGCGGTCGTTTGCCGGCCTGGTCACTCAACCCGACCGCCTCCAAGAGTGCATCAGCGCGGGAAGCAGCCTTGGCGCGTTTCCGGCGACTGTGGCGCCCGCCGAGCTCGTTCATGACGGTCAGCTGTTCACGCGCTGTCAGTGCGGGAACCAGGTTCGATTGCTGGAAAACGATTCCGATGTTGTTGCGGCGCAGTTCTGTCGCCTCGTGAGAGTTCAGCTGAGAGACATCGAGGCCGTCGACGAAGACCTGTCCGGAGTCGGGCCGGATGAGGGTTGCAGAGACAGCGAGAAGGCTGGATTTGCCTGAGCCACTGGGGCCGGTGATGCCCGTGACGGTACCGGGGTGGGCGGTGAGGGAGACGTTGTCGATGGCAGTGACGCGGGAGCTGCCGTCGGGGAAGGTGAGGGTGATGTGGTTCAAACGGATCATCGGTTGCTCCCGAGGGCGGTGAGTGGATCGGCGGAGGTGACGGAACGGAGCGCGAATGCGGCCCCGGCAAGACCGAGGACGATCATGATCACGCCTGGAAGAACGGTCGTCATCGGGCTGAGGAGGAACGGTATGTCGGTACCCGCGAGAGCGCTGAAGGCCGCGACGAGTCCGAGGCCGATCCCGATTCCCAGGAGCAAGACGATCAGTGCCTGCCCGAGTGCGTCGCGCACGAGCGAACGGGTGCTGGCCCCCAAAGCCTTGAGGACCGCGATGTCGCTTTTTCGCTGCATGGTCCAGACCGTGAAGAACGCACCGATCACGAGCCCGGAGATACCGAACAACATGACGATCATCAGAAGCAACGATCCGATTTCAGATCGGAACGCGCTCAATGCCATCAGCGATCCGAGCGTGGTCTCAGAAGCGGTGCTGTTGACAGCATCGGCCGCGTCCCAGTCCGGGTCACCCGTGACTGCGAGAACAGTCGCATAGACGTCGGCGTTGCCCGTCGCGGCCGAGTAGGCCTGCCAGTCATCGAGGGTCATCCGCACAACTGGCGTGTGGCTGTACCAGCCGTCCCCGCCGATCGACTCGACGACGTACGTGGTACCGGCGATAGTGACGTCATTTCCGTTCGTCACGTCGAGGGCTTGTGCTGCGGGAGCGGAAAGCCTGAGCAGGCCGCCTGCCGAAGGCGCCTCGGGGTCGAATCCTGGTTCTACGCCGAACACCGCTATCGCGGCACGGGCGTGGTCGGACTCGCCCCGGGTCTGGCTGATTCCGACGGGCCGTGCCGCCTCAACCCCGTCTGTTGCCGCCCAGTCTGCGGCTTGCTGCATCGTGATAGCGGAGTCAGAGAACGTAGCGCCGTCGTCTCCCGCTGCAGGGGCGGAGAATACGATTCGGTCCGCGGGCAGTTCGAGCACAGCGGATACGTTCTGCGTCGCAAGTCCCCCGGTAAGGCCGCTGAGGAAACCGACGAGAACAGTGATGAGGGCCACGACCGAGCCGATGAGGATGAACCGGCCCCGGGCGAAGCGGAGATCGCGTACAGCGACGAACATGGTGTGTGCCTTTCCTGTCACCACAATGGCGACTCCTCCACTGTCGCTCTTCACCCTCGACTCGGTCATCGGCCGCCCGAACACCGTTCACGACCCGGAGTGTGCACCTATCAATCGTCCTTTCGAACGATGACCGGCCGGAGAGCTACGGCGTATGCTTCAGCCCATGGCGCACTCTGCATTGACCCCGGTTTTCGTGGGTCTGCGTACCGGCCTGCACGTCTTGTTCGTCGCCCTCGCCGGTCTTGTCATCGCGCGCGAGATCCTCCTCCCGAGCGACGCGAGCGCCACCGTTGTCGTAGTCGCGATTGCCCTCGGCTCGACGTATTCGCTCGGAGCCGTTCTCCCCCGAATCACCCGTGCGCAGCGTCCGCTCCGCGTAAGCTGGTTGACCGCATTGACCGCGGAATGGGTGCTCCTGTTGTGGTTGAGCCCCGATGCCGCGTACCTGGTCTTCCCGCTGTTCTTCCTGTATCTCCATGTCCTCGGCCGATGGTGGGGATCGGCAGCGCTCCTCGTCTCCACGATCGTCGCAATCTGTGCCCTCGGACTCCACTCCGGATGGACTGTCGGCGGAGTCATCGGACCGTTCATCGGTGCCGCCGTCGCGCTGCTGATCGGGCTCGGCTACCAAGCCCTCGCCCGCGAGGCCGAACAGCGCGAGACGCTCGTCAGAGAACTGATCATCACTCAGAGACGGCTCGCCGCTACCGAGCACGAATCAGGGGTTATCGCCGAGCGTGCCCGTCTCGCCCGCGAAATCCACGACACCCTCGCGCAGGGCCTCTCCAGCATCCAGATGCTCCTGCATGCGGCAGAACGAGCGGATCGCGGTCGACCTGGCATCGAACACATTCAACTCGCACGCACGACCGCCGCCGCGAATCTCGCCGAAGCGCGCCGTTTCATCAGTGAACTCGCGCCGCCCCAGCTCGACGACCAGACGCTCGGCGGAGCGCTTCGCAGGCTCGCACGCACCCAATGGGCAACCCAAGGGCTCGACGTGCACGTGCGAGCCTCCGACACGACCACTCTCCCGATGCACCTTCAGACAGCGCTGCTCCGCATCGCCCAGGGAGCGATCGCGAACGTCATTCAGCACGCGCGTGCCACCACCGCAACCATCACGATGGTCGTTGACGAGAACCGGCTCCGCTTCACCATCGCCGATGACGGAATCGGATTCGACACTCTGCGCAGTTCGAAGAGTGCCACGGAGAAGTCAGACTCGTTTGGCCTGCAGGCCACATCAGAGCGAGTGCAGCAACTCGGTGGGGCCCTCACCATCGATTCAGCATTCGGTCGCGGAACAATCCTCACCGTAGATCTTCGCGTGACGGAGATCGCATGATCCGACTGGTGATCGCGGATGATCACCCCATCGTCCGCGCCGGGCTTAATGCATTGTTGAGCCTCGAGTCAGATTGCGAGGTCGTCGCTGAAGCCGCTGTGCCTGATGAGGCCATCGATCTCGCCAAGAGCTGCACCCCTGATGTCGTTCTCATGGACCTCCAGTTCGGTTCCCGCGCTGCAACCAGCGGCGCGGATGCGACACGGCGAATCCGCGCCCTCGATCCCGCCCCCTACGTGCTCGTGCTCACCAATTACGATTCGGACGCCGATATCCTCAGCGCTATCGAGGCCGGAGCCAGCGGTTATCTCCTCAAAGACGCCCCGCCGCACGAACTCATAGCGGCCGTTCGCGCTGCCGCATCGGGTGAGAGTGCCCTCGCTCCGGTCATCGCATCCCGACTGTTGAGCAGAATGCGCGCGCCCCGAATCAGTCTCAGCAGCCGCGAGATGCAAGTTCTCGAACTCGTTGCTGCTGGTCGTTCCAACACGGGAGTCGCAGAAGCGCTGTTCATCAGCGAAACGACTGTGAAGTCACACCTGGCCAACATCTTCTCCAAACTCGCCGTCAGCTCTCGCACCGCGGCGGTCTCCGAAGCTCGCCGACAAGGAATCCTCCGATAGAACGGGCCGCGCGTGGTTTCGCATCGCCGACTGCACGACCGTCGCCGTTCATCGCGTCACTGCTGGTGACGCTCCGGCGACGAAGCGGGGTACCGCACCTGATCGGATTCTGCGAGTACGGCACCCGCACTGAGTTCTGCAGCGTTGACGTGCCCCTCGCTCAGAATGTGCCGCACGTCCTCGCCTCGGGCGAGGAGATGATCCGCAATGATCCGCCGGTGACAACGCCACCACACTGCTTCGGAGCACATCACGGCGAGACGGTGGGAGCGACTCCGCTGGAGCACCTCAGCAAGACTCAGAGTGAACTCCTCGGACAGCGCATGGTCGGCGTAATTGTGGAAGCTCCGGTTCTTCCACCACGCATTCACATCGAAAGGCACGTCTTTGCTCACCCGTCGTCGCCCCGTCAAACCTGCGGCACGGTGGAAGTCAATTCCTGACTCGCGGAGCGCAGGGGCGAGCTGATCCTCGTTGAACCAGGGATACGTCTTCGAGCCAGGAAGCTTCCGAACATCGACGACCAGGGCCACGCTCGATTCTCGAAGCAGTGAGACGAATTCGTCGAGCGCGCGGTTGGAATGACCGATCGTGAATATGGGTTCCGTCATCGATCCATTACAGCCCATGTGCCCGCGATGCGGGAAACGAGCTGTCCCTGAGGCCGAATCCGCGATCCGCGCAGCCGAGCGGATCATCGAGCGATCCAGGCAGGGGCGCATGCCGATCCTCGGCTCCGGTGCGGCCCTCGTCGACACTTTGTACCTCTTCAACGCCGTCGACGCGATCGTCGCGTCACTCGACGCGGTGACCCGCGTGCACGGAGAAGCGCTCGTCGTCACGAACGGACAGCCGCGGCCGATCGCAGAATTCGTCGAACGCCTCGCGCTGGCAGGGGGCGCTCGGCAGCCTCGGCTGCGGCTCCCGGTCGGGCTCGCTCTCGCGGCCGGAACCACCGTGGATACGGTGTGGAACCTGCGGGAGCACGACGACGAGCCACCCCTCACCCGATTCCTCGCCGAGCAGATGTCGACCGCGCACTGGTTCGATCAGCGTCGCACGCGCGAAGTGCTGCAGTGGGAACCCGCGGTGAGTTTCGCCGCAGGCATGGAGGCGGTGGCTCGGCACTACGGCCGGTGAGCTGCTGGTTCGCGGAGCCAGCATTTGAGGGGTTGAGCCCGCCCGCGCATGCAGAGAGGCCTGCTTCCGCGCACGCGTATCTGCCACTATGCTCCCGGTATGGAGCGAGTGGACGATGACGTTGATGCGTTCCTGAGGGGCGCAGCTGACGCAGCCGACCTGCTGCGTCTGGACGAAATCATCCGTGACGCGCTTCCCGAGGAGGACCGCGTGCTGTGGCGCGGGCCGATGTGGGGAGGCACGAATCAGGCGATCGTCGGCTACGGCAGCCTCGGCCGCGCGGAGGCGACGTCGAGTGGTTCCTGATCGGGCTGGCCGCGCAGAAGAACCACCTGTCCGTGTATCTGAATGCGGCAGAAGCAGGCGGCTATCTGGTGCAGGCGCGGGCGGCGCGTCTGGGTCGGGTCAAGGTGGGCGCCGCGGCGGTGACGTTCCGACCCGTGTCCGACCTCGATCTCGCCGAGTTCCGTGCGCTGCTCATCCGCGCGAGCGAACTCGAACGCGGGGCGTAACTGAGCGCGCTTACCGGGATCCCTGCGTCGGCGCCTTCATCGATATCGGCGCGACGCAGTCACTTCTGCAGCGTCATCGGATGAACACCGGAGTCTTTCGCGATCTGCTCGATGGTGACCCCGGGTTCGCGGTTCCCTGCGACGCGCACGACGTCGTCGCGAAACTCGGTGCGGTTGTTGCCGCGGTCATTCGGCCGGGCACATGCGAAGTGCTGATCTGTCGAAGTTGGGGGCTGGTCGCGCTCGGGCTTCCTCGGGGGTATCGGCGACGCCGTTGTCGCGGATGTCCTTAATCAGCCAATCCATCTCGAGAATCTCATTACGTTGCGCTGTGCTGATGTCTGCAGCGAGTTCGCAGACACGGAGGTCTTGTATCTGGGCACGTTCGGAACGAGTGATAGCGAGGGAATGGTGCGGGATCATCGCACTCATCCATCCGGAGTCATCGACAGTGATCTGGCTGCGATCCAGGGCGACTCCACCGACAATCAGCAGGACACTCCCGACGACGACGGCGATATTCGCCTTGACGTTCTTGTACATATTGAGCATCCAAGCCAACATCACGAGACCCATAGTCCCGCCCATCGTCAATGCCATGAAGACGCGGCTCTCGCTCAAGCGGATATGGCCCCACTCCCAGGAGCCGACGAACATCACCCAATACATCACAACCATCCCCGTGAGAATCATGGCTCCGAATCGGAGATACATCTTTCCAGTGGATGAGTGACCATCACGGTTGTGTGAGCTCTCTTTGCACTGCTCACCGAGGTCGCATTCCCCGGGCTGTTCGTTCGACGTCATGATTCTCCTGGTGTGGTAGGTGACAGCCATGGGCGGCGAGTTGCGCGTTGCGCATTGCGATCTGCGACTTACAAGGTCGCCAGAAGATTCGCGCAAGCCTGCTCGCAGCGGCGACACGAATCGGCGCATACTCGGCAGTGCTCATGCATGTCGGCATGCTGCTCGCATTCAGCTGCACAGGATGCGCATGCCGTGATGCACGCTTCGAGGAGCGCTCGCAACGTCATCGCGTCTGGCTCAGTTTGGCGCGAGAGCACTGACCCCGTGGCGGCACAGATATCTGCGCAATCGGAGTTCTTTCGAATGCACGCGACCAACTCTGCGACCATATCCTCACCGAGGCAAGCGTCCGCGCACGCGGTGCACGCCTGAACGCACTCCATACAGGCTTCAATACAGCGCAGAAGTGCATCTTGTGATGACACGGAGCCGGTCCATGGATGGGTGGCAAGCATCTGATGAGCGACGGTCATGTCGTCTTCCCCTTTCATGAGGACTCTCCCTGGTGCAGGCGACGATAGGTGTCTACCGTCATCTTCCACAGACCCTTGCCATACCCCCCTTAGGTATAGTATTCGGGCATTCGCGGGTAGATCCGCACGCGCAAGCCCGGGATGATGTCGCTCATCGCTGTGGCGATCACGGTCTCGTTCCTCGCGTCAGGGGGCGAGCCTGGGGTGTTGCATTATGAGCTCGTCTTCTGGTGGGAACACATCTAGCCGGCTGAGCCCTCGATCGCCTGTTCCAGCCGCTCCAGCTTCCCGTCGAGCTCACCCTCGAACCCGGGCCGGATATCGGCCTTAATCACGAGCGACACCCGTGACCCGAATGGCAGCACCGCCTCGGTCGCACGCTTGACGACGTCGAAGACCTCATCCCATGAGCCTTCGATCTCGGTGAACATCGACGACGTGCGGTGCGGCAAGCCCGATGCGCGCACCACCTTCACCGCCTCGGCGACGGCATCGGAGACGGAGGCGTTGCCGGTGCCCGACGGGGCGACGGAGAATGCGAGGATCATGGTGTTCGCGTTCCTTTCTCGGGTGCAATGAGGTGAGGTGAGCGCTACGCCTCCGCCGGCACCTCGATGGGGTTGGTGTTGGTCTTCTGCGGGCGGCGGGCGAACCAGAGCGACACGATCGCCCCGATGAGGATCGCGGCCACCGGCAGCAGCATGGATTGCGCCATCGCAGCGGCGAACCCTTCGCGCGCCGCCTCGGGCAGCTGGCCGCCGCCCATCCCGGCCTCGCCACCGGCAGCACCAGCAGCGCCGGCACCACCACCGCCCGCGCCGCCCAGCTCCGCGGCGATGCGGGACTGCATCAGTGCGGCGATCGCGGCCGACCCGAGCACGGCGCCCACCTGACGCGACGTGTTGTAGACGCCGGAGCCGGCACCCGCGAGCTGGGGCGCCAGGCTGAACGTGGTGATCGATGCGAGCGGCCCCCACATGCAGGCGTTCGCGACGCCAAGCACCGCGCTCGGAACGAGCAGCAGCCAGAGGGGCGTGTCGGGGCGCAGCAGGAAGAAGTAGAGCAGCATCCCCGCGCCGACGAGCGCGAGCCCGACCGTCGCGATGCGACGGGGATCGGTGCGGTCGATGAAGAGCCCCACCGGTCGCGCGAGCCCAGCCGAGAGCAGCGCCATCGGCACGAGCATGAGCGCCGACTGGGTCGGCGTGAGGCCGCGCACGAGCTGGTAGTAGAACATGAGCGGCAGGCCCATGCTCGTGACGGCGAGCCCGACCGTCACGATCGTGCCGGTGCCGACGGAGAAGTTGCGATCCTTGAAGATTTCGAGCGGCAGCAGCGGCTCGCCGCGCTGCACGCGCTGCCAGATGACGAAGAGCACCAGTACGAGCGCGCCGACGATGATGAGGCTCCAGACCGAGACCGGCCCCCAGATCACGCCCCACTCGTAGCTCTCGCCCTCCTGGATGCCGAAGACGAGCATGAACATGCCGGCGGCGCTCAGCAGCACGCCGATCCAGTCGAAGTGGTGCGCGTGCGTCTCGAGCTTCGGCACGAATCGCATCGCGAGCACGAAGCCGATGATGCCAACGGGCACGTTGATGAAGAAGATCCATTCCCATCCGAACCCGTCGAGCAGCACGCCGCCGAGAATCGGACCGACGAGCGTGGCGACGCCCGCGGTGATCCCCCAGACGGCCATCGCCGAACCGCGATTGCGGGGCGAGAAGATGCGCGTGATCACGGCCATCGTCTGCGGGGTCATGAGCGCGGCGCCGAGACCCTGGAAGACGCGCGCGATGATGAGGGCCTCGATGGTGCCGGCCATGCCGCACGCGAGCGACGACAGCGTGAAGACGGTGAGCCCGAAGAGGTAGATGCGACGCGGCCCGAAGCGGTCTCCGAGTCGGCCGGTGATGAGCAGCGGCACCGCGTACGCGAGCAGGTACGCGCTCGTCGCCCAGAGCGTCGCCACCATCGTGGTGCCGAGCCCCTCCATGATCGAGGGATTCGCGACGGAGACGATCGTGGTGTCGACGAGGATCATGAAGAAGCCGAGCACCAGCGACCACAGGGCGGGCCAGGGGCGGATCTCGGGCTTCGGAGAAGCGGGGGTTACGGTGCTCACCCGAGAAGACTACTCCTGGCTTCGGACAGTGTTAGGGGGTGGCGCCGGCCATCGCCGACGGACCGAAGCTCTCGGGCAGCATCTGCTCGATCGTGCGGATTCCCGCCGGTGTCTGCAGCAGCATTCCGGGTGTCGCGGCCTCGGCGAGCAGCTGCCTGCAGCGCCCGCACGGGGTGATCGGTTGCCCGTTGCCGACGCAGGCGAACGCGACCAGGCGCCCGCCGCCGCCGAGGTGCAGCTGCCCGACCATCGCGCACTCGGCGCAGAGGGTGACGCCGTAACTCGCGTTCTCGACATTGCAGCCGGTGATCACGCGTCCGTCGTCGACGAGCGCGGCGCACCCCACGGCGTATCCCGAGTAGGGGGCGTACGCGTGCTTTGCTGCGGCGAGCGCGGCGTCGGTGAGCGCGGTCCAGTCGATATCAGGGGCCATGCGACCAGAGTATCCAGGCCGCGGGCCCAGCGGAGCGGCGGGGACGCCGGGTCGGCGGAAACGCGGAAGGCCCGAGGCGCGAGCCCCGGGCCTTCGATCCTGCACTGCCGATCTTGCGCCGACGTCAGCGACGTGAGCGACTAATCCTTCAGCGCATCGCGCAGCTTGACGCGCACGCCCGTGCGCAGAATCGAGTTGCTGTAGATGCGCGATCCGATCCAGATCACGAGCGCGATGGTAACGACCAGGATGCCGAGCGAGACGATCGGCTCCCACCATTCGGCGATGCCGAGGTAGAGGCGCATCGGCATCGCGTTGGGGGCGGAGAACGGGATGTAGCTCATGATCGCGAGCGCCTGGGGGTTGCTGTTGAAGAGGATGATGAGGAAGAACGGGATCATCACGAGCATCATGACCGGGCTCGTCACCGATCCGATGTCCTCCTGCCGCGACACGAGCGCTGCGGCGGCCGCGTACATCGCAGCGAGCAGTACGAAGCCGAACGCGAACAGGATCCCGAACCAGATGAGCGAGGCGCCGAGCTCGCCGAGCAGCAGATCCTGCCCCGTCGCGAGCATGCCGACCGAGGCGAGGGCGAGGATCGCGACCACCGTGCCGAGCGCGAGGATGCTGTTGCCCAGGATCTTGCCCGCGAGCATCGTGCGCGCGGAGACGGTGGCGAGCAGGATCTCGATGATGCGTGTCTGCTTCTCTTCGACCACGCTCTGCGCGATCGTCGTGCCGAAGGTGAGCGCGGTGGTGTAGAAGATCATGCCGAAGGCGAAGGCGATGATGTACGCGAGGAACGGGTTCGTGCCGAGGGGTTCGAGCAGTTCGACCGACGGCACCACCGAGAGCGCCTGCACGAGATCGGTCGGGGCGCTGTCGAGCGCGACCACGGTGAGATCGAGCGGGGTGTCTCCGCCGGGAACGATCGCAGCCTCGACGTCGCCGTCGCGCACGAGCTGCTCGGCTTCGGCCCGGTCACCGGCCTCGGTCACCTCGAAACCGGCGGAGGTGAGTGCGTCGCCCTGCTCCCCGCTCGCGCCGGCCACCGTCGCCACCTGCGTGGGGCTTCCGATTCCGCCGTTCTGGGAGAGCAGCCCGCTGATGACGACGCCCCCGAGCACGACGAGCAGGAGGATGCCGGTCGAGATGAGGAATGCCTTGCTGCGCAGGCGCGTCGTGATCTCGCGCTCGGCGACGAGCCAGGCGCCCTGGGCCCCGCTGATCGGGCGCGACGAGGATCGCCGGGACTGGGAAGTGAGTGGAGCGGTCATCGCACGACCTCCTTGAAGATCTGAGCCAGTGAGGGGGTGATGGGAGCGAAGCGTCGCACTGAGGTGCTGGGCGAGGTCAGCTGCACGGCGCGCGCGAGCACGGCCTGCGCGGCCGCGGCATCGGGGGCGTCGAAGCGCGCGAACCCGCCGTCGAGGTGCGTGACCTCGATCCCTGGCTGCTCGCGCACCCAGCCGGCGTCGGCCGAGGGGCCTGCGAGCTCGAGCTCGAAGCTGCTGCCGGAGTGCTGCGACCGGAGGCCTTCGCGCGAGCCGGAGGCGAGGATCCTGCCCCCGCCGATCACCACGACGTCGTCGCAGAGTCGCTCGACGATGTCGAGCTGATGGGAGGAGAAGAGCACCGGGGCGCCCTGAGCGGCGTAGTCGCGCAGCACCCCGAGCACGACCTCGACGGCCATGGGATCGAGGCCCGAGAACGGCTCATCGAGCACCAGGGCCGACGGCTCGTGCACGAGCGCCGCTGCGATCTGCGCGCGCTGCTGGTTGCCGAGCGAGAGGCTCTCGAGGGTGTCGGTGCCGCGCTCCCCCAGGCCGAGCCGCTCGATGAGGTCGGCGGCGGACTTCTTCGCCGCCGCCGAGCTCATCCCGTGCAGCCGACCGAGGTAGACGAGCTGCTCGAGCACCTGCATCTTCGGGTAGAGGCCGCGCTCCTCCGGCATGTAGCCGAAGCGCGCGCGGTCGGCCGGGGTGAGGGGCGCTCCGTCGAGGCTGACCGTGCCCGCATCGGCGGAGAGCACCCCGAGGATGATGCGCATGGTCGTGGTCTTGCCCGCGCCGTTGCCCCCGACGAAGCCGGTCATGCGACCGCCCTCGACCGTGAAGCTCACGTCGTCGAGCACGCGTCGCTCGCCGAAGCTGCGTGAGATGCCTGCGATGTCGATCATCTCGATCCCTTCTGTCATGTGATTCCAGCATGACGGGGCTCCGGTGTGCCGCGCTTCCCCCTCACGGCTGATTGCGGCGCCGAGTGGAGGATCGCCCTCCCCCGCGCGACGGAAGCGCAGTGTCGGCGGTACGCCCTACGCTGATGCCATGGAGGATCACGCGGAGTGGAGTCGGCCGAGCCCCGGCCGGAGCGGCCTGCGCGCCGACATCGGTCTTGCGCTGGTGCTCGCGATCGCCTCGGTGACGACCGCTCTGCTGTATCAGCGCACCGGGATGTACCCGGGAGCGGCGGAGCCCTGGGTCTGGGCAGTCGGGCTGGGCTTGACGACGCTGCCGCTGGCACTGCGCCGCCTTTACCCGGTGCCGGTCGCGATCGTCGTGTCGATCGGGTTCTTCGTCTGCGGCCAGTTCGGCGTGCCAGAGGTGCTGATCATCAACATCGCGCTGTTCTGCGCGCTCTACACCGTGGGGGCCTGGGAGCGCCGGCGCGCGCTCGCGCTCTGGGCGCGCCTCGGCATCGGGGTGATCATGATCGTCTGGCTGCTCATCACGCTGATGATCGCCTCATCGAGTAGCGAGGTTTTCGAAGGCATCTCGCGGTCGGGCATCTTCTCCGCTTACGCCACCTATGCCGTTCTGCAGATCATTACGAACCTCCTCTACTTCGGAGGCGCGTACTTCTTCGGCGAGCGCTCCTGGCGCGCGGCGCGCACCCAGGCGCTGCTCGAAGCTCAGGGGCGCGAGCTCGAGCTCGAGCGACAGACGAGCGCGGAGCAGGCCGTCGCACTCGACCGGTTGTCGATCGCGCGCGAGCTGCACGACGTCGTGGCCCACCATGTTTCGGTGATGGGCATTCAAGCGGCCGCTGCGCGACGCAGTATCGAGCGCGATCCCGCCCGTGCCGTTGCGGCCCTCGGCGTCGTCGAGGAGAGCGCCGGCACCGCCGTCGACGAGCTACGCAGACTCGTCGGCACGCTGCGAGACCCGTCGACGGAGTCGTCGGCACCGACCACGATCGGCGTCGCGCACCTCTCCGCACTCGTCAACGAAGCCCAGAGCTCTGGCACGCCGACGACACTCATCGTCGCCGGCGAACCCCGACCGATCCCCATGCTCGTCGACGTCGCGCTCTACCGTGTCGTACAAGAAGCTCTGACGAATGTGCGCAAGCACGCGGGTCGGGGAGCGACGGCCGAGGTGCGCCTCCGGTTCGGCGCGGCTGCCGTCGAGGTGGAGGTCACCGACGACGGCGTGCGACAGGAGCTGTCGCAGCAGTCCCGCGGGTCCGGCCTCGGGCTGCAGGGCATGCGCGAGCGCATCGGTGCCGTCGGCGGCACTGTGCACACCGGGCGCCGTGAACGCGGCGGCTTCATCGTGCGCGCGTGCGTGCCGCACACCCCTTCGTCATCCTCACCCGTCGCCGGCAGTCCCGCCGACTAACCATGCGACCCCGCACCGAGAGGCCCTCATGATCCGCGTACTGCTCGTCGACGACCAAGCGCTCGTGCGTTCGGGCTTCCGCATCATCTTAGAATCGGAGCCCGACATCGAGGTCGTCGGTGAGGCCGAGAACGGTGAGATCGCGGTCGCACTCGCCGCCGAACTCCATCCCGATGTCATCTGCATGGACGTCGAGATGCCCGTGCTCAACGGGATCGAGGCGTCGCGGCGCATTCTGACGTCGGCTTCGTCGGCTTCATCGGCTTCATCGGCTGCGTCAGCTTCGTCGACTGCGTCGGCTTCGGCCCGCGCGGCTCCGGCGATCCTGGTGCTCACCACGTTCGGGCACGAGCAATACCTCTTCGACGCACTCGCCGCCGGCGTCAGCGGATTCTTGTTGAAGACCGCACGCGCCGAGCAGCTCATCGACGCCGTGCACTCGCTCGCGGCGGGCGACGCGCTGCTCGGCCCCGACGTCACCCGCGCCGTGATCGAGCGGATCTCAGCGAACGGGCCCGTCAGCGCGACCGCTGCTGAGGGCGGCGGCGATCCGGAATCGATTTCACTACCAGACGCAACAGAAGCAGCGATGACGGAAGCCGGCCTCACGGACCGCGAGCGGGAGGTGCTCGCCCTCGTGGCAGAGGGGAAGTCGAACGGTGAGATCGCCGCGGCGCTCTTCCTCGGCGAAGCGACCATCAAGACGCACGTGTCGAACCTGCTGCAGAAACTCGGCGTACGCGATCGCATTCAAGCGGTCGTTTGGGTGCACACGCGGGCATAAGCCGTCGCCCAATGCGAGCGGGGTCACTTTCAGTGCGTGTCGCCCCGGCAACACGCACGAAGAGTGACCCCGCTCCCCGATCGACGGCAGCGCCGCCGCGCACGGCCGAACCGTCAGGCGCCGCCGACCGTCGAGGCGCGCACCACCAGCTCGGGGGTGAACTCGATCTGCTCGCGCGCCGCATCCGCACCGGCTTGCGCCTCTGACAGCAGCAAGCCCACCGCAGTGGCGCCGATCTCGACCGCGGGCTGACGCACCGACGTGATCGGCACCACTGCGGCGCTGGCGAAGTCGATGTCGTCGTACCCGATGAGAGCGATGTCCTCTGGCACCCGCAGCGACCCGGTCATGACGAAGGCCTGCAGCACTCCCATGGCGAGCAGATCGTTCGCGGCGAACACGGCGTCGGGCCTGCGGTCGGCGGGAAGCTCGAGGATCTCTTCGGCGATTCTGCGCCCCTCGAGCACGCTCAGCGCTCGCGTCTCGCGCACCTCGAGCGTCGCGTCCGCTACCTCTGCGACCACCGAGCGGGCACCGTTCAATCGATCGGAGACCTGTTTGATGCCGATCGGCCCACCGACGAACGCGATGCGGCGCCGTCCGAGTTCCAAGAGATGGCGCGCTGCGATACGGCCGCCCTCGACGTCATCCACCGACACCGACGAGAAGGATCGGTCGCTCGATCCGCGGTCGACGAGCACCACTGGAATGCCGGCGTGCCGCAGCCTCCAGAGCTGCGTGAGGTCGGTATCGACGGGCGAGATGAGCACGCCGGCGACGCGGTGCTCCTCGAACATTTCGAGAATGCTGTGCTCGCGCTCCGGCGAATCGTCGCTGCCGCCCATCAGCACGGTGTACCCGTCGTCGATCGCGCGGCGCTGCGCACCGTGGGCGAGATCCATGAAGAAGGGGTTGCGGGTGTCGAGCACGACAAGCCCGAAGCTGGTGCTGCGACCGGCCCGGAGTTGCCGCGCCGCATCGTTGCGCACGAACCCCAACTGCTCGATGGCCTGTGTGACGCGCGCCACCGTGCCTGCGGCGACGATCTCGGGTCGGTTGAGCACGTTGGAGACCGTACCCACCGACACCCCCGCCTCGCGTGCGACGTCGCGGATACTCGCTGCCATAGCGTCATCCCCCACTCCGTTGTCGTAAAACCCTGTGCTGCCGAGCAGTCTACCGATCTCATCACCTTCTTGAAACGCTTCAATAACGACTCGGAAACCGTCTCGTTATCGACTTGACTCATTGGCGACCCGCGCCATAAACTCGCCTCAATTGCGATTGAAACGATTCACAAAGTCGTGCGCGCACCACCCCCTGATATGCCCTTCCAATGGCAGGAAGTCCGTGAGTTCAATGAAGAAACCACCCGCCGGCGAGCCGTTGCTCGAACTGCGCGGCGTCGCCAAGGCCTTCGGCCAGGTGATTGCGCTGCGCGACAGCACCCTCGCGCTTCACCCGGGTTCCATCCACGCGCTCGTGGGTGAGAACGGTGCAGGCAAGTCGACCCTGGTCAAGATCATTGCCGGCCTCTACCGCCGCGACAGCGGTGATTTCCGTTATGACGGGGAGACCGTTGACTTCTCGACCACGGCCGAGTCGAAGGCCGCCGGCATCGCCGTCATCTACCAGGAGCCGACGCTCTTCCCCGACCTCTCGGTGACCGAGAACATCTTCATGGGCCGCCAGCCGCGCGGTCGCTTCGGCCGCATCGACCGGGCCGCGATGCGCGCCGAGGTCGAGTCGCTGTTCGCGAGGCTCGGTGTCGCCATGAATCCGGATCGCACGGCCGACGGCCTCTCGATCGCCGACCAGCAGATGATCGAGATCGCGAAGGCCATCTCGCTCGATGCGCGCGTGCTCGTCATGGATGAGCCCACCGCGGCGCTCTCAGGCGTTGAGGTCGACCGCCTCTTCCAGGTCGCCCGCGCGCTTCGCGACGAAAACCGCGCGCTCGTCTTCATCTCGCACCGCTTCGACGAGGTCTTCGCGCTCTGCGACACGATCACGGTCATGCGCGACGGCAGCTACGTCTCGACCCGCGCCATCAGCGAGACGGATCCCGACAGCGTGGTCGCCGAAATGGTGGGCCGCGAGATCACAGACCTCTTCCCGAAACTCGAGACCGAGGTCGGTGAGCCGCTGCTCGTGGTCGAAGGGCTGACGAGCCCCGGCGTCTTCAACGACATCAGCTTCACCGTTCGCGCCGGGGAGATCGTCGGGCTCGCCGGACTGGTCGGCGCCGGCCGCAGCGAGGTCGCCCGAGCCGTGTTCGGCGTCGACAGCTACCGCAGCGGCACCGTCACGGTCGCGGGCACGAACGTCGTCAAGAACAAGCCCACCGCCGCCATGCGCGCTGGGATCGCCCTCGTGCCAGAGGATCGCCGCAAGCAGGGGCTCGTGCTCGACTCGAGCGTGGGCCGCAACACGACCTCCGTGATCCTCGACTCGCTTGCAAAACTCGGCCTCGTCACGACCGGCGCCGAGAACCGCGCCGCGCGCCCGTGGGCCGAGAAGCTCGAGGTCAAGGCGAATGCGCTGACCACGATCGCCGGCACCCTGTCGGGCGGCAACCAGCAGAAGGTCGTGCTCGGCAAGTGGCTCGCCACCGATCCGCGCGTGCTGATCATCGACGAGCCGACGCGCGGCATCGATGTCGGCACCAAGTCGGAGGTGCACCGCCTGCTCTCCACCCTGGCGAGCCAGGGCATGGGCGTGCTCATGATCTCGAGCGAGCTGCCCGAGGTGCTCGGCATGGCCGACCGCGTCGTCGTCATGCACGAGGGGCGCATCACCGCCACGATCGACCGCGACGACGCGACGCAGGAGAACGTCATGCGCGCCGCGACCCACAGCTCGAACACGGAATCGGAGCACGCCGCATGAGCGCCACGACATTGAAGGCTCCGAGCGTCGGTTTCGGTGCGATCGTCGGCCGACTGACCCGGGCTCGTGAGGCGAGCATTCTGCTCGCCGTGCTGCTCGTCGTCGCAGCGGCCACGATCAAGAACCCCAACTTCCTCTTCTCGACCGACGGGTACCGCGACCTCTGGCTGACACCGTCGCTGCTGCTGCTCGTGGCAGTGGGCCAGGCCGTCGTGCTGATCACCCGCAACGTCGACCTCTCGGTCGGCTCGATCCTCGGCCTGAGTGCGTACCTCACCGGCCGCCTCTTCATCGATATGCCCGGACTGCCGGCCATCGTGGTCATCGTGATCGCGATCGTGTTCGGCGGCTTGCTCGGCCTCATCAACGGCGCGCTCGTCGCCTTCGCGAAAGTGCCGGCGCTGGTCATCACGCTCGGCACGATGTACGCCTTCCGCGGCATCAACGTGCTCTGGACGGGCTCGGATCGCATCAACGCCTCCGACATGCCGCGCGGCTTCCTCGCGCTCGGCACCGCGCAGGTGCTCACGATTCCGGTGCTCACCATCATCGCCGTGGTCGTGCTGATCGCCGTCGCGTGGTGGATGAAGAACACCCGCGGCGGGCGCGAGTGCTACGCCATCGGATCCGACCCCGACGCCGCCCAGCTCTACGGGCTGCCCGTCACGCGCCGCGTGCTCACCGCCTTCGTGCTCTCGGGCGCGCTCTCCGGTTTCGCCGGCGTGCTGTACGCCGCCCGGTACGGCACCATCAACTCGCAGGCCGGTGCCGGCTGGGAGTTCGACGCCATCGGCGCAGCCGTGATCGGTGGAGTCGCCATCTTCGGCGGCGTCGGATCGGTGTGGGGCGCGGCCATCGGCGCAGCGCTGCTCATGACCATCAACCGCGCGCTCCCCGTGCTCGGCGTGCCCGACTTCTGGCAGCGCGCCGTGGTCGGCGTCCTGATCATCGGCGCCATCGTGCTCGACCGCGTACTTTCGCTCCGACAACACCGGAAACTCATCGAAGAACGGGAGACGCAGCGATGACCGCTCAGACCACCGTCACCACCTCCACGACCAGCCTGCGTCACATCGCCGACTACGATCGTCCGCTGTGGCAGCGCCTGTTCCTCACCCGCGAGAGCGCGATCATTGCGCTGGTGGTCATCGTCGTGCTCTTCGCGAGCATCGTGGTGCCGAACTTCGGCAGCAAGATCACGATGACCTACCTGCTCCTCGACATCTTCCCGATCCTCATCATCGCGCTGCCGATGACGGCGATCATCGTCACGGGTGAGATCGACCTGTCGGTCGCGAGCGTCGTCGGTCTCTCGAGCGTGCTCACCGGTGTGCTCACCCAGGCGGGCGTGCCGTTCGGTCTCACCATCGTGCTGGCGCTGGCCGCCGGCCTGCTCGCCGGTGCCATCAACGGCTTCCTCATCACCGCGGTGGGGCTGCCCTCGCTCGCGGTGACCATCGGCACACTGGCGCTCTTCCGCGGCATCGCCGTCGGCATGCTCGGCACCACCGCGGTCACCGAATTCCCCGAGTTCTGGACGGACCTCGCGAAGGAGAAGATCGGCTCGACCGGGATCCCCGTCGTCATGATCCTCTTCGTCGTACTGGCCATCGCGTTCGCGATTCTGCTGCACTTCACGAAGCTCGGCCGCGGCATCTTCGCGATCGGCCTGTCACCGGAAGCCGCGCGGTTCTCCGGCGTGGACGTCGCCCGCACCAAGATGCTGCTCTACATGCTCAGCGGCGCGGTCTCAGCTCTCGCCGGCATCTACTTCACGCTCCGCTACGGCAGCGCACGCGGCGACAACGCGACCGGCATGGAGCTGCAGGTCATCGCGGCCGTGCTGCTCGGCGGCGTCTCGATCTTCGGCGGCCGCGGCGCTCTGCACGGCGTGATCGCCGGCGTCGTGCTGATCGGCGTGCTCGGCAGCGCGCTGCGCCTCGCCAACGTCACCTCCGACGTGATCAACATCATCACCGGAGCCCTGCTCATCGGCGCCGTCATCTCGACCAGCGTGATCGCAGCGATCAAGAACCGCCGAAGAACCGGGAAGAAGCTGCAGATCGCCGGCGCCCGTGCGGCCACGACGGACTGACCGGCTCCCTCCCTCTCAGAAGACTTCCACGACCACCCACACCAGTCCCCGCACCGCGGGGTGATGAAAGGAAACAACGAACGATGTGGTTCCAGAACAATAAGAAGAAGGCCGGCGCGGTTCTCGCTCTCGCCGCAAGCGCAGCGCTGCTGCTCTCGAGCTGCTCGGGCGGCGACGCCGGCGACGGTGGATCCGAAGGCGGATCCGAAGGATCGGGTGCGAGCATCACCTTCCTGCCGAAGAACCTCGGCAACCCGTACTTCGACACCTCGAGCAAGGGCGGCAAGGCTGCAGTCGAGGCCCTCGGCGGCACCTTCAACGAGGTCGGCCCCACCGAGGCCACGCCCGACGCCCAGGTGAGCTTCATCAACACCGCGACCCAGCAGGGCGTCGGCGCGCTCGCCATCTCGGCGAACGACCCGAAGGCGATCTGCGACGCGGTCAACGAGGCGCGCGACAACGACGTGAAGGTCGTCACCTTCGACTCCGACACGAGCGCCGACTGCCGCGACCTGTTCGTGAACCAGGCCGACGCTGCGGGCATCGCCCAGGTGCAGGTCGACATGATCACCGAGCAGATCGGCGACGAGGGCCAGATCGCAGTGCTCTCCGCCGCCGCCAACGCCACGAACCAGAACGCCTGGATCGAGCTCATGGAGGAAGAGCTCGAGGCGAATCACCCCGACGTCGAGCTCGTCGAGGTCGTGTACGGCGACGACGACGATCAGACTTCGTTCGACAAGACCGCAGCACTGCTCCAGACCTACCCGGAGCTCAAGGGCATCGTCTCGCCGACCACCGTCGGCATCGCCGCCGCCGCTCGCTACCTCTCGACGTCTGATGCCAAGGGCGAGGTCGCACTGACCGGTCTCGGCACCCCGAACCAGATGCGCGAGTACGTCGAAGACGGCACCGTCACCGAGTTCGCTCTCTGGAACCCCGAGGAGCTCGGCTACCTGACCGCGTACGCCGCCAACGCTCTCGCCACCGGTGAGATCGAGGGCGCGGAGGGCGACACCTTCGAGGCCGGCGACCTCGGCGAGTACACCGTCGGCGCCGACGGCGTCGTGCTGCTCGGCGATCCCTTCCGCTTCAACGCGGACAACATCAGCGACTTCGACTTCTAAGCCGCTGCTGGGTGGGGATCCTGATCGGGCAGGATCCGGATCCCCACCGCACTCCCTTCGTTCGCCCCCGCGAACCGCAATCTCAGTCCCCAGCCCCAGCCCCACCCCTCGGAGAATCTCATGCGAGTCTGCTTCCAGATGCAGGTCAAGCCCGACCGCCTCTCCGAGTACGCCGAGCATCACGCGGCCGTCTGGCCCGACATGCTCGAAGCGATCGCGGACGCCGGGCGCCGCAACTATTCGCTCTTCCTCCGCCCCGACGGCCTCCTCATCGGCTACTACGAGACCGATGACGACGAGGCCGCCCAGCGCGCACTCGAAGCCGACCCGCGCACCGCCGCGTGGGAGGCGAAGATGGCCGACTACTTCGTCGCCTCGACCGGCCGCCCCGACCAGGAGGCCCCCCGACTTTCCGAGGTGTTCCACCTCGAAGACCAACTCGCGCGCCACCACGCGGGCATGAATCGCGCATAGCGCAGCACCAGACAGAAAGCCGCAGAACATGAGCACCCAGCTGACTCCCGAAATCCTCAGCACCCTCGAGAAGCAGTCCATCGAGGTCCCGTCGTGGGCCTATGGCAATTCGGGCACGCGATTCAAGGTGTTCGGCACGCCGGGCACCCCGCGCGATCCGTTCGAGAAGATCGCCGACGCGGCCGAGGTCAACCGCCTCACCGGGCTCGCGCCGGCCGTGGCCCTGCATATCCCGTGGGATCTCGTCGACGACTTCTCGGCACTGCGCACGCACGCCGAGGATCTGGGAGTGCAGCTCGGCACCGTGAACTCCAACACCTTCCAGGATGACGACTACAAGTTCGGCGCCCTCACGCACGAAGACTCGGCGATCCGCCGCAAGGCCATCGATCACCACCTGAAGTGCATCGACGTCATGGATGAGACCGGATCGCGCGATCTCAAGATCTGGCTCGCCGAGGGATCGAACTACCCGGGTCAGGCCGACATGCGCGGTCGTCAGGATCGCCTGCAGGAGTCTCTCCAGGAGATCTACGCCCGTCTCTCTGACGCGCAGCGCCTCGTGCTCGAGTACAAGTTCTTCGAGCCGGCGTTCTACCACACCGATGTGCCCGACTGGGGCACGTCGTACGCCCAGGTCGCGTCGCTCGGCGACAAGGCGATGGTCTGCCTCGACACCGGGCACCACGCCCCCGGCACCAACATCGAGTTCATCGTGATGCAGCTGCTGCGTCTCGGCAAGCTCGGCTCGTTCGACTTCAACAGCCGCTTCTACGCGGATGACGACTTGATCGTGGGCGCCGCTGATCCGTTCCAGCTCTTCCGCATTCTCGTCGAGGTCGTGCGCGGCGACGGGCTGAACAACCCCGACGTCAGCTTCATGCTCGACCAGTGCCACAACGTCGAGGAGAAGATCCCCGGCCAGATCCGCTCCGTGCTCAACGTGCAGGAGATGACCGCCCGCGCCCTGCTGCTCGACCGCGACGCGCTCGGTACGGCGCAGCGCTCGGGTGATGTGCTCGGAGCCAACGCGATCATGATGGACGCCTTCTACACGGATGTGCGGCCGGCGCTCGCCGAGTGGCGCGAGTCGCGGGGCCTGCCCGCCGACCCGATGGCCGCGTACGCCGCCTCGGGCTACCAGGCAAAGATCAACGCCGACCGCGTCGGCGGCGCCCAGGCGAGCTGGGGCGCGTAACCGCCGCCCCGCCTCCCCCTCCCCCATCACATCTGCGAGCGGGGTCACTCTTCGTGCGTGTCGGCTGCGCAACACGCACGAAGAGTGACCCCGCTGCGGGT
>NZ_JBFBML010000009.1:0-108252 GCF_040687075.1 Leucobacter sp. NPDC077196
GGCCCAAGGCGGGTAATGCTGCGGGCCAGTACCCTCTTCCCGGAACCGAGTACCAACTAGGTGGACGAGGAGTACCTTAAACGACTACTCGCCAGAGTGGATATTCCTGCGCATCGCAAAGTCTTCGGCACTCGTCTGCGCGAGTTGCGGCTCGCTCGTGGGTGGAGCTCGCAGGAGGCCTTTGCGCTTCACGCCGGGCTCGATCGCACGTACGTCAGCGGTATCGAAAGCGGCCGGCGCAATCCGACGCTTGACGTCATGGTGCGTATAGCTGGCGCGCTCAACGTGCCGCTTTCTGAGTTAGTTGCGCTCGTGTCGCTCGAGATGGGGACAGCCGCAGTCGACGAGTCCGCTCGACCGTAGCGGCCGCAGGTCACCAGCAGCCTTCGAACACGCGCCCGGGTGGAAGCGCGCGGACGAGCCGTGCATACGTCGCGCGGAACTCCACTGTGTCCGTTCTCCCGAGGTGGAGCTCGATGAGGCTCGGATGAGCCCTGCCGGTGCCGGGAACTCTGGCGAGGTGTTGGGCTTTGTCGGTTCGCGGTGCCCATACGGAGACGTGCGCGATCTTGTCGGTACCCGGGATGGGCAACTCAGCGGCCTCAGCCCCGGGTGCGAATGATTCGCTGCGCGAAAGCCAGTCCCAGATCTCGGCATCATCTCCGTAGAGCACAGTGGAACCTGATGGGTCGATGTCGTCGAACAGGGCGATGACGAACGGGGTGTTGGCGAGGGCGGATTCGGGCGCCATGGACTGCTCCACTTCATCTCAGCGTCGCTGTGCCCCCGCATTGCCCGCCGTCATGGAGGCGAGCCCGTGTGACGCATGGTCTACACTGACATTCTGCCGCATGCCACCGACACTCGTCCTGGCGGCGACTACGCTACTGCGTGCAAGTCTCCCGAACGTATGCTGCTGCCCCCGGCATCGACAGTTGCCGATCGCGCAGCACGACGGCGCCGGGTGTTTCGGGGTCCGCGCACATAGCTGCGAATGAGCGTGGAAGTGCATCGTCGTATTCGATATCGATGACATTTGTGCCGTACACGTCGGTGTACGCGTTGCACTCCCGAAATGCCGCGCATTCCTCACTCACCGCGAAGTCGAACCCTGCTGTCGCTTGCAGTTGCGCCGCGTCTTCAGCGGAGTTCTTCTGCGCTGCAGCGAGACCGGCTCCGTGGGCGATTTCCACGTAAGCCGCTGCGAGCGCCAGGTTGTCTTCGCGCGCCAGCGCGTCGTTGCTCCGGGTGTAGGTGTCGAGATTGTCGAACTCCACGGCATCGAAACCGTCGTCTGCGCAACCGGTAATCCACGGCGTGACGATCTTGAGAATGGCTGTGCGCGACGACTCGGAGGTGTCCAAGAGGGTCTCGTCGGGCCAGTCAGGATCCGTGACGAAATGGGCGCCATCGTGGAGTAGTGTCTCCTCGGGCCAGAGGCCGCGTTCCCCAGGCTGCGTTTGAAAACCATTCACGTAACAGATGGAGTACCGGGAGGGATCCGGATCAGCGCGACGATCTCGGGTGACGACATCGACATCGGGCCTGGGTGGGTACGCGCCTCCGAGTTGATAGTCGGGAGTCGCGTCGCCGGGAGGCAGCAGTACCGAGACGTTCGCTGACGTACCTTCGTCTGCAGCTGAGCAGCCTGCGCACAACAACACCATGCTGCAGAGTAGGGCAGCGCTGCGGCCCAGACCGTGTCCCACCAATGTTCGCCCCTTCGGCCTTCCGAGACCTCGATGCTACCGCTCCCGCTAGACTCGCAGCCATGAATCGCCTCGTCGTATCCCTGCCGACCGATCCCGGACTCCGCGAGGCGGTGGGCGAGCTCGACGGTGTGGAATTCGTCGAATGGGATCTCGATGATCCCGCGCCGCGTCGACGAATCGATATCGTTGTGCCTCCGTATTGGGGCGGAGCGCGGCCTCTCGCGCAGCTTGCGGGGGTCGAGGCGCGATTGGTGCAGTGGCAGTCGATCGGGTACAACGGCGTCACGAAGCATTTGCCGGGCGGTATCCCGCTCGCGAACGCTGCAACGGTGCATGAGGGCTCGACCGCCGAGCTTGCGCTCAGCCTTGCCCTGGCCGCTCAACGCGGAATTCCTCAGTTCGTGCGGGATAGCGATGAGCATCGTTGGCAGCTCCGGTCGCTGCCGAGCCTTGCCGATCGCAGAGTGCTGCTGATCGGCTACGGGGGCGTATCGAAAGCGATCGAAGCGCGCCTCGCCGGCTTCGAGGTTGAGATCACGCGACTGGCGCGCACGGCGCGACAAGAGAAGAATATGGCCGGTGCCACGGTCGAAGTCCGCGGGTTCGCATCTCTGCATGAGAGTCTTGCCGAAGCGGAGATCGTCATGCTCGCCGTGCCGTTGACCGACGAAACTCGGGGACTCATCGACGCCGCAGCGCTTGCCGCGCTCCCCGACGACGCGTTGCTCGTCAACGTGGCACGGGGGCCGGTGGTCGACACCGATGCGCTGATCGAAGAGCTGCGGGCTGGTCGACTACGAGCTGCCCTCGACGTTACCGATCCCGAGCCGCTTCCACACGGACATCCGCTCTGGAGCGCCCCGAATGTGCTCATTACGCCGCACGTCGGGGGCGACTCGAGCGCGATGCTGCCGCGCATGTCGGCATTGATCCGGCGACAGATCGCTCACCTGCAGCAGGGGGATTCGCCTGAGAATCTCGTGCTCGGTACATGGGAGTGAACAACCAGCACCGCTGATCGCTCAACGGTGCTGGTGATCCTGCACAATCTCACGAGGTGCCGTGAGCAGCTGGAAGAACTCGACGGCTGCGCCGACAGCAGGATCGGGCTTGCGCCCGACACGATAGCGCAATGAAATGTGCCGCTTGCCGAGCCCGGGGAGCTCGTGCGTCTCAACGCCGGTCAATGAGAACTCCTGCAGCGCGAGTTGGGGGAGGAGTGCTACGCCTTCCCCGGCCGCGATGAGGGCGAGCGCTGACTGATGGCTCGCGTAGCGGTGCGGTGAACTCGCTGACGATGCAATGCGATCTCGTACACGCTGCGCCGCGTGGTGCACACCCGAGCTCCGGTCAACCTCGAGCCACGGCAAGCGAAGCTGATCCAGCTCGATGACTCCCATAGTCGCTTGTGTGCCGGCGGGTGCGACGAGCACCCATGGGTCGTCGAGCAGCGCCACCTCGCGCACGCCCGGCCCGAGTGGGGGAGGCGGAATGGATTCGTCGCGCTCGATTGCGACGAGATCGAATGCAGCTGTGCGAAGCCCGCGCAGAAGGTCGGGGAGGTCTCCTTCGACTGCTTCGAGGTGCACGCCGGCCAGCTCGGTACGCCAGCGCGGAAGCGCCGGCGCGATGACACCGCTCAAGAAGCTCTGGAACGCGCCGCAGCGCACCGTGCCGCTCGGCATCTCGCTCGCTGCTCCGACCCGGAGTGCCGCCTCGTTCACTTCGCGCTCCACGTTTTCGGCGAGTTCGACCAGCTCGCGCCCGGCAGCGGTCAGTGTGACGCCCCGCGGGCTGCGGAGTACAAGCGGCACCCCGACCTCCGCCTCGAGTCGCGCGAGCTGCTGCGACACCGCCGACGGTGTGAGATTCAGAGCTTCTGCGGCCGCCAGGACCCCGCCGCTTCGAGCGATCTGCAACAGAAACGGAAGCCGGGAGACCGCGATTCTCATATTAAGAAATTCTACATCCGGCATCTCAAAAGATTCGATTGTGCTGGATGAATCGGCGCTTGAAAATAGACGTGTCGCACCCCGCAGAACGAGTCTGCACCTCGATCAAGGTCTCTGCGGCGTGCCGGAAAACGAACGGGAAAGGAGCGGCGGTGGACGCGTTGATGGGAAGCATTCTGGGCTGGGTGGGCACGCTGGGCACATTCGTCGCGTATGTACTGATGCTGCGTGGAACCTGGTCGCCTTCGACGAGAAGCTATCTGATGCTCAACGCCACCGGGGGCCTGCTCGCAGCCGGCGGCGCACTCGCTTACGGGGCCTGGCCGTCGTTCGCGTCGAATATCGTCTGGGGCCTCATGGGCGCCTACGGTCTCTATGCCACCTTCAAACGCAGGCCTGAAGCAGCGCTCACCCAGACGGTGCCGGTGCCGGTGTCCGTGTCGGTGATGACGACGCCGCTGCCTGTGCTGCCGATGCCGCAGTCGCCGTGGGACCCCAGCAACACCATTGCCGCCCCGATCAGTCTCCCCTGGCTGCCGCGAAGCGGAGACGCTGGAATGGCGCAAGCTATCGGCGACGCGCGCGTTGCGCAGCCACGGGCGCTCGCCGCGTAGATCGGCACCGTCGAGCCTCCGACAACGTACCGACGGGTCGATCGCTCGCCATCGGTAGACTGGACCTTTCGGCCGGTGCGTCACGAGCGCATCGGCGCCAAGATCCCCGCTTGCACCTTGGAGTGATACAAAACTATGGCTGAGCAGTCCCGCCTCGATAAGGTCATCGCCCTCGCCCGCCACCGCGGCTTCGTCTTTCAAGCGGGTGAGATCTACGGCGGCTCACGCTCTGCGTGGGATTACGGCCCCCTCGGCACCGCGCTCAAAGAGAACATCAAGCGCCAGTGGTGGAAGGCGATGGTGCAGAAGCGCGACGATGTCGTCGGTATCGACTCGAGCGTCATTCTGCCGAAGCAGGTCTGGGAGGCCTCGGGGCACGTCGAGGTCTTCAGCGATCCGCTGATCGAGTGCCTGCACTGTCACAAGCGCTACCGCGAAGATCACCTCATCGAGGCGTTCGAGGAGAAGAAGGGCCGAGCGCCGAAGGACGGCCTCGCCGAGATCGTCTGCACGAACTGCGGCACGCGCGGCCAGTGGACGGAGCCGCGCGCGTTCTCCGGTCTGCTGAAGACCTACCTCGGCCCGGTTGACGACGAGGCGGGCATGCACTACCTCCGGCCCGAGACCGCCCAGGGGATCTTCGTGAACTTCGCGAACGTGCTTCAGGCGGCTCGGATGAAGCCACCATTCGGTATCGGGCAGATCGGAAAGAGCTTCCGAAACGAGATCACCCCCGGCAACTTCATCTTCCGCACCCGCGAGTTCGAGCAGATGGAGATGGAATTCTTCGTCGAGCCGGGTACTGACGAGGAGTGGCAGGAGTACTGGATGAACGAGCGCATGGCGTGGTACGTCGGCCTCGGCATCGACCCCGAGAACCTGCGGTTCTTCGAGCACCCGAAGGAGAAGCTCTCCCACTACTCGAAGCGCACCGCCGACATCGAGTACCGCTTCGGCTTCACCGGGGGCGAGTGGGGTGAGCTCGAGGGCATCGCAAACCGCACGGATTTCGACCTGTCGACGCACTCGAAGCACTCGGGCAAGGATCTCAACTTCTTCGACCAGACGAAGAACGAGCGCTACACCCCGTACGTGATCGAGCCGGCGGCCGGTCTGACGCGTTCGCTCATGGCCTTCCTCGTCGACGCCTATCGCGAGGAGGAAGTGGTAAACGCGAAGGGCGGCACGGACAAGCGCACGTTGCTCGCGCTCGACCCGCGCCTCGCACCCATCAAGGCCGCCGTGCTGCCATTGAGTCGCAACGAGGCGCTGTCTCCGCTCGCGCGCGAGATCGCACAAGATCTTCGCGACGACTGGAACGTCGACTTCGACGATTCGGGAGCCATCGGGCGTCGCTACCGGCGCCAGGATGAGATCGGTACGCCGTTCTGCGTGACGGTCGACTTCGATTCGCTTGACGATGACGCGGTGACCGTGCGCGAGCGCGACACGATGGAGCAGGTGCGCGTGCCGCGCGCGGAGCTGCACGCCTTCCTCGCCGAGCGCTTGCGCGGAGCCTAGCAAACGCGTTGCGTTTCGGTCGGCTCCGGTGACGCGGAGCGTCAGCCCATGGAGCGCAGCGAGGGGTGGGAGCCTAGCGAAACGCGTTGCGTTTCGGTCGGCTCCGGTGACGCGGAGCGTCAGCCCACGGAGCGCAGCGAGGGGTGGGAGCCTAGCGAAACGCGAAGTGTTTCGGCCGAGACCCTGTGGCCTTGCCGAGTCCCTATCGCAATCACGTGCGTTCGATAGGGGCTCTGCGCGTCGGTGGGGATTCCGCGTCATAGCCTGACGCCCCTCCCCGGGCGCGTGCGGGTGGTGGATGAGAGGATAGGAATCATGACGAGCATCGGATCCGAGCCCCCCGAACGCCCTGAGCTCCCCGCCCCCCAGCAGCCTGCGTCCGCCCCGCAGCTGCCGGCGCCCGAATGGGGCTGGGTGCGTCCGCCGATGGCGCTGCAGACCGTGGAGACGGAACCGCTCGAGTATCACCGCCTGCTGCGCGGCGTAGCCAATTACCGTTGGTGGAAGCCGCTCTTGCTGCTGCTGCTCTCCGCCGTCTACTTCGGCATCTTCACCGTTGTCATCAGCATCGCTTTCATTCCGATCCTGATGACGGACCCCTCCTACCTCGAGGGCGTCGTGTCTGGCGAGGGCGACGTGCTCGACACTCAGGTTCCGGTGTCGGTGCTGCTCAGCCTGGTGTCAATCATCATCATGATCCCGTCGGTGATCCTCGCGATGCTGACTCTCGGTATGCGGCCGACTGGGCGCATCTGGTCGGTGGCCGGACGACTGCGGGGGGGCATGCTGGGCAGGCTCTCGCTCGTGGCATTGCTCGCCGTCATCGTGATGAATATTGCGGGCATCGCTATCGAGATCGCGATGAATCCCGCATCGCTGAGTGAGCCTGTCTCCGCGACGAACTCCTCCGCTGACTTCGACTGGATCGCGGCGTGGACTTCGCTGATCATCATCGTGCTCCTCGTGCCGCTGCAGGCGACGGCTGAAGAAGTCGTCTTCCGTGGGTTGTTCATGCAGGTGCTCGGCTCCTGGCTGAAGAGTCCCTGGTTCGGGATCATCATTCCCTCGGTCGGGTTTGCCCTCGCGCATATCTACGACATCTGGGGGCTCCTCTCGGTCGGCGCGCTGGGGCTCGTCGCGGGCTGGCTGACGTGGCGCACGGGCGGTTTGGAAGCGGCGATTGCCATTCATATCGTCAATAATCTGATTGCGTTCGGGTTCATGACCTTCGCCGTGGGCGGGGAGACGGCTCAGGTCGAGGCGACTGGCGGACCCGGGTCGTTCATCGGTTCGCTCGTGGGGTATGCCCTCTTCATCTGGCTTGTGCTGCGCACCTTCCGCAAGCACGGGTACGGCCGTTCGCGCATCGACCTGATACAGGTTCCCGTGACCGTGCCTGCTGTGCCCGTTGACCCGACTGTCGAGTACCAGGCACCGCAGGCACCGCAGGCACCGCAGGGGCCGCAGCAACATGGTTGATGTCTACGTGATCGGCCAGGGCCCGGCCGAGCTGGCTGCGGCCCTTGAGTTCGCTGAAGTGGGTTTGACGGTGCGCGTCGGTCGAGCTGTGGCGGTGGGTCGCGACGGATCGCGCGCTGAGTCGGCGGGAGGCGATGAGGCTGACGGCGGCTTCTCGCCCGATGACGTGACGGATGCTGACGGATCGTTACGCGCATTTCTCGATCACGTGGCCTCGCCGCTTTCGCCGGGCGGAGCTCCGGTGGCGGTTGCGCGACCCGTCCTCGAACCTCCGGTTCAGGTGCTCTTGCGCGGAGCCGACCGTGAATGGACTCCTCAGCCCATGCCTGCGGTGCTCGGCGTTCCTGCGGTTCCGCTTTCCCAAGCGAGCATTGCGGTGCTCGGCAGAGGCGGGGCGACCCGAGCGTTTCTCGACCGCGTGCGGCCCGTGTTGACCATTGGGAAGACCCGCTCGCTCGGTACTCTTGTGCGGACCCGGATCGGCCGGAAAGCCCTGGATCGACTCGTTGAACCGTTCGTCCTTGCCAGGTTCGGCGTGCTCGCCGACGAAGTCGATGTCGCTATCGCGGTGCCCGGGCTCAACGAAGACCTGACCACCGCCGGCTCGTTGTGCGGTGCAGCGCTCGCATATGCGCAACGACATGTTGCACGTGAAACTCGTGTACGCCCGGCCGGTGGGTGGCAGGCGCTCCGTGAAGCTCTGCTCGAACGGCTGGCGCTGTACGGCGTCCAGGTGGCGGACGCACCCGTCACTAGCCTGCGCAGCATCGCGGACGATGGCGATCGCGAAGCACACCGAGGCGAACACTGGATGCTCGACGAATCAGGCAACCAGATCACGGCGCGCGCCGTCGTTCTGGGCGATCGGGCAGTTCGGCTGCCCGGCGCACTGAGCGATGCAGTGCAGAGCGATGCAGTGCTGACCGATGCAGCGCTGGGCGAGCGACAGTCGATGCGCTGGATCGCCGACGCAGCTGTCACCGAGCCCGATTTCGGGGGGCATGGTCTCGCTGGGCGCGACCCTGCCGATTCCGATGCGTCGGGTGAGCTGAACCGGGCCGCGCTTGAGATTGTCACGGCGCCGAACGGAGATTGCTGGAGCGTGCGGTGGGAGCGAACGGTCAGTGCTACCACGGGAGCCGAATGGCGAATCCGGATGAGTGGGCCAGCGTTCTCGGTGGATGATCACCATTCGGAGAATGTCATGGCTCCCCAGGTGCTGCTCGACGACCTGATGCACCACGCACTCGAGGCAGTGGGCGCTCGGCGCGTCGACGGAGCGCGCATGAATGTGCAATCAGTGCCGGCCCCGTTCGCCACCGTGGAAGCTCGCGACGCCGCGCGTCTCCATACCACTTCGGTGCGAGCAGGGGAATCCACTTGTATCAGGGTGGGGCCGGAGGTGCATAGTGGAGACATCGCCGCAGCCGTCAGCGACGCTCGGGAGGTGTCGGTGCACATGCGCCGCCGTCTCACGGGCATCGCCGAGTGATCCCCGCGAACCGAGCGGGACGTTGTGGGGGACGCAGCATCGTATGCGTCGCACCTGCACCGGGAGTAGGCTGGGCGAGGACCAGAAAACGCCACGAACTGGAGGCATCATGAAGGGCAAGATCGCATTCGTTCTCGGCGCAGCTGTGGGGTACGTGCTGGGGTCACGTGCCGGGCGCGAGCGCTACGAGCAGATCAAGCGTGGCGCAGAGCAGGTGTGGAACACTGCGCCTGTTCAGCAGGGTGTCGACGCTGTACGCGACGCGACGCGCGGAACCATTGAGAACGTGAAGGACTCGGCATTGCGCGCGGGCAAGAACGCGTTCGCATCGATCGTCGGCGGGCAGGGTCGCTCGTCATCGTCGCAGCCGTCGCACAGTGGCTCGTCGTCACAACATGCCTCTGCAGCGCCCGCTCAGCCGACCAGCACCCCGAAGCCAGCACCGAGCAGCACCTCCAAGCCTGCGCAAGGAGCTGCGGCGGAGACGAGCACGTCCGCGGAGGCGGACGGGGGGAACGCATGAGTCGAAAGAAGGACGAGGCCGGCACCTTTGAACTGCTGACCCGCCTGCCGCACCAGATTGTCAGTCTGGCGAAAATCGAGTATCAGAATGCCAAGCGTGAGATCATCACGAAGGCGAAGCGTGCGGGTATCGGCGCCGGGGCCATTGTGGTCGCCCTCTTCTTCTTGTTCTTCATGCTCGAGGCGCTGGTCATCGCGGCCATCGCGGCCCTGGCGCTGGTCTGGCCGTGGTGGCTGGCAGCGCTGGTCGTTGCCGCGGGGCTGTTGCTGCTCGCAGCCTTGGCGATCCTCGGCGGCGTCGCGCTGATCAAGCGCGGGAATCCCGTGCCCGAGGAGACATTGGACCGGGTCGGAGGAGATCTGTCTGCGATCGGCGAGGTGCGCGTCAACGCCGAACCGCCGGTACCGCCTCACTCGAGCCGCGAAATGCCGCGCGTCGGCGAAGAAGGGAACTGGCGATGAGCTCGGAAGAGAAGCGGCACGGCATCGCCGAAGCGGCGCAGGCACGCTCTGAGTTGTACGACACACTGTCGCAGCTCAAGGTTCGCTTGAACTACGCGCAGCGGGTGGACGACTCCATCGCCGATGCGAAGTCGCGCCTTGCGGAGGAGCAGCGGGAGAACCCCGTCGGCTTCGCCGCCGGGGTCGCCGGTGCCGCGGTGCTCGCGGGGCTCGCTGTGTGGGGCGTCGCTTCGGCCGTCGCCAGACGGTTCAGCTGAACCTTTCGTCAGGTCACAGTTCTGTTTCGTTCACCCCGGGAGACCCCGTCGTTTTGCTTCGGCGGGGTGGCAGGGTAAGAATAGGGACAATGGATTTCCGTGAGGGGCCAGCCCGCGAGCACGCGTTGCGGGCGCGGTTCGTTCGTATTGGTATCGAGTGAGTGGGGTGTATGTCTGCTGAGGCGAAGCCGCTCAGTGGCCTTCGGGTGCTCGTTCCTCGGGGCGGTACCTGGGGCGATCTGGTCTCGAGGGCCCTCCGTGAGCGCGGGGCGCACACGGTCATCGCACCGCTCGTCGACTTCGCCCACACGAGCGAAGAAGACAAGCTCGTCGATGCGCTGAAAGCTCTCGAGGCCGGCGCCTTCGACTGGCTCACCGCCACGAGTTCGACCGTGGCAGACGTGCTCAAGCATCACAACGCCGTCATCCACCCCGATACGAGCGTGGCCCTCGTGGGAGAGGCGACCGCTGTCGCGTTCACCGACGCCGGGTATCCGATCACGCGCACACCGAGCGAGGAGAACAGCACCCACGCGCTCCTCGAGGAGTGGAGCGAGATCGATACCGACTCGGTGCTCAAAGTACTGACGCTGCGCTCCGACGTGGCGATTCCGGTGCTCACCGAGGGGCTCATGAACCGTGGGCACGACGTGACGCAGGTGCTTGCCTTTCGCACCGTTGGCGTTCCCGCTTCCGTGCACATTCGTGAAGACATCGAGTCAGGTCGCATCAATGCCATGCTCGTCGCCTCGGCGAAGATCGCCGAAGAAGTCGCGGCGCAGTTCCCCGACATACCGGCTGACACAATCGTCGCGTGCGTGGGCGTGAACACGCTCGAGGCAGCTGCCGAACTCGGGCTCCCCGCTGACGCGGACGACCCGTCGCATCCCGAGTATGCGCTGAAGCGCGCGCTCATCGAGACGGTCGAATCCGTCATCGATCAGAGCGACATGCTGGACTGACCGATGGCGCGAGTTGAGGTGCATCCCGATCGCGTGGTCATCCGCCTGACTGCATCCGAGAAGTTCGCGGCAATGCGACGCCGCGACATCGAACTCGATCGGTCGGCTATCACGTCCGCCATCGTCACCGACGACCCCTGGGTCTGGGTGCGCGGAGTACGAGCTCCCGGCGCTGCGCTCCCCGGTCGGCTGGCGGCCGGAACCTGGCGCAACTTCACCGGGCGCGATTTCGTGCTGGTGCGGAGCGGTCGCAAGGCGGTGGTCATCGACCTCGAGAATCCCGAGGGGTCTGAAGAGGACCACGGTTGGCGGGGAGAGTTCGATCACTTCTCGCGCGTGATCGTCTCCACGGTGCACGCCGGTGAACTGATTCAGGCCCTGCGGCTCGATGGCGGCGCCACCGAGGTCGACACGGAAGCCTGACGTCGGGCCCTTACACACCGGGCCCGACGGCGCAGATTACCCTTCGACGGCGAATCAGCCCCGCGCAAGCACGAGCGATTCGAGATCGAGTCGCGTGCGGGGAGCGATCTCCCGTTCCCGGAGCACCTCTGAAAGCGATTCGGCCGCGCCGAGTTTGCCGATCGCGCTGATCGAGACGGGCACGAGGCGCTCCTCCAGGTCGAATGCCTCGCGGATGGCATCGCGGTCGAACCCGCCGAGCTGGTGCAGGTGCAGCCCTTCCGAGGTGGCCTGCACGCTCAAGTGCGCCACCGCTTGGCCGAGGTCGTACTCGGCCCAGGGGCGAACATTGCCCGCAGCGTCGGCGGTCTCTGCCACGTTCACGATGAGGGCACCGGCATGCACCGCCCACTCGCGGTTGAACCCGGCAAGGGTTTCGGTGATCCGCGCGAAGTGCGCGCCGCCCCTGCGGGCGATGATGAATCGCCAGGGCTGAGTGTTGTTCGCGCTCGGCGCCCAGCGAGCCGCTTCGAGGAGGCCGCGGAGCGCACCTTCGGGGAACGCGTGCGTCGGATCGAAAGCGCGCGGGCTCCATCGCTCAGCGAGGGATTCGATGACGGGGGCGCTGGTAATGGCGGTGCGCGGGCTCACGATGTGGCTCCTCAGGTCGTGCGTACGGTGTTTCCAGATGACTGCAACGAGTGCGGCCCGACGACTATTCCCGGGGTCTTTCTAGCCGAGGAGCCAGGCGATTGCGGCGATGATGGGCAAGGACGCGAACGTGGTGAGGAACACCGTGTCGCGCACCGTCGTTTCCGCCCGCCGATAGGTGGCCGCGTAGTTGTAGACGTTCTGAGCCGTCGGCAACGCGGCAATGATCGTCGCGACAAAGATTTCGTGCGCACCGAGGCCGAATGCGACGGCGAGACTCCAGGCGATGACGGGCATGAGGAGGAGCTTGAGCGCGGAGGCCGTGAAGACTGCCGCACGGCCAGTGCCCCGCTGCAACGCGCGCTGCCCGCGGAGCGAGATGCCGAAACTGAGCAAGACCATCGGAATGGCGGCATCGCCGAGCATCTCGAGCGGAGCCGAGACGATCTCGGGAATGGGCAGCCCGATGAGCGCGACGATCAGGCCGAGCACCGACGCGATGATGATCGGGTTCGAAGCGGCCCTGCCGAGCGCGGCGAAGGCCCCGCGCAGCGCACCGCGCCGTCGCGGCGCCGGCCCGTCGGCGTCGGCGTCAACATCGACAAGCCTGCCGGTACGCGTCGCCTCGAGCATCGACAGAATGGTCGGCGCGAAGAAGATGAGCTGCACGAGAATGAGCGGCGCAACGTAGGCGGCATCGCCCAAGATGTAGACGGCAACGGGCAACCCGAGATTGTTCGCGTTGACGTACCCCGAGCACGCCGCTCCCAGTGTCGTGGTTGCGAGGTCTCGTCTGAACCAGAGGCGGGAGGCGATGACGAAGACGGTCGCGACGATGATGGCCGCCAGGCTCGTGATGAGAATGACTGGCGAGAGGATGATGCTGGGATCGCTCTGCCGCAGCACAGTGAAGAGCAATGCCGGGGTCGCGACGAAGAAGGCGACGTTGTTCAGTACGCGACGCTGATCCCCTTGCACGACGCCGAACCGAGCGGTGAGGTATCCGGCGCCGATGATCCCGAGAATGAGCGCGAATCCCTGCAACACTCCGAACATTCAGCTCCTCTCGGCTCCTCTCATCCTAGAGGGGCGTGCGGAGTTCACCCGAGGGCAGCGGCGGCTTCCTCTGCGATCACCCGCGAGAGTCCGTCGAGCACTGGCGAGTCGAGCTTCCATCGCTGCCAGAACAGGGGCATCAGGATCGGCCGTTCGCCGAGCGCAACGAGGCGCCCGTCCGCGATGCCGACGGTGCACTGCAGCTCGGGAAGCATGCCCCACCCCATGCCGAGTTCGATGGCGAGCGCGAACTCGGCCGAGGACGGGATGAAGTGGCGGGGCGGTTCGATACCGGCCCGGGTCACGCGGCGAATGAATCGCTGCTGGAACATGTCGTGCCGGTCGAACTCGAGCTGGGGTGCCGTGGCGAGTGCCGAAGCCGTGACGCCGCTCTCGAAGTGACGCGCGGCGAACTCGGGGCTCGCCACGGCGAAGTACCGATCACTGCCGATACGCGTCGACGTGCACCCCGGCACCGCTCGGGCGGTGGCGGTGAGGGCTGCCATTGCCGCACCGCTGCGCAAACGCTCGGTGGAGATGGTCTCGTCGGCGCGCAGCACTTCGAACGTCGCTCCGGTCTCGCGCGTGGCCCGTGCGAGGGCGGGAACGAACCACGTGGCGAGCGAATCCGCATTCACAACGATGGGAATGAGCGTTCCCGTCGCGTCGTTCGACCCGAGTTCGGCTGCGGCATCCGAGGCGATGCGCTGCACTTGCCGGGCCGCTCGCAGCACCACGGCCCCTGCTGCGGTCACGGTCACCGGACGGGTGCGCTGCACGAGCACCGTTCCGACGCGCTGCTCCATCGCGCGCACCCGCTGGCTGATCGCGGACGGGGTGATGTGCAGGCGCCTCGCCGCGCCCTCGAAGCTCCCCTCTTCGATGATCGCCGCGAACGTGGTGAGGTGCTCGACCGGGAAGTCCATAGTGCGATCTTAAGCAGGATTCATGATGATGAAGCAAATACACGCAGGCTAAATTCGCGAACGTGGTCTCCGCCCGCGTACGTTCGGATCGTGATCATTCCATTTCTCATCGGCGCCGGCAGCGGCTTGTCGCTCATCGTGGCGATCGGCGCGCAGAACGCGTTCGTGCTGCGACAGGGCATCAGGCGCGAGCATGTGCTGCCTGTCGTGCTCATCTGCGGGTTCGCCGATGCGATCCTCGAGTTTCTCGGTGTCGCGGGAATCGGTTACGTCGTCGAGCGCGCGCCGGTGCTCCTCGAGATCGTGCGCTGGGGCGGCGTCGCATTTCTGCTCTGGTACGCGTGGTCGGCGGCGCGTCGCGCGATGCGCCCCGCTGGGATGGTCACGGGGCGGGCCGACGCCGCGCCGCTGCGCCAGACCCTGACGGCGTGTCTGGCGATCACGCTGCTCAACCCGCATGTGTACCTCGACACGATGGTGCTGATGGGGTCGCTGGGAAACGCGCAGGGGGATCCGGATCGCTGGTGGTTCGTGCTGGGCGGCGCCCTCGCGAGCCTGTGCTGGTTCTTCCTCCTCGGCTACGGCGCCCGAGCGCTGACGCGCTTCTTCGAGACGCCGCGATCCTGGCGCATCCTCGACTCCGTGGTCGCCGTCACGATGCTGGTCATCGCAGCGCGCATCGCCTTCGGGGGCATCGGCGCCTGAGGCTCGGAACCGGGAGGGGGCTAACCCTCTGGCGGCGGCACCAGGCGGTACAGCACCTCGGGGCGTCCGCGCTTGCCGTAGCGGTGCGCGAGGTCGATCGCTCCGATCTCCACCAGATGATCCAGGTAGCGCCGGGCGGTAGCACGAGAGATCTCGCACCGGTTAGCGAGCTCGGCTGCGGAGAGCGGGGCCACGGGATCGAGCGCCGAGAGCACCGTCGACAGGGTGACCTCGGAGATGCCTTTCGGGAGCGCGGCCGGTTTCGAATCGCGTGCAAGGTCGGCAGCCGCGGGAGTCACGATGCGGCCGGTCGTCTGCAGGCGATCGATCTCGCCCTGGCCCAGCGTCACATCTCGTGCGGCGGCTCCGATCTCCCGGCGCTCGGTGCGGTAGTCGTCGAGGCGAGCGTGCAGCGCGTGCTCGGTGAACGGCTTCACCAGGTACCCGATGACGCGAGCGGCGAGTGCCTGCCGCACCGTGACTTGATCTCGCGACGAACTGATGACGAGCACGTCAGGTGACGCGTCGCGCACGGTGCGCAATCGGTTCAGCACCTCGATGCCGCTGACGTCGGGCAGACGCATGTCGAGGAGCACGAGGTCGACATCGCCGCGCAGACTGTGCAACACGGCAGCGCGGCCCGTGCCCACCGTGGCGGTGACCACGAAACCTGGAGCCCGCGAGATGTAGAGCCCGTGCAGTTTGCGAGCGCCGGGGTCGTCATCGACGACGAGCACGCGGATCGCCTCGGGTTCTCGTTGGTTCATGTGCGCGCTCCGATCTCGAAACGGAATCGGGCGCCACCGAGATCCGAGCGGCCGAGCTCGAGCGTACCGTCGCGGTCGGCGATGACGCGGCGCACGAGATCGAGCCCGATGCCTCGCCCGAGCCCGGCGGGATCGAGTTTTGATGTGACCCCGCGAGCGAAGACGCGGTCGGCGGCGTTCGCCGCGATCCCCGGGCCGTTGTCGGCGACTTCGCCGTGGAGCAGGCCGTCGACCTCGACGAGCGCGCACCTCACGTGCGTCGCACCCGCTTCGCCCGCATTGCGGCACAGGTTCGCCAGCACGAGGGTCACATCGTCGTCGACATCCGAGTCGACGTCGATGGTGGTCTCGAGTACCGCTCCGAGCCCACCGAGTTCGGCGCGCAGCGCGTCGAGCGTTGCGCGAAGCAGCGGATGTCGCGTTGCGGCGGCGTCGCTGTTGTCATCGATGGGGGCAGCTACAGCGATGTACGCGAGCGCTTCTGCCGTGTCGCCGTGCGAGACGAGACCGTGGATCACGTGGAGGCGCGTGTGAAACTCATGGGTCTGCTCTCGCAGCGCCGCGGCCGTGCGCTGCATGCTCTCCGATTCGCGCGCGAGTGCGTCGAGGCGGCGGAACCGCCGTTCGAGAAACGCCGCGAGCGCAGAGCTCGCGAGCGTTCCGAGGAGCAGGGCGCCGACGGCCCAGGGGAGCAGCTGACGCAGCGCCTCCTCGAAGTCAGCAGCGATGCGTGATTCCAGGATCCCGACGGAGAGGGATCCGATGACCTCGCCCGACGCACCGCGCACGGGCACCTTCGCGCGCAGCGTGCTGCCGATGGTGCCGCGTTCTGTGCCCAGGAACTCGTTCCCCGCAAGCACGTCGTCGATCGACGTCGACACATGCCCACCGCGCAAGGCGGGTGTCGGGTGGGTGATGCGAATACCGCGATCGTCGGTGACGACGAGGTAGTCGACACCGGCTGCCTGCTCGACCACGTCTGCGAGCGGCTGCAGCTCGCGGGTGGCGTCACCGACATCGTCACCCGTGCGTGCGAGCACCGTGCGCACCTGGTCCAACTGCGCCAGGCTCATCGCGACGTCGCGCACGCGCTCGCCGGTTGCCTCGCGAATACTCGTTTCCTGCACCGAGACAGCGATGCTCGTCGTGACCCCCACACTCGCCAAGACGAGCAGGGTCGGGAGCAGCAAGATCGCGAGCCGCACGAATCGCGACGTCGACCAGTGCGCCATCGCTGAACCTCCTGTCACCGCGTTCGCCGCCCCGGCTGCGTCGCCTCGGCCGTGAGCGCTGTGAGTACTTATGAGCACAAATCGCGCGGTGCCTGCGCGCACGGGAAATGGTTGACATCTTATTAGGCGTCAGTGTGGCACAACGGCGTCCGCACGGAGGAGTGAAGATGACAGTTACACCGCAGCGAACTGTGCGCCGCACGGTGCTCCGCACTATCGGTGGCGCGATCGCCGCCACGGCGGTCGGGGTGGCCGCCTTCGGATCGTTCAGCTCGGCCGCGGCCGGCAGCGACATCCAATCGTCGCTCACGATCATCGCGCCGGCCGCGGCCGGTGGCGGTTGGGATACCGTGGCCCGCGAGATGCAGCAGGCCCAGCGCGCGAACGGGCTGAGCGCCAATGTGCAGGTCGTCAACATGCCTGGCGCAGGCGGCACGATCGCGCTGGGCAATCTCTCCACGCTCGAGGGGGAAGCGAACACGATGCTCGTGGGCGGAACCGGGCTGCTCGCCGCGACGATCCAGTACGGATCCGACGCGACGCTCGACGATGTCACCTCGCTCGCCGTCGTGTTCGAGGAGTACGACGTCATCGTCGTTCCCGCCGACTCCCCCTATGAGACCCTGGACGACCTCGTCGAGGCCTGGCGCGACGATCCGAAGTCGATTCCATGGACCGGGGGCGGCTCCTTCGATCAGCTCGTTGTCACCGATCTCGCGCTCGCCGCAGGGATCGAGCCCACCGAGACCACATACATCTCCTCGGATGGCGGCGGCGAGGCCGTCGCCGCCCTGCTGAATGGCACGGCTCAGGCCGCGACCGGCGGGTACCCCGACAACATCGACCAGATCGAGTCGGGCCGGCTCCGCGCACTCGCGATCGTCGCAGAGGAGCCCATCGAGGGCATCGACATTCCGACGGCGCGCGAGCAGGGGTACGACATCACGCTGGCGAACTGGCGCATGCTCGCCGCACCCGCGGGGCTCACCGAAGACGAGACGGCGGGCCTGAGCGGCCTGGTCGAAGACACGCTGGCGACGCCGGAGTGGGCAGACGCCGTCGAGCGATACCACTGGACCGAACAGGTCATCACCGGCGACGAATTGGGCGCCTTCCTCGTCGAGGAACGCGCCCGCATCGCTCGCCTGTACGAGGAGATGGGGCAATGACGCCGACCAACAATCCGACCGCGATGTCCGCCGTCGTCGGTGAGGAGATTCGCTTCTCGGCGGGCAGCCCGCGCACGACGGCCTGGCTCAGGCACCTCATCATGCCCGCGCTGCTGCTCGCGTTCGCCGCGTATCTCGGCTTCGGCATGCTCACCATGCGGGTGCCCGAGGGCACCGCCTTCCCCGGCCCGCGCTTCTTCCCAGCGATCATCGCGAGCGGGCTCGTGCTCTTCGCGATCCTGCTCGTCGTCTCTGCCGCGAAGCAACTGCGTGCCGAGAGCGCCGCCCGCGCTGCGGCGACGCGCCTCGTCGACGATTTCGAGTTGCTCTCGGCGGAGCACGATGACGCTGCGGAGCGCATCGGGACAGCGGAGAGCGACGGAGCCGCGAGCGACGGAGCGCGCGCGGTCAAGATCGATTGGCGGTCGCTCGCCTGGGTGATCGGATCGTTCGCCGCGTTCGCGCTGCTGCTCGACGTGCTCGGCTGGATCATCGCGGCCGGTCTGCTCTTCTGGTGCATCGCGCGCGGGTTCGGGTCGCGAAAGCCGATCGCAAGCCTCGTCGCCGGCTTCACGGTGAGCTCGCTCGCCTACATCGCGTTCGACATGGCGCTCGGCATGTCACTGCCCTCGGGCATTCTGGGTGGGGGGTTCTGACCATGGAATCGCTGCAGCTTCTGATGGAGGGCTTCGCCGGAGCCCTCACCTGGCAGAACCTCGTGTGGGTGCTCGTCGGTTGCCTCCTCGGCACCGCCGTCGGAGTCATGCCCGGCCTGGGATCGTCGATGGCGGTGGCGCTGCTGCTGCCCGTCACCTTCTCGCTCGAGCCGACGGCCGCGTTCATCATGTTCGCCGGTGTGTACTTCGGCGGGCTCTTCGGCGACTCGACCATGGGCATCCTGATGAACACGCCGGGCCAGGCCTCGGCGATCGCCTCGACGTTCGAGGGTCACAAGATGGCGCTGAAAGGCAAGGCCGCGCAGGCGCTCGCGACCGCCGCGATCGGGGCATTCATCGGCGGCTTCATCGCATCGATCCTCGTCGTGTTTCTCGCGCCAGCGCTCGCCGACTTCTCCTCGAGCTTCGGCCCGGCCGAGTTCTTCGCGCTCGCGGTGTTCGCATTCGTCGCAACCTCATCGGTGGTGACCGATAATGCGGTGAAGGGCCTCGCAGCGCTCTTCATCGGCCTCGGCATCGCGGTGATCGGGATCGACGGCGCCTCGGGTGCACCGCGCTTCACGCTCGACTCCCCGTTCCTCTTCGACGGCGTCTCTCTCGTTACAGTGACGGTCGCGGTGCTCGCGCTCGGCGAAGTCATCTACGTCGCGTGCCTCGAACGGCATATGAACGACAAGGCCATCATCAAGCCCAAGGGGCGTCCATGGCTGTCGAAGGCGGAGTTCCGCGAGGCAATGCCCGCCTGGCTGCGCGGCACGGCGATCGGCGTCCCGTTCGGCATCGTGCCGGCCGGCGGCTCGGAGATCCCCACATTCCTCGCGTACGGTCTCGAGAAGCGCCTCGACGCGCGTCGAAAGACGCCCCGCTTCGGCACGGGCGCGATCCGCGGTCTCGCCGCTCCCGAGGCCGCCGGCAACTCGACCACCGGTATGGCGATGGGCGCACTGCTCGCGCTGGGGCTCCCGATCTCGGCGACCGCCGCGATCATGCTCGCCGCGTTCCGCCAGTACGGCCTGCAGCCCGGTCCGCTGCTCTTCGAGCGCGCTCCCGATCTCGTCTGGGTGCTGCTCGCGAGCTTCTTCATCGCCATGATCGTGCTGCTCATCTTGAACCTGCCGTTCGCGATGCTGTGGGCGAAGCTGCTGCTGATCCCGCGACCGTACCTGTACGCGGGTATCACGCTGTTCTGCGCGCTCGGCATCTACGCAACCTCGGGATCGATCTTCGACTTGTTCCTGCTGCTCGGCATCGCATTCGTCGGGTTCCTGATGCGCGCACTCGACTTCCCGATCGCGCCGCTGATCATCGGGATGGTGCTCGGCCCGCTCGCCGAGACGAGCCTGCGCGACGCCGCCATGAGCGCGGGCGGCGACTTCTCGGTGCTGGTGCAGGGGCCGATCACACTGACGCTCTACGCACTGCTGCTGCTCGTGCTCGTCTTCGCGGTGCGGGGCCGGATCGTCGGTCGGCGCCGCGCGAGGGCTGAGGCGGCCGAACGCGAATCGGAGGCCAGCGTCGAGGCTCGGTGAGAGATGCGGCTTCGGTGAGACCTTTGAATGACGAAGCGCCTCACCGAAGCCGCCTCTCTGACCGAGCACGCGCTGGGGTGGCGAACGACGCGGTCCCGCGCGACGATACGATTGCAGTCATGCCGATTTCCGCTGAAGACCGCACGTACCTCGACCTCGCCATCGAACAGGCGCAACTCGGATGGGAGGAGGGCGGAGTGCCGATCGGCGCCGCGCTCGTGCGGCACGGCGCTGACGGGCCCGAGGTGCTCGCCGTCGGCCGAAACCGGCGCGTGCAGATGGGCAGCGTGATCCGCCACGGCGAAACCGACTGCCTCGAGACCGCTGGTCGTCTGCCGGCGAGCGTCTACCGCGAATGCACCCTCTACACGACGCTGTCGCCGTGCACGATGTGCGCGGGCACCGCCATCCTGTACGAGATCCCGCGCATCGTCATCGGCGAGCACCGCAGCTTCGAAGTCTCCGAATCCTGGCTCGCGAGCAATGGCACCGAGCTCGTGATCGCCGATGACGCGACCTGCATCGACCTGATGGATCGCATGATGCGCGAACGCCCCGAGATCTGGGCGGAAGACATCGGCATCGAGACCGACGAACTCGCCGGCGGTGCCCGGGTCGGCGAGTGAGCGCAGCACCCGAGACCGAGGCGGTCATCGACCGGGACTACCCGGTCACCCCCGTGCCGCAGCACGCGCGCAAGGGGTTCTTCTCGCTCATGGTGGTGCTGCTCGGCTTCACCATCTTCACGCCGACCATGCTCGCCGGAGCCGCGCTCGGGCAGTCGTTCGCGCTGAACGATCTGCTCCTCGTGATCCTGCTCGGTTCGGCGGTGCTCGGAGCCTACGTCGCGATTCTCGGGTGGATCGGCGCACGTACGGGGCTCACCACCGTGGTGATGGCGCGCTACACGCTCGGCACCCGCGGGTCGAAGCTCGCATCAATCCTGCTCGGAGGAACGCAGATCGGCTGGTACGGCGTCGTCATCGGAACGATCGGTGAGCTCACCGCGCAGGCGTTCGGGTGGGAGAGTTTCGCCGCGAAAGCCGCGGTCATGGTGGTGGTGAGCGCGCTCATGTGCGCGACCGCCGTCTACGGCTACCGGGGCATGTACTGGGTGTCCCTGATCTCGACCCCGCTGATCCTCATCCTGGCGTTCTGGGTGATGTTCCGGTCGCTCGACGAGGTGGGCGGCTGGGTCGGTCTCGCCGCCGTGCAGCCGGATGCATCGATGTCGATGCCGATCGCGGTCGCCGTCACCACGGTCGTGGGAACATTCGTCTCGGCGGGAACGCAGGCTCCCAATTGGACGCGCTTCGGCCGCACCGGGCGCCAGGCGGTGCTCGCGTGCGTCATCGGCTTCTTGATCGGCAATGGGCTGATGATCTTCTTCGGCGCAGTCGGTGCGATCACGTTCGGCGAGGGCGACTTCGTGCTCGTGCTCTTCAACCTCGGCCTCGTCGGCTGGGGGCTCTTCCTGCTCTTCGGTAACCTGTGGAAGTCGAATGCCGACGCGGCGTACTCCTTCGGCGTGGCCGGCGCGGAGCTCTTCGAGAAGCCGAGCAAGACCCGGTTCGTGATCATCGGCTCGATCATCGGCACCGTGCTCGCGCTCTTCGGCGTCAACGAGCACCTGCCCCAGTACCTCGGGCTGCTCGGCACGTTCATCCCGCCCCTTGGCGGCGTCATCATCGGCGATTACCTCGCGCGGTGGCGGCGCACCCAGATGCCAGAGGGGGAGGCGCTGCCGCGCGCGAACTGGGTCAACCTGGGCGTCTACGCGATCTCGTGCGCGCTCGCCTGGTTCGCCGGCGAGTTCGGGATCGGGATTCCTCCGATCATCGGCGTCGTTGCCGCCCTGGTGCTGTCATTCGCCCTGGCACGGCTGTCGCCCCGGCGGCCGCTCGCGGGGTGAGGTCGCTCGCGGGCTGAGCGAGTCAGCCGGCGAGCGCGGCCAGCAGTGCGTCGACGTCCGCCTCGGTCGTGTCGAACGCGCACATCAGGCGGTAGAGCCCGGGCTGCGTCGGCCACGCTCCGAATGCGAACGCGGACTGGGCTCGCGTCGCCACGTCGGCCGGCAGCTCAACGAAAACGGCGTTGGACTCGATGGGCTGGGTGATCCTGATCCCGGGAACGGCGTCTTCGAGTCGACGTATCCCGGTCGCCAGGCACTGCGCGAGTTCGTTCGCACGCGTTGCGGAGCGCAGCCACAGCTCGTCCTCGTACAGCGCGACGAGCTGCGCCGAGATGAAGCGCATCTTCGAGGCGAGCTGCAGGTCGATCTTGCGCAGATAGCGGATCCCGTCAGCAGCTTCCGGACGCAGCACGACGACGGCCTCCGCACCTAACAGACCGTTCTTCGTGCCGCCCAGGCTCAGCAGGTCGACGCCGACGTCGGTGGTGATCTCGCGCAGCGACGTGCCGAGGTGCGCGGCCGCGTTGCCGAGCCGGGATCCGTCGACGTGCAGCACCATGCCGAGTTCGTGCGCCTGGTCCGCGAGGGCGCGGATCTCATCGGGGGTGTAAACGGTGCCGAGCTCGGTCACTTGCGAGATCGACACCGCGCCCGCCTGAGACCGGTGCTCGCTGCCGAAGCCCCACGCCTCGCGAGCCACGAGTTCGGGGGTGAGCTTGCCGTCGGGCGTCTCGATGCCGAAGAGTTTGAGACCGCCGGTCTTCTCGGGGGCGCCGGCCTCGTCGGTGTTGATGTGCGCGGTGCGAGCGCAGATGACGGCGCCCCAACGGGGGAGCGCGGCCTGCAGTGCGAGCACGTTCGCGCCGGTGCCGTTGAAGACGGGAAACGCCTCCGCCTCGGCGCCGAACAGTTCGCGAGCCACCTCTTGGAAGCGGGCCGTGAACGGGTCGCCGCCGTACGCGGGGACGTGGCCCGTGTTCGCGAGCGCGAGCGCCTCGATCACCTCTGGGTGGGCGCCCGACCAGTTGTCGGAGGCGAACGCGCGGGAGACTGGCGCGGTGGCTGCTTCAGGCGATGCGGCGTGCTGGCTCATCGCTCCAGCCTACGCTCGGCGAGCCCGCGGCGGGAGCGCGGACCCCACGCGGAACCCGGCGCGCGTCCTCCGATCGGTGGACACCAGGTCGCCCATCCGGTCGTTCCCGTCAGCCGCCTCGACGGGCACTCTGGAAGCATGAACAGCACACTCAGCTCCGCGGCCGTCTCGGTGCGCGGTCTCACGAAGCACTACGGATCGCGACGGGTGCTCGACGGCGTCGACCTCGACATCGCTCGCGGTGAGACCTATGCGCTGCTCGGGCCGAACGGCGCGGGCAAGAGCACGGCGATCGAGGTGCTCGAGGGGGTGCGGCGGGCGACGAGCGGGGAGATCTCGGTGCTCGGCGAGCACCCGCTCTCGGCGACACGGTCATGGAAGTCGAGGATCGGCATCGTCGCGCAGTCGACCGGCGACGCCGGCCCCTACACCCCGCGCGAACTGATCTCGCACTTCGCAACGCTCTACCCGAACCCCCGCGGCGTCGACGAGGTGCTTGATCTCGTAGGGCTCACGGAGCAGGCGAAGACACGGGCGACGAAACTTTCAGGCGGCCAGCAGCGGCGGCTCGACGTCGCGCTCGGCATCGTAGGGCGACCCGAACTCGTCTTCCTCGACGAGCCGACGACCGGCTTCGACCCCGAAGCGCGGCGCCAGTTTTGGGCGATGCTCGACGGGTTGACGGGCGAGGGCGCTGCGGTGCTCCTCACGACCCACTACCTGGATGAGGCCGAATACCTTGCGGATCGCGTCGGCGTGCTCTCGGGCGGCACGATCGTCGCCGAAGCGACGCCCGATCTGCTCGGCGGCGCGGAAGCACGCACGCCGATCGTGAGCTGGCGCGACACGGCGGGCGTGCAGCACGCGGAGCGCAGTGCCACGCCGGGAGTGCTCGTCGAACGATTGATGCACGAGGCGCGCGAGGTCGGGCTCGCCGGCGGGCCGGCCGAACTCGAGGTGCGTCGGCCGGCGCTCGAAGACATCTACCTGGACCTGATCGGCGCGAACGGAGCAGAACGATGATGACGAATGATGCGGTGCCGACGGTGGAGCGCTCGAGCGCGCCCCTCCCTTCGCGGGTGTCCGGCGCGCGACTTCCCGGGATCCTGCGCGCGGGATTCGCGAACATCGGTTTCGAGCTGCGTGGGTACTTTCGCACTCCCGACGCCGTGTTCTTCACCTTCCTCTTTCCGCTGGTGCTGCTCGGCATCTTCGGCGTGGCGTTCCAATCGACCGGAGAAGTGGGTGTGCTTGACGATGGGACCGGCGGTGTGACGATGGCCGCCTACTACCTTCCCGGCATGGTGGCGGCAGGGCTGCTGCTCATCGGTGTGCAGAACCTCGCAACGGATATTGCGCGCGAGCGCAGCGATGGTTGGTTGCGGCGCCTCGGAGGTACGCCGCTCTCGCCGGTGAGCTACTTCATCGGCAAGATCGGCATGATCCTCGTGACGGCTCTCGCGCAACTGGCACTGCTCATCGCGTTCGCCGTTGTCGCGTTCCAGGTCGAGCTGCCCACGGAGCCCAAGCTGTGGCTGCGCCTCGCATGGCTCTTCGGGCTCGGGATCGTCGCAATGGCCCTGCTCGGCGTCGCGCTCTCCGCGCTGCCCCGCTCGTCACGCAGCGCAACGGCGGTGATTCTGCCGATCGTGCTGCTGCTGCAGTTCATCTCGGGTGTGTACCTGCAGTTCTCGATGCTGCCTGAATGGTTGCAGCAGGTGGCGAGCTTGTTTCCTCTGAAATGGTTGGCGCAGGGCATGCGCTCGGTGTTCTTGCCCGACCACTTCAAGTTGCAGGAGCTCGGGGAGTCGTGGGATCTCGGTCTGGTCGCCCTGAACCTCGGGGCGTGGCTCGTGGTCGGCCTCGTGCTCAGCCTCCTCACGTTCAGATGGCAGCGGCGGTCATAGGCGAATGCGTGAGCATTCGCGATCGCCGCTGGTGCCGCCCACGGCGGCAGCCTACGGAGCGGAGCGCGGGGTGAGCGGCGGTCATAGGCGAATGCGTGAGCATTCGCGATCGCCGCTGGTGCCGCCCACGGCGGCAGCCTACGGAGCGAAGCGCGGGGTGAGCGGCGGTCATAGGCGAAGTTCGGCCCCCGACGCGCGGGGCGTGAGAGAGTGATGCCATGAGCCCGACCGAGACGCCGTCGATTGCCTCGGGACGCTTTCCCCTGCGCTGGTGGGACGCCGGCGTTGCCGTTACGCTCACCGTGATGGCGCTGGTCGGCGGTCGCGAGCTCCAGTTCGACGGCGAGACGCCGACGAGGGCGCAGGCCATCTGGACCTTCGCGCCGCTGGCGCTGCTCGCGGTCTGGTATCTCGCAGCGGGGCGTCGGGTGATGTTCAGAGCCGTGCTCGACCTGCCACCGCGCGCGACCGATGCGGTCTTCGTGGTCGGGTTGATGGTATTGATCGGTGTTGCGACCTTCGGCGTCGCTTCCTACGCCACCTTGCAGACGATCGGTTACCCGCTGATCTGGACCATCGCGCGCCGCTACCGCGCTGCGGTTGCCTGGAGCGCAGCCCTCGCCATCGCCGTGTGCATCGGTTTCGTGGGGTCGGGCGAACCGTTCGATCGCGTCGGCGGTTTCTGGGGCGCGTTCGCCGTTTCAGCCCTCTCGCTCATCTTCGCGGTGGTCATGGGAACGTGGATCACCGGAATCCACGCGCAGGGCGAGCGTCATCGGGAGCTCGCGGACGCCCTGCGGCATTCGCAACACGAGGTGGCGGCGCTCTCAGAAGCCGCGGGGGCCGCAGCGGAGCGCGAGCGGATCTCGCGCGACCTGCACGACACCCTCACGCAGACGCTTACGGGGTTGGTGATGCTCAGCGAGCAGGCGGATCGCGCGCTCGCCGCAGACGATATCTCCGCTGCGCAGGACCGGCTCGAGCGAGTGCGTTCGGCCGCCCGTGAATCGCTGCAGGAGGCGAGAGCGCTGGTCGCCACGACGCAACCGCTTGGCGATGGCGGTCTCGAAGCGGCGATCGAGCGCACCGCGACGCGTCTGAGAGCGGACACGGGTCTGCGGGTGCACTGCGATCTCGCATCATTGCATCTCGACCGAGAGCGGCAAGTGATGCTGTTGCGCGCCACCCAGGAGGGGCTCGCGAACGCGCGCAAGCACGCGCGTGCCGGCACGGTCGCCATTACGTTGACGCGCGCCGCCGACGGCGACGTCGTGCTGCGCGTCGACGATGACGGGGTGGGGCCCGGTACGGTGGGAAATCCTGTCTCCGACGGCGGGTACGGCCTCACCGGCCTCGCCGATCGCATCAGGGGAGTGGGCGGGGAGGTGCGATTCGGGCGGGGGCCCGAGCGCGGCGCTCGCCTGGAAGTGCGACTGCCCGCGACTGTTGCGGCGGCCGCTCCCGGTCACGAGCGAGAAGGAGTTCGTTGATGGTGCGCATTCTGGTCGTGGACGATCACCCGATCGTGCGTGCCGGTATCGCGGGTCTGCTCGCGACCGAGCCTGATTTCGAGGTGGTCGGCGAGGCGGACTCGGGTGAAGCTGCGCTCGACCTGGTGTCGGCGGCGCGTCCGGACGTCGTGCTCATGGATCTCCGGATGCCGGGAATGGGCGGCGTCGAGGCCACCCGGCGACTCACCCGCCTCACGGCATCGCCCCCGCGGGTGCTCGTCTTCACGACATACGAGGAGGACGACCAGATCCTCGCCGCCATCGAGGCCGGAGCCAACGGGTACCTGGTGAAGGCGGCCCCCGCCGAGGAGCTCGCGGCAGGGGTGCGCGCGGTTGCCGCCGGGCAGACCGTGCTGGCGCCGTCGATCGCGGCTCAGCTCGTCGCACGTGCGCACTCGGGTACTCGGGAGCATCTCGAGCGTGGGCCGCGACTCACCCCGCGCGAGGTCGAGATTCTGCGGCTGGTAAGTGCGGGATTGAGCAACCCGGAGATCGCGGGGACGTTGTTCATCGGAGAATCGACCGTGAAAACGCATCTGCTGCGAGCGTTCGAGAAACTCGGCGTCTCAGACCGGACACGAGCCGTGACGCGCGCGATGGAACACGGGATCCTCTGACCCACCGCTGGTCCTGTGGATAACTACACCCGGGTGATTCATGCCGAAGAACCCGCTGAAACGGCTTGATCCTGCGGAACTTGCGAGTTGCGCGTCGAGCTATCGATGGAGTTGTGCACAGAATGAGCGATCATCTGTGAAGAATTACACGGATGTAATTCGCATGCCTATCGCTGGCGCCAGTACCCGCAGAAGTCGACAGCCTGCTTGGCGACTTCGCGCTCGTTGACAAGGTGTCGGCGACCACCGGTGGCCAACGCCTGCTCGCCGGCGACGAATGCTGAGACGGGGCCTGCCGTGGCGGACGCCGGCAGTTCGCGGAGCGCGTCGAGAGCTGCAGCTCCGGGGTGCGCGCCCGGCTGTCGAACGATCCACTGCACGTCGACGCCGTTGGGAGCCGCGACGGCCTGGCGATCCTCGAGCTCGGGCACCTCGATGATCGCGTGGCCGGAGCTCTTCGGATCGATATCGCGCAGAATGCCGAGCACCGCGGGCAGCGCGCTCTCATCGCCCACCAGCACCACTCGATCAGTGCCGGTCACCGCACGGTAGCCGCACCCTTGATCGATCAGAGCGACCCGATCCCCGACGGGAAGCGAAACCGCCCATGGTGCAGCGACGCCGGCATGGGCCGGATCCTCGGATTCGTGGGCGACGAAATCGATGTCCATCTCGTTGATATCGGGCCGAAATTCGCGCACGGTGTAGTTGCGGATCTCGGGCCGCGTCGCCTTCGGCAGGGCGAGGTACTTCAGGTAGCCGCGGGTGTCGAAGCGGTCGGACATGCGGTCGAAGCGAGTCGCCTCACCTGCAATCGGCATTGCGAGCCGGAACCACTGGTCGAAGCCGAGGTGCCGCCAGCCCGAGAGGTCGTCGCCGCCGATCGTGAGGCGCACGAAGCTCGGAGAGATGCGGTCGGCCCGCACGACCTCGGCGGTGACGAGCCCGGTCTCGGCGTGGGCGACGACGATGTTGCTCGAGGGCATGGCAGGTCCTTCGGTTCGAGGGGGTCGACGGCATGACGCGGCCGGAGCACCTCAACGCTAGTTCATCAGATGAATGTCCTGCAAGTCGTCATTGACAGACTCAGCGGCGGTATGTAGGTTCATTAGTGAAGTAACTAACCAAACAAGCTTGGGCCGGAATTTCGGCCATAGCACCCGACTGAAACGAGGTGAGGAGTGTTCGATGATAATCGTCCGATCTTCCTCCAGCTCGCCGACCGTCTCGCAGACGATATTCTGCGCGGCACCTACGACGAGGACGAGCAGGTTCCATCGACGAACGAGCTCGCCGCCCACATGCGCATCAACCCAGCTACAGCAGGCAAGGGGCTCAGCCTGCTGGTCGACCAGGGGATCCTCTATAAGAAACGCGGCATCGGCATGTTCGTCGCCGAGGGGGCCCGGGCGCGCATCGCCAGGGATCGGCAGCACGGTCTCACGGAGCGGTTCGTGCGCCCCCTGCTCCACGAAGCGGCCGCTCTCGGCCTCACCCACACCGACGTTATTCGACTCATCGAACAGGAAGCGGAACAATGACCCAGATCGCCATTGAGACCCGCGGGCTCACACGACGCTACCGAGGTGCCACCGCCCTCGACGACGTCACGGTGCAGATTCACGCGAACACCATCACCGGATTGCTGGGACGCAACGGCGCGGGCAAGACCACGCTCATGTCGCTGATCACGGCGCAGGATCGCCCCAGCTCGGGCACCGTCGAGGTCGATGGGCATGATCCCTTCGAACGGGCAGAGACCATCGAGCGCATGTGCTTCGTGCGCGACAACCAGCGCTACCCCGACGACTACACGCTGAAGCTCGCCACGCGGGCTGCACGCTTCTCGTTCCCGAACTGGAACCAGGAGGTCGCGGACCGCCTCATCGATGCATTCCGCATCCCGAGCAAGACGATCATCAAGAAGTACTCGCGGGGGCAGATGTCGGCGCTCGGCATCGTGCTCGGCCTCGCCTCCCGCTCTCCCATCACCTTCTTCGACGAGCCGTACCTCGGGCTCGATGCGACGGCGCGTGCGATCTTCTACGACGAGCTGCTGCACGACTACGCAGAGCACCCGCGCACCATCGTGCTCTCGACGCACCTCATCGACGAGATGGACCGTCTGCTCGAACGCGTGGTCGTGATCGATCAGGGGCGCATCGTGAGACACGAAGACGTCGACGAGATGCGCGGAAGCGCCTTCCAGGTCGCGGGCAAGGCCAGCGAGGTCGACGACTTCCTCGTCGGGCTGCCGGTCCTCTCGCGCCGTCGTATCGGTGGGCTCGCGACGGCCGTCGTCGACGCGCCGATGGCAGCGCAGCACCGTGCAGCTGCCGGCGGTCTCGAACTCACCACCGTCTCACTGCAAGACCTCGTCGCCGCCTACGGTCTCGGCGACACCGCCGTCGACGACGAGGCGGAACTGCACACGGAACGGAGCGCAGCATGAACCGCATCATGAACGTGACACGCTTGCACATGAACAAGATCGGGAGCTTCGTCTCGGTCCCGGTGTTCATTCTCGCGCTCGTCATGGTGATCTCGATCGTGATTGCGATCGCCATTCAACGCGCGACGGGGAGCTCGGGAGGCGCGGAGTACATCGACGGAGCCCGTCAGAACGGCGGCGTGGTCTGGTCGCTGCCCGGCTTCCTCATCTACTACGGCGTGCAGGCCGTGGCGACGACCTACCCCTTCGCCCTGACACTCGGCACCACGCGCCGCAACTTCATTCTCGGCACGATGCTCTCGAACGTGCTGCAGGCGGCGTACATCTCGCTGCTGCTCGTGGCACTGCTCGGCATCGAGCTCGCCACCGACCACTGGTTCATGTCGGTGTACGTGCTCGACGTCTACCTGCTCGGCTCGGGCGATCCATGGGTGCTCGCGGCCACCGGGTTCCTCGGAGTGCTCTTCTGCCTGACCATCGGCGGGTTCTTCGGCGCGATCTGGGTGCGCTTCGGCGCGAAGGGCCCGGCGATCGTGGGGGCCTCCGTGGGGCTCGCGCTCGCGGCGCTGCTGCTGGTCTTCGCACCGCAGCTGCCCGAGATCGTGATGGGCATCACCCGATCGGATATCGCGCTCGGAGCGATTGGAGCGATCGTGCTGGCGCTCATCGTCACCTGGTTCGCCATGCGCCGGGCAGCGGTGCGATAACCGCCGCCGCTTTCATGCGGCACGACGCGGTGCGGGCGCCGGGTGGGTTCGATGCAGAACCCGCCCGGCGCCCGTCGCTGTCGTTGCGCCCCCCCCCCCGGCTCTCACCGGCCGGGTGTCAGCTCTGGCGCACTGCTGCTTCTCGGCCTGCTGCTTCTCTGCCTGCTGCTTCTCTGCCTGCTTCTTCTGCTTGAGGCGCCTCGCTCGACGCGCTTGCCGTTTCGACATCGGTGTTGTCGAAGGCCAGACCCTCGCGGGGGGCGTTGTACAGGTCGAGGTCGATGATGCCCTCGCGCTTCGCAACGATCGCGGGGACCAGGGCCTGCCCGGCGACGTTCACCGCGGTGCGACCCATGTCGATGATGGGGTCGACCGCCAGCAGCAGGCCGACTCCCTCGAGCGGCAGCCCGAGCGTCGACAGCGTGAGCGTGAGCATCACCGTCGCGCCCGTGGTGCCGGCAGTTGCCGCGGAGCCGACCACCGAGACGATGACGATCAGCAGGTACTGCACGATCGTGAGGTCGATGCCGAAGAACTGCGCGATGAAGATCGCCGCGACTGCCGGGTAAATTGCGGCGCACCCGTCCATCTTGGTCGTTGCTCCGAGCGGCACGGCGAAGGAGGCGTAGCCGCGCGGCACACCGAGGTTGCGCTCGGTGACGCGCTGGGTGAGCGGCAGTGTGCCGATGGACGAGCGGCTCACGAAGCCGAGCTGCACCGCCGGCCACACTCCTGAGAAGTACTGCTTCACGGAGAGACCGTGCGATTTCACGAGAATCGGGTAGACCACGAAGAGCACCAGTGCGAGGCCGAGGTACAGCACCGCGACGAACCACGTGAGCGTGCCCATCTGGTTCCAGCCGTACTCGGCGACGGCGTTGCCGATGAGGCCGATCGTGCCGATCGGGGCGAGCCGGATGATCCACCAGAGGATCTTCTGAATGATCGCGAGTGCTGATTCCGTGAGTACGATGAACGGCTCGGCCTTCTCGCCGATCTTGAGCGCTGCGATGCCCACGGCGGCCGAGATCACGATGACCTGCAGCACATTGAAGCTCGGGCTCGCCGAGAGCGCGCCGCTGTCGACATCGACGCTGCCAGAAACGCCGAGTCCGAGGAAGTTCGCGGGGACGAGGCCGGTGAGGAAGTTCCACCAGGTGCCGACCGAACCGGGCGCTTCGGGGGTCAGCGCGGTCTGCGATGCCGTCGAGCCGGGTTGCAGCGTGACGCCGAGCACGATGCCGATGGTCACCGCGATCAGCGCGGTGATGGCGAACCAGAGCAGAGTCTGGCCAGCCAGGCGGGCCGCGTTCGTCACCTTGCGGAGCCCGACGATGCTCGACACGATGGCCGTGAAGACGAGAGGGATCACCGCGGCGCGCAGCAGCGAGACGTAGCTGCTGCCGATCGTGTCCAGCGTCGCGTGCAGGCCATTGGGATTGTCTTCGGCATCGGGGCCGAGTGACATGGCGATGCCGCCGAGCACGAGGCCGATGACGAGGGCGGCGAGGATCTGCCACCCGAACGACGTCATCCAGCGGGGGAGGCGGCGCGCCCGATGCGGGGCAGCCTGAGTTGCAGACACGGCGAGGAGTCCTTTCGAGTGCAATGTGGCGTGCGGAACCCGGACAGCTTAGCAAATCATTCGTTCCGCGAATATGTGTCATTACATTCTGTTGCAAATCACGTGGCGGGTCACTTGCGGAGGGTGTCGCGGTCCTTTCGGGCGCCGACACCCTCCCAGAGCGACCCGGATCCGGAGTGGGGTGGCGGTGCCGCCCCTCGGGTACGCTGGGGGCATGGCTGATTCTTCGTTTGACGTGGTGAGCAAGATCGACTCGATGGAGGTCGAGAACGCGGTGAACCAGGCGCGCAAGGAGGTCGAGCAGCGCTACGACTTCAAGGGCGTCGGCGCCGACGTCTCGCTTTCGGGTGAGAAAGTGCAGATCAAGGCGAACACGGAAGAGCGCGCGAACGCCGTGCTCGATGTGCTGCACTCGAAGTTCATCAAGCGCGGTCTGTCACTGAAGGCGCTCGACACCGGTGAGCCCTACGCCAGCGGCAAGGAGTACCGCATCGACGCGCAGCTGAAGGAAGGCATCGATCAGGCCACCGCGAAGAAGCTGAACAAGCTGATCCGCGACGAGGGCCCGAAGGGCGTCAAGTCGCAGATTCAGGGCGACGAGCTGCGCGTCTCCTCCAAGAGCCGCGATGACCTGCAGGCGACGATGGCGCTGCTCAAGGGCGCTGACATCGATGTCGCTCTGCAGTTCGTGAATTACCGCTAGCCGCTCGCGGCAGCGGAACGGTCGACGCTACGGTGAGCGCATGCGAACGATCCTCACCTGCGCTGCCGCGGTGCTGTGCAGCGCGATCCTCCTGACCGGGTGCGCGACCGAGCCCTCGACTGCGCCCGGAGCGACGAGCGCTCCGTCGACGTCCGATCCCTCTGCCACTCCGACCGAGACGCCGGAACCGACACCGACGTCGGAGCCCACTCCGGAGCCGTGGGAGCGCGCAGGTGACGCGGCGGGTCCCGTGAGCTTCGAGCTACCGCCGGGGTGGTCGCTGGTGCGCCTGCCCTCCGCCAACGACGACATGGGCTTCTTCCAAGCGCAGGTCGTGGACCCGGAGGGAGCCGCACAGCTCTACTTCTCGAACCAGGTGACGGGACTCGGCGGCGCCTGCGCCACAGACATGGCCACCCTGCGCATCGAGGAGCTCGACTCGGAGCCGGTCGAGATCGCGGGGTTCGTGCCGGAACCCACCGACGAGGCTGGCGCGCCGACCACGGACGCGCGGTTCGTGTACCGGGTCTCCAACCTCGGAGACGGTGCCGTGGCCAGCCTGTCGCTCGCGAACTTCACCCCGCGTGATAGCTGCATGTATTACAACCGGCTGCTCGGCGGCACCGGGGCGACGCCGTCGAATTCCGTTGTCGCCGCCGACTGGATGCAGGTCGACAGCACGTCGAGCGGGCGCGTATTCGCGAGTCGCGCGGAAGCCGAGGCCTTCATGCAGACGGAAGAGTATGCGACGCTCAAGCGCATCCTCATGTCGATGCGGCTGCAGGCGTGAACCGGCGTCTCCTCGGAGCCGCATCGCTACACTGACAGGATGATCGGCGCGAATCTGCTCGAACCAGAACCCACTCTTCTGTCTGCCGACACCGCGGTGTCGCAGGCGCTCGACTCGGAGCGCGGCCTCGATGCCGTCGTGCGCGAGCACCCGGAGTCGCCGCTCGTCTGGGCGCTGCTCGCCGATGCAGCCGACGCCGAGGGGCGCGAGATCGAGGCGTACGCGTTTGCGCGAGTCGGCTATCACCGCGGGCTCGACGCGCTGCGCAAGGCCGGATGGCGCGGGGCGGGCCCCGTCCCGTGGTCTCACGAGCCCAATCGCGGCGTATTGCGCGCGCTGTACGCGCTGCGACGCGCTGCCGAGCGCATCGGGGAGACGAGCGAGGTGGAGCGGCTCACGGAGTTCCTCGACGGCGCCGACCCGGCGGCGATCACCGCGATCGAACGAGAGCACTGAGCGTTCCGCCCCGGCGATTCGTCGCCGGACGGCGGGCTCCGCCGGGAGACGGCGGCCCTTCGCTAGACTGGGCCGGTACGTGCCGTTGCCGAAGGAAGGGGCTGAAATGCCCGCAGTGCTCATCACCGGTGCCCAGTGGGGCGACGAGGGGAAGGGTCGGGCGACCGACCTCCTCGGCAGCCGCGTCGACTACGTCGTCAAGTTCAACGGCGGTAACAACGCCGGTCACACCGTTGTCGTGGGGGCCGAGAAGTACGCGTTGCACCTGCTCCCGTCAGGGATCCTGACCCCCGGCGTGACGCCGGTGATCTCGAACGGCGTCGTCGTCGACCTCGAGGTGCTCCGCGGTGAACTCGAAGCGCTCGGCGGCCGGGGCGTCGACGTCTCGCGCCTCAAGGTCAGCGCGAACGCTCACGTCATCACCGCGTACCACCGCACGCTCGACAAGGTGACGGAGCGCTTCCTCGGCAAGCGCCAGATCGGCACCACGGGTCGCGGCATCGGCCCTGCGTACGCCGACAAGATCAACCGCGTCGGCATCCGCATCCAAGACATCTTCGACGAGGGCATTCTGCGGCAGAAGGTCGAGGCCGCGCTCGAGTTCAAGAACCAGGTGCTCGTCAAGATCTACAACCGCCGCGCCATCTCCGCCGACGAGGTCGTGGAAGACCTGCTCAGCTACCGCGAGATGCTCGAGCCGATGGTGTGCGACACGGCGCTGCTGCTGCACGAGGCGATGCAAGACGACAAGACGGTGCTCTTCGAGGCCGGCCAGGCCACCATGCTCGACATCGACCACGGCACCTACCCGTTCGTCACCTCCTCGAACGCGACGGCCGGCGGCGCGAGCACCGGTTCGGGGCTGCCGCCGCACGCGCTCGACCGTGTGATCTCCGTCGTCAAGGCGTACACCACGCGCGTGGGCGCGGGACCATTCCCGACCGAGCTGTTCGACGAGTCGGGCGACTACCTGCGCAAGCAAGGGTTCGAGTTCGGCACCACCACGGGGCGGCCCCGGCGCTGCGGCTGGTACGACGCGCCCATGGCCCGCTATGCCGCACGCATCAACGGCGTCACCGACTTCGTGCTGACGAAGCTCGACGTGCTCTCCGGCCTCAAAACGATTCCGGTGTGCGTCGCCTACGACGTCAACGGCGTGCGGCACGATGAGATGCCGGTGAACCAGAGCGACTTCCACCACGCGAAGCCCATCTATGAGGAGTTCCCGGGCTGGAACGAGGACATCTCGGGTGCCCGTCGCTTCGAGGATCTGCCCAAGAACGCACAGGACTACATCATCGCGCTTGAGGGCATGAGCGGATCGCGCATCTCGGCCGTCGGCGTCGGCCCCGAGCGCGATCAGGTCGTGGTGCTGCACGACCTCCTGGGATAAGCGGAGGATCGCGCATGAGCGAGCCGACCCCCCTCGAACGCCTCGAACGGCTGCGATCGAGCATCGACAACATCGATGCGGCGCTGGTGCACTTGCTCGCCGAGCGATTCCGCTGCACGCAGGAGGTCGGGCAGTTGAAGGCGGAGCACGACATGCCGGCCGCCGATCCCTCGCGGGAATCGCGTCAGATCGACCGACTCAAAGGGCTCGCTGCAGACGCGCACCTCGACCCGGAGTTCGCCGAGAAGTGGTTCAACTTCGTCGTCGCCGAGGTGATTCAGCACCACACGCAGATCGCCGACGAGCACAACGCGTAAGTCGGCCCCGACGCAGTGATGCGCGGCGCACGTCGATGAGAACGTGCGCCGCGCATCACTGATGCCGCTTGCCGCTACGACACCATGCCGTGCGGATCGATCACGAACTTCTGCGCGGCGCCCGCGTCGAACTGCGCATAGCCCTCGGCTGCCTGATCGAGGCTGATGGTGGTCGCGCCGACGGCCTTCGCGATATGCGCGCGGTCGGCGAGAATCAGGTTCATCAGCTGCCGGTTGTACTTCTTGACCGGGCACTGACCCGTCACAAGGCGGTGCGACTTCGCCCAGCCGAGGCCGAGGCGCACGCCGATCTGCCCGTGCTTCGCCGCCTCGTCGACGGCCCCGGGGTCGCCCGTGACGTAGAGCCCGGGAATGCCGAGTGATGCGCCCGCCCGGGCGACGCTCATGACGTCGTTGAGCACGGTCGCCGGGGCCTCTGCCGCGTCATGACCGTGCCCTCGCGCTTCGAACCCGACGGCGTCGACGGCGGCGTCCACCTCTGGCTCACCCACGATGTCGGCGATGATGTCGGCGAGTGCGTCGCCCTTCGAGAGGTCTGCCGCGGCGCAGCCGAAGCTCTCGGCCTGGCGCAGGCGGTCGGCGTTCATGTCGCCGACAATGACCGTCGCGGCGCCGAGCAGTTGCGCGGAGTACGCCGCTGCGAGGCCGACCGGCCCGGCACCCGCCACGTAGACGGTCGATCCGGTGGTGACGCCCGCCGAGACCGCCCCGTGGTAGCCGGTCGGGAAGATGTCGGAGAGCATCGTGAGGTCGAGAATCTTCTCGAGGGCCTCATCGCGGTCCGGGAACTTCAGAAGGTTGAAGTCGGCGTAGGGGATCATGACGTACTCGGCCTGACCGCCGAGCCAGCCGCCCATGTCGACGTACCCGTAGGCTGCGCCCGCACGCGCGGGGTTCACGTTCAGGCAGATCCCGGTCTGGCCCTCGTTGCACATGCGACAGCGGCCGCAGGCGATGTTGAACGGCACGGAGCAGATATCGCCGACGCTGTGGAAGAGCACGTCGTCGCCGACCTCGACGACCTCGCCCGTGATCTCGTGGCCGAGCGTCTGGCCGACGGGCGCCGTAGTGCGGCCGCGCACCATGTGCTGGTCGCTGCCGCAGATGTTGGTCGTGACGAGCTTGAGAATCACGGCGTGCGGGGCGGATCGCTTGATCCCGAGCCCCTCAGCGACTTCTTGCGGCAGCTCCAGCGTCGGGTAGTCGAAGTTCTCGACCGCCACTTCGCCCGGGCCCTTGTAGACGACGATTCTGTTGCCTGACATGGAGACTCCATTCTGACGAGGCGCTTCGCTGCGCCGCTGCGTACCGTGTAGCATCACCGGTAACACCACGGTATGGCACCGAATGCCCGTCGGTATGTGCCGCCTCTGCACGAGCATTGGCAGTATCTGCGCGAGTGAGCGGCGCTGATCGGGTGCGTGATGACAGGTTGCAGCAAGCAGTGTCGAAGCGCCGGGGGATGCCAATGGAGCCGATGAGCGTTCACGGGATCGAGGCGTGGCAGCGCCTGGCCAGTCGCATGTTCGTCCCGCTCCAATGCCGTGCGGAGGGGCCTCGGTTCTCGGCGCGAATCGCCCAGCGCCGCATCTCCCCGTCGATGTGGGTGAGTCGCGTGGCGTTCGACGCGCACGAGGCCGAGCGGCCACGCGCACTCGTCGACGCCGATGCCGCCGATCACCTGCTCGTGATGATGCAGTTGCGCGGATCCTGGACGCTGTCGCAGCGCGGCCGCGGCGCGCGACTCGGCGCCGGTGCGTTGGCGTTCGTCGATGTGGCGGAGCCGTATCGCATGTCAGTGCCGACGCTCGGGCAGGATCTCATCGTGCTGCAGCTGACCCGGGAGTCGCTGGGGCTTTCCGATCGCGCGATCGGCAGTTCGGTCGCGCGTTCGACCGGATCTTCCGTACCCGGCCAGGCGGCGCTGCGCGCGCTGCTGTTCAGTCTGCAATCGCGGCAGCTCTCACTCGACGCCCGCTCGGGGGCGGGTATCGCGCGGGCCGTGAGCGACACGCTCGCTGTCGTGATGCGGGCGCTGGCGAAGGAGGAGGCGCCCGATGAGGATCGCCGCGCGCGCCTCGCGGTGCTGCAGCGCTGGCTGCGAGAGCACTGCGGTGATCCCGGCGTCACGGTCGATCGCCTCGCAGCGCATCATTTTCTCTCGGTGCGTCAGGTGCATGCCCTCTTTGCCGAAGCGGCGGACTCGCCCGCGGCGTACTTGCGGCGCGTTCGCTTGAGTCGTGCGACGGAGCTGCTCGAGGAGCGGGGGCGCACGGGCATGACGGTGCGCGCGATCGCCGGTGAATCGGGGTACTCCGACTCCGCGACGTTCATCCGGGCGTTCACGCGCACCTACGGTTGCTCGCCCACGCAGTGGCGCCGAGGCGTGGCCGGCTCGCCCGAGGGGTAACCGCAGGCGGGCGGTTCGTTTGCAATTCATTCGAACGTATGTTCGAATACCTGCATGAGGTGGAGTGGGCAGTCGGTCGCGGCATCCGAGGATGGGGCGCTGGCCGGCCTGTCGATGTCACAGGTGGCGGCGGTTCCCGGGCATCTCCGCACTGTCCGATCCCCGGAATACGCAGGCATGGCGTTCCACGAAGTGCTCGCGAAGAGCGCGTTGAACCGTGTGCCGGGTGAATCGTCGATGCCGTTCTCCTGGACGATCAACCCGTACCGGGGATGCTCGCACGCGTGCGTGTACTGCTTCGCCCGCGGCTCGCATCGGTATCTCGATTTCGACACTGGCAAAGACTTCGACGCGCAGATCGTCGTGAAGGTCAACGTGGCCGAGGTACTGGGCCGGGAACTGGCTCGGCCGTCGTGGGGACGCCAGTGCGTGGCGCTCGGGACGAACACCGACCCGTACCAGCGGGCCGAGGGGCGGTACCGTCTCATGCCCGGCATCATCTCAGCGCTCGCCGCGAGTGGCACGCCCATGTCGATCCTGACGAAGGGCACGCTGCTTCGGCGGGACCTGCCGATGCTGGTCGACGCCAGTGAACGGGTGCCCGTCGAACTGGCGATGTCGATCGCCGTCGGCGACCACGAACTGCAGCAGTCGATCGAGCCGGGCACTCCGACCACTCGCGCGCGGCTCGACACGATCGCGGCCGCCCGGGACGCGGGCCTCGCGGCCGACGTCTTCATCATGCCCGTGCTCCCCGGTCTGACGGATGGACCGGACCAGCTCGAGCGCTTGATCAGAGACATTCGCGATGCCGGGGCGAGATCCGTCGTCTACGGAGCGCTGCACTTGCGATCGCACGTGAAGCCGTGGTTTCTCGAATGGCTCGAACGGGAGCACCGCGAGCTCCTGCCGCTCTACCGGTCGTTGTACCCGGGCGCTTCGAGCCGGGCGCCGCAGGCGTACCGAGTGGAGCTCGCCGCCCGCATCCGGCCGCTCATCTCGAGATACGGCCTCGAGCGCACGGGCACGTCGCGCACGCGCACGCTCGCGCAGAACGCGGCGGCGGAGGCGACCCCCGGCGTGCCCGCGCCCACACTCTTCTGACGCGCCCGCCACCGCCATTAGCCGCTGCGCCTGCGGCTGCGCCCTCACTGCGGCTGCGCCGCGTGCGAGCGGGGTCACTCTTCGTGCGTGTCTCCCGTGCGACACCCACCAACAGTGACCCCGCTCGCATTGGGCGCGGCGGCGCGAGCGGCCGCATCGGACGCGGCGGCGGCGCGAGCGGCCGCGATCGCGTCGAGCACGCGTCGACGCAGCGCATCGCCGCGTTCGGCGAAGCCGCGCTGGAGGTGCGCGTACTCGCGCTTGCCCTCCGGGGTCTCGATCGCCACGGCGGTCAGCACCCGCCCGTCTGCGCCGGTGAACGCGCTCACATCGTAGGGGGAGGCGCGCATGTCGACTTCGCGAATATCGCGGGCCAGCACGAAGGCATCGAGCAGCACCTCCCCGGGAACGATCGGCCCCAATTTCGCCGTCCACTTGTACACGTCCATGCCGGCGTGCAGGCAGCCCGACTGCTCGGTCTCGGACTGCGTCTCGCGTGTCGGGCGCATCGTGTTGAGCGGTGCGGCATCGGGGGTGAAGAAGCGGTACGCGTCGAAATGGGAGCACCCGATCGAGTGCGTCTCGACGACGTGGTCGGTCGCCGCGTGCCCGATGCGGAGGGGGAGCGAGGTGTGGCGCAGCTGCTCGGGCGTCATGCGATAGACCATCGCCCACTCGTGCAGACCGAAGCATCCGAATCGGGGCGGCCGGGAGACCGTCTCGCTCAGCAGCCGCTCCACGTAGTCGACCGTGCCGCCGCGGCGCGCGAAGAACGCATTCACATCAACCTCTGCAGCGCCGACACCACGGTCGGCGTTGCCAACACTGACCGGATCCGTGCCGACCGCGCGGTAGTGCTTCCACGTCGCGCGATCCGGCGCCTCTGCCAGCTGCACCCCAGCACCGGGGTGCCATTTCGCGAGCTCGGACGGCTTCACGGAGTAGTAGGTCCAGAGGAAATCCTCGACCGGGTGACGCTCGTGCCGGAGCCGCCGGTCGAGGTGTGCGGCGGTGAGCGCGCGGGCCCGGCTCGCATGGGATTCCGCACGTGCACACCACTCGGATGACGCGAGAACAACGGGAGCCGGCACCCAGCGAGTGTAACGCTCGGAACCCGCACACGGCGTTGCAGCGCGCAGGGGTGAAAAAGGGGGTGAAGTTCTGCTGAAGTCGCCGGTCACCCGTGCCGCACCTGTTTAGCTTGACGAGTTTGTGGTGGGGAGCGCTCTGCGCCTGCACCACCGGTCGACGCGAACGGTGCACCGGGCGTCGAGTCGAACTTCGTAGGGGCGGGGCGCAGACGTGCGCGCAAAGGGAAAAGTGGACAACATGGTCGAAGCAGTCGTGGCTCCGAAGCGGAGTCGCATTCGCTCCCTGATCGCCAGCATCGCGACCGGTGCGGTTGTCGCAGGATCCCTCGTCGCCGTCGGCATCGGCGCCCAGCAAGCCGCCGCAGCGGAGTGGGCTCCCGAAGTGTCGGTCGCGAGCACCGGAGCAGGCGAGAAGAACTTCATCCTCGCCGGTGAGGACGCCGCGTTCACGGTCGAGATCTCGAACGCCGACGGAGGCAAGCAGTTCAACCTCGGTGTCTCGGCACTGCTGCCCGAGTCCGTCTCGTTCGTCGACGGGGCCGGATCGCAGAAGCCGACGAAGGTGTACGGCCCGCTCGAGGTGCTTCCGAACGCATCGCGCACCGGCGCCGCGACGGCGGAGAGCTGCGCCGCGAGCGGCCTGATTCCCGCATCCACGCTCGACCCTGCTGGCCCGGCGAACCGGTGCGCGGTGCCCGCCGGTCAGCAGATGTGGGTATGGGCGAACATCGACGATCTGCCGCAGGGCGGAACGGTCGCGCTCAACGTGAAGGTGCGTCCCGATGCAGGTGCGTACCCCGTCGGCAGCACCATCAACTTCAACGCCACCGCCTACACGAGCACCGACCCGTCGCGTTTGCCGACGTTCGACGGCTCCGAGAGCAAGGCGAAAACCACCGATCACACGTCGAACCCGGGCCTTGACCGTGACTTCTCGCAGCCCGACGTGCGCGCACTTCGCGTCACGAAGTCGGAGCCGAGCCCCGAACGGGAGCTGCTGCGTGGGGTGCACGATCACCCCACCGTGTACACGATCAAGGTCGAGAACACCGGTCAGGCCGCCACCGAAGGCGTGACGGTCACCGATTATCTGCCCGCCGGTCTCGAGTATCTCGGGATCGCCGGCGGCGACAATTCCGCTGCTGGTTCGGGGGAGTACTCCGTCGACGGGCAGCCCCGCCGCATTCCGGGTCAGAGCCCGCTCGCCTCCCCTGCAGCGGAGCGCGTCGAGACCGTGCAGCTGTCGGCAGCCGAGGCCACCGCGCTCGGGCTCGCGGGGGCTGGTGTCTACACGAAGGTCACCTGGGCCCTGAGCGACCTCACCGGCGGAACCGCGCAGTCCTTCCCCGACGCGCCTGCGACCTCCGGCTCCATCGAGCTGAAGTACTACGCCGCGGTGCCGCTGTTCGAGAACGCGATGTGGACCGGCGATGCGCCGGATCCCGCTACCGGCGTGCAGGGTGCGAATCTCGACAACAACACCGGCCCGTCCACGCGGCACGGCAGCGAGGATGCCGCGAACCCGGCCAACGCGAAGGCGCTGACCAACGCGGCCGTCGCATCGGGTGCGTTCACCGGCCCGGTGTTCAACGACGACGAGGGGCTGCGCACCACCTCCGACGCCGACACCGAGACCGTGGAAGCCGTCGACCTGCACGTGATCAAGAGCGTGGAAGAGGACGCCTTCACGACCGGGGCCCTCGCCGACTACGCATTGCAGGTGCGTGCGAGCGAGTACGTCGATGCGCAGGACGTCCGGCTCACCGACGTGATTCCGAACGGCCTCTGCCCGGCCTTCCCAGCCCAGTCCCAGCAGCCGCAGCTCACGATCAAGACCGGTGACGCGGTGCAGACCTACAGCGACGCCGCCGAGTGGAGCGAAGACGTCGTGCCGAGTTCCGCGTGCGACTACCCGAACGCCGAAACGGGTGCAACGGTCGACAACGCCACAGTGGAGTCGATCGAGTTCAACGAAGACTCGGGCCAGTTCACCGTCGTGTTCGCAATCGATGCGCTTGCCGCGAATGGCACCGCCGACGTGCGCTACACGCTCATGCAGCGTCCCAACTACACGGGGGCGCAGGGCAGCACGAGCTCGGGCGACCGGCTCACCAACCGGGTGTCGATCACGGGGACCACTTCTCCCATCGCCGACATCGCCGCCGATCCGGCGCTGCTGGAGCGCGTCGGCGATGAGCGGTATCCGCTCGACGACTCGCAGGCGACCATTTCGTCGCACTTCACCGGCATCGAGAAGGAGGTGCTGGAGCGCGGACGGTCGCTCGAGCAGAGCGTCTCCGATCCCGCCGCCTGGCAGAAGCAGGCGTCGATGCCGTTCTCCCCGGGGGACCACGTCTGGTATCGCATTCAGGTGCCCTTCACCGAGGGAATCGACACCCGCAACCCCGTGCTCGACGACTACCTGCCGCCGGGGGTCGACTTCGTGCAGGCGAAGTACGCCTACACGGGTGTGCTCGGCGCTGCAGACGCGACGACCCCGAAGGATCGCACCGACAGCGGATTCCCGCAGGCCTATATCCCAGCCCCCAGCGTGGACGGCCCGCATATCTCCTGGGACCTGGGCGAGCAGCGCGGCGACTTCCGCTTCATGCCGCTCGACAGCTCCCTGACGGTCTACCTCGAGGGCGTCGTGACCGCGCAGTCGGCTTCGGCCGACGACGTCGACAACCCGGCGAACCATGCGAAGTACCAGCAGGTGAACGTCGACGGCGAGCTCACCTTCCGGCGCTCCGACGCCACGATCGATCTCGACTGGGGCGCGACGCTGCAGAAGGGCATCAAAACCAACACCTATGCGAACGGCAGCTCGAACCGGGCGTTCGGCGAGGGGGGCACCGACGAGACCGTCGCGCAGGGCGACTCGGTGACGTACCGCATCGACGTCACGACGCCGCAGAACACCACCAACGGCTACGTGATCTGGGACGTGCTGCCGGAGGGCGTGACCGCCGCTGATGTGGCCGGAGGCAGCTTCACGGCGGATCTCTACGACAGCGGCGCGGCGGGATCGCCCGAGACCGCGCTCGACCCGAGCGACTTCACGGCGACCGCAGTGGATACCGTGCCGAGTGATGGACCGCAGCTGAGCACCGAGTACGCCGACCGATCCGTCGTCATCTGGAATATCTCGAGCGACGTGCCCGGCTCGGAGGCCGCCACGGAGACGAGCGCAGCGGTGACGCGGGGGCTGACCCTCGGGTACACGCTCAACGTTCCCGACGGCTCCGGTGGCGCAGCTGCCCAGCTCACGCAGAGCTACGAGAACACCGCGGGCATCGTCAGCTATGACATCCCACATCCGGGCTCCTCGGCCGCGGCGACCACGGTCGTGCCGCAGCAGCAGGACGGCGGCCAGCTGTTGACCACCCGCACGCCTGATACCGACGAGGTCGGGTTCGGCGATGCCGACACGTACGACTCAGCCGAGGTGCACCTTCCCGACGCCGCCGTGGAGAAGACGCTCGTCTCGACGCAGGTCTCTCCGAGCACCGCCGATGTCTCCGATCCGAACAACGGCGCAGGCGCGATCGTGCAGGGCGAGTACGCCACCTTTGAGTACGCCGTGACGATCCCTGCGAACACGACGGTGACCGGTGCATCGCTGACCGACCGCGGCACGCTGACCTCGGGGGGCGATTCCGTCTCGACCACGGTCGTCGCGGGAAGTGGACAATTCTTCGGCCCCGGCAACACCGGCACGACCGCGGACTCCTGCGGGACGGGCGGTGCACTTGCGGGATTCATCTGCGACACCGACACCGGCGCATTGACGTTCCCCGCGACCTACACGAACGACGGCGCTGAACCCGAGAAGTTCCGCGTGCAGCTCACCATGTGGGTCGGCGGGGGTGCGCAGCCCGGAGACCTGCTGAACGCTGCGACCTTCACGTTCGACAACCCTGCCAGCGGGGCGCCCATCGAGCACACAGCGGAAGAAGCGGTCGCACTGGTCGAACCGAAGCTCGCCGTTACCAAGTCGGCGAGCCAGACAGTCGGCGTCAACGTCGACCAGCCGGTCACCTTCACCATCGTGGTCTCCAACGGAGCCTCGGCTCCGAAGAGTTACGATAACGTCGTCATCGACGAGCTCCCGCCCGGACTCAGGGTCGACCGCGACTCCTTCACGGTCAACGGCGCGACCGCGCCCTCGACGTCGGTCGCTGCAGCTCCGGGGGCCGTCGATGGCACCGGCGGCACGATCGTCTGGGATGCGGCAGACATTTCGGAGCTGCGCGAGATCCCGGGCGCCGTAACGCTCACGTACCGAGCCCAGCTAGACCCGCAGGCAGGGGCCGGAGAGGCCTACACGAACACCGTCAAGGTGCAGGGGCACACGCTGCCCGCCGCCATCGATGTCGATTACGAGCGAGGCGGACCGCTCACGGCGTCGAGCGAGGCGACGGTCACGGCCGACACCGCGGGAATCACGAAGCAGGTGCGGGTCAAGGGATCCGGATCGGCCTTCGCTCCCACTGCGAGCGCGCCCGTCGGCGCCACCGCCGAGTACGAGGTGCGGGTCGCACTGAAGCCGTTCGTGAACTACTACGACGTGCGCATCGACGACATCGGCCTCAACACGAGCCAGGCGATATCGAACGCCACGGTGACACTCGAGGCCGAAGGCGCTGCCGACGAAGACGTCACTGCCGACTGGTCGGTTTCCACCGCGGGCAGCGATACACGCACGTGGGCCTACGCGGCGAACGGCGGCACGATCGCGAGCAGCAATGAGGCTCGCGTGATCGTGCTGCGCTACGAGGCGCTCATCACGAAGGATCTCGTCACCAACGCGCAGATCGGCAACACGGCGAACTTCAAGTGGAAGTCGAGCACCGCGCAGAACGCGGTGTTCCAAACGCTTGAGAGCGATGCCGACGTGAACATCCTGCGCCCCCAGCTCACGGTCGCCAAGGGTGTGAAGCGCGCGGGCGCGACCGGCGCGTACGCGAGCAGTGCGAATGGGAACGTCGACCAGCGTTTCACCTACGAGGTGCGCGTGGCCAACGGCACGGGAGTGAACCGCAGCGACGCGTTCAACGCCGAGATCACGGATAAGGTGCCGGCCGGCATCGTCGTCGACGAGTCAAGCTTCAAGATCGGTGGGGTCGCGGCCCCCGCGGGCGCGGTCACGAAAACTGACAACACGATCACGTGGAGCATTCCAGGGCCGGTCGCGCCCGGCGCGACCGTGGCGCTCACCTACGAAGCGACCTTCGCGCCGTCGGCGACCCTGACCTCGGACGCGAAGCACAACACCGCGGGCATCAGAGGGTACGACTCGTACCCCACGAACGGCGAGCGCTTCACCTCGACGCAGACCGCCCAGGCGACGGTGACTCCGCTCCTTCCCGACGTCACACTGAAGAAGGCCGCTGCCGTCGCCTCGAAGACGGCGTACGCCGGCGAGCCGTTCGAGTGGGTGCTCACGGCCACGAACACCGCGAGCGCCGGTGCCGCCCAGAAGGTGGTGCTGACCGACACGCTTCCGGCGAACTGGACCTTCACCGAGACCAAGAGCATCACGGTCGCGGGAGCGACGGTCGCCGCGACGCCGCCCTCGGGCGGAGCCTCAGGTCCGCTCGTCTGGACGTTCGGCGCTGACGCGGTCGACGCGACGTCGCCAGTCGTGCTGCAGCCGGGCCAGAGCATCACCGTCCGCTACACGGCGACGCCGAGCAATCCCGATGCGATCACGGCACCGGGCGTCGGTGGCTCCAACCCCCACACGAACACGCTGAGCGCCGTGACCACCGATCGCCGTAATGCGACCGGAAGCGCTTCGGGCAGCTACACGGATGCCAACGCGACCGACAGCGCCTTCCTCCGCGACGCCAATCTCGTCGTCTCGAAGCAGCCGATCGGAGGGGTGACGAACTCGGGCGCACAGCCGACGAACCTGTACGGTCTCGCCACCGGCACCTGGGTGCCCGGGCAGCCGACCGTTGCGAATCGCTACGCTCAGCCCCAGTGGCAGGTGACCGTGAAGAACCAGGGGCCCGATGCGAGCTTCGGCCCGTTCGTGTTCACCGATACCACCGTGCAGCCGACCGGGGTCTCGACCGGCGCATTCTCGGCGCGATACTACGCCACCGCGAGCGACGTCACGGGAACGCCTCTGGCGCTGACCGTTCGTGCTGACGGCACGATGTCCGTTGGCCTCTCGACGACCAGGCTGTGGGCCGACGGCAGCGACCGCATCGTGCTCACTGCGAACGTCACGTCGAACGACGCCGCGACTGCGGCGGCGGCCCAGCTGACGAACACGGCCAACGTGATAGGCCGCACGTTCGAGGCCGAGAATCGCATGGGCGACAACACGTCGACCGCGCAGCAGGTGCTGACCCCGATCGCCGATCTCGCGATCCAGAAGGTCGTCAATACGGCGACCCCCGTCGTGGGCTCCCCGATCTCCTGGGGGATCACCGCACGCAATCTCGGCCCGTCGGTCTCGGTCGCGAGCGATGACGCGCCGATCACCATCACGGATACGGTGCCTGCCGGCGTGACCGGTGTCACCGCATCGAGCAACACCGACTGGGTGGCGACTCTCGCCGATGGCAGCGCAATTCCCGAAGACGGGGTAGATGCGGGCACGGAGATCGTCTGGACCTATCAGGGCGCATCGATGGCAGTAGGCGCAACGGCCCAGGTGACGCTCTCGGGCACGATCCTGACCTCGCAGACCGGCGAGCTGCTGAACTCGGCGACCGTGACCCCCGGTGCCACGGCGGAACCCGCGAACGGTACGGCGAACAACACCGCCGAGGTCGGCGTCACACCCGACGACAGCACCGCGCTCGGGGTGACCAAGACGCGCGTAGTCAACGACGAGGGCACCTGGCGCCCGGCGACGGCGGCCGAGCCGTTCGTGCCCGGCACTCCAGTGAGCTACCGCGTCGACGTCGCGAACAACGGCCCCGCTGACGCGCGCGCCGTGAGCGTGGTCGACACGCGACCGGCAGGCTTGAGCTACGCGAGCCACGTCGGGCTCGACGCCACCGCCTGGAGCGACACTCACACGGCCACCACCGACACCTTCACACTGCAGAGCGCTCAGGCCCCGCAGACGACGCGCTCGTTCGTGGTGACCTACACCTCGGCGCCGTCGGTGCTGAACACCATCAGCAACACGGTCGTCGCCTCAGCAGACAACGCGACCAACGAGCCAGAGGCGACGGACAGCACGGGATCGAGCCGCCGCGCGGATGTGTCGATCGAGAAGTCGCACACGGCACCGGCAGTCGGCGCGGCCGCTCAGGCGGGCGCCTCGGTGACCTACCAGCTGGTCGTCACCAATGAGGGCCCGAGCGACTCGGACGCCCCGATCGCCGTCACCGATACGCTCCCCGACGGGTTCGCCTACCGTGCAGGCAGCGCCACGGTTGCGGTCAACGGTGCGGCCGCGGCTGCACTCGAGCCGACTTCGGCAGACAACGTGCTCACCTGGGCCGACGTCACCGCCGGTGCCGACCTGCCCCTGGGCGCAACCTCGGTGATCACGTTCATCGCAAACGTCGACGCCGACCTCGCGCCGCAGACCGCCGTGCTGAACTCCGCCGATGTCTCGGCGCCGAACGACACGGATCCCGGCAACAACCACGCCGAAGATCTCGTCGACATCGAGCGGTCCGCATCTATGACTGTGGAGAAGACCGCTGACAGCGCGACCTTCGTCGCGGGCGGCGAGGCGACGTACACGCTGCAGGTCACGAACGCCGGGCCATCAGCGGCTCCGGCCCAGATCGCCGACGCACTGCCCGCAGGGCTGACGCTCGTGGAGATATCGGGCACCGGCTGGGACTGCGACGCATCCGTCGCGGGTGCGCAGAGCGCGACGTGCGAGTACGCCGAGAACGATGGACTCCTTCCGGTCGGCACCAGCACCCTGCAGGTGACGGCTGCGATCGCCCCCACGGTCACCGCGGGCACCGAGCTGGAGAACACCGCCACGCTCACCTGGAGCGATAGCGCGGGCACGCGGACCGATGATGACGAGGCGACCATCACGGTCGTCACCGCTGCCGATCTGGGCATCGTGAAAGACGTGATCGACGCACCTGAGGGCGACGTCGTCGCTGACGGAGGGGTGCTCGCCGGCGAGTCGGTCTGGTATCGCCTGCAGGTGCGCAACTTCGGCCCGAGCGACGCCGTTGGCCCGATCGTGGTGACCGACACGCTTCCGCTCGGAGTGACAGTCGCCGAGTCGCTCACCGCGGTCGGTCCCTGGGCGGTCAGCGCGACCGCAGCCGACGGGGAGACCCCGCAGGTGGTCACCTTCACCCTCGCGAGCGGCCTGCTGGCCGACACCGCATCCGACGAGGATCGCGGCGTCGCGCCCGTCATCGAGTTCGAGGCGCAGTTCGCGCCGACCCTCGGTGCGGGCACGCTCGCAAACACGGCCTCGGTCGAATCCGAGACCCCCGAACCCGCAGTCGATCCGCACCCGAACGAGGACTCCGCCGATGTGGCGGTCAGCCGTTCAGCGGAGGTCGGCATCGAGAAGGGCCACGTGGCGGCCGATCCCGATGAATTCGTGATCGGCGATACCGTCACATTCACCTTCGACGCGAGCAACAGCGGGCCGTCGTCGTCGAACACGCTGACGGTGACCGATACCTTCCCGGCGGGCCTCAGCTACGTCGAGGGCAGCATCGCCGGCGACGCCTGGAGCGTGACACGGGCGACGGTCAACGACGATGGCACGACCACGGTCGTCGCCAACTATGCGGGTACGGTGCTTCCGGGCGCTTCGGCCCCGCAACTGCGACTGTCGGCGCTCGTCACGGTCGGCATCGGTACGCAGACGTCGGTGACGAACGAGGCGTGCGCGGCGTCGCCAGAAGAGACGTCGCCCGTTGCACTCGCGGCGGCGTGCGACGACGAATCGATCACGGTCGTGCCGTTGGCCGATCTCGAGGTGACAAAGTCTCTCGACGAGAGCGCCACCCCGGTGGCGAGCATCACTGCGGGCGAGCCCATCACCTGGACGATCGCGCCGCGCAACGTCGGACCCTCGATCTCGGTGAGCACGGAGTCGGCGCCCATCACCGTCACCGACACGCTGCCCGCCGGAATCGCGAATGTCGAGGATCCCTCGACTGAACTGTGGTCGGCGACGGTCGAACGCGACGGCGAGTCCGTCGAATTCCCGGCGCGAGCCGGCGACACCATTACATGGACCTTCACGGGCGAGGAGTACCCGGTCGGCTCGGGCGAGGACTTCGACGGCAGCGCCTACGACATCTCGCTCACCGGCGTCATCGAGGCCGCGTGGACGAGCGGTGCGATCGAGAACGTGGCCGAGGTCGTCCCCGGAGCTACCCGCGATCCCCGCGAGTCCAACAACGAAAGCGCTGTGTCCGCCACTCCGGGCGACGCCACCTCCCTGCGCATCGCCAAGACCCGAGTGGTGCTGGTCGATGGTGAGTGGGTCGTGGCTGCAGAGCAGGATCCGATTCCCACGTTCCTCCCCGGAGACGACGTGAGCTATCGGGTCACCGTCGTCAACGACGGCCCGGCCGATGCGCGCGAAGTCAGCGTGGTCGACGAAGTGCCGATGGGGTTGAGCTACGACTCGCACGAGTCGGAGGGTGCGGCCCAGTGGGCCCGTACTGCGGGCGGAACGACGGCATCCGGCCAGAGCGACGACTGGGACACGTTCGCGCTCGCCGGCACGCAGCAGGCCGGCGCAGCGAGTGCGCGATCCTTCGTCGTGACCTACGGCACCGACCCCGCGATGCCGAATGGCGAGTCGTTCGTGAACACGGTCGATGTCACCGCCGTGAACTGGAAGACGGCCGGCGGAGAGTCGGCCTCGGCGAGCGACACCGAGGGTGTCGCCTCGACGCGCAGCGCGGATCTTGAAATCGAGAAGTCGCACACCGCTCCGGCCGGCGACGCGGCGGCGATTCCAGGTGAAACGGCCGAGTACCGGCTGCTCGTCACCAATCATGGGCCGAGCATCTCCGACGCTCCCATCGCCGTGACTGACGAGTTGCCGAGCGGCTTCACCTACGTTGCAGAGTCCGCAGCGGTCTCAGTCGCCGGGGACGAGGCGACGGCGCTGGAACCGACGGTCGCGGGCAATGCGCTCACCTGGGCAGATGCGACCTCGGGCGCGACGCTCGCACCGGACGCCACCGTCGTGGTCACCTTCACGGTGTCGATCGACGCGGATCTCGTGCCAGCGGAAGGCGTGGAGAACGTCGCGCTCGTCGACGGACCGAACGACAACAATCCGCTCAACGACCGCGATACCGATCTCATCGACGTCGTGGGATCAGCCGATCTCGCGCTCTCGAAGCGCGTGGTGACGACGTCGGAGGACATCACGGCCGGCTCCGCGGTCACGTGGAGCATCGAACCGCGCAACCTCGGCCCGTCGACCGCGCGCAGCACCGAGGCGCAGCCCATCACCATCACGGATACGATCCCCGAGGGCGTCACAGCGCTCGCTGAGGATCCGTCGAGCGACCTGTGGCGGGCGAGCTTCTCGAATGCGGGCGGCTGGAACTCGGCGACCGCGGGTGACACCATCACCTGGACGTACACCGGAGCCTCGATCCTGGTGGGCGGCGAGCCGAGCATCTCGGTGACCGGCGTGATCGACCCGGCCTGGACCGGCGGAGAGATCGTCAATACCGCAGCGGTGCACCCCGGAGCGACGAGCGACCCCGAGCCCGAGAACAACTCCGACGGAGTGTCGATCTCGCCGGATGACCGCACGAACCTCACGCTCTGGAAGACGCGCGTCGTGCAGTCCGAGGGTGTCTGGGTGCCGGCGACCTCGCTCGAGCCCGTGCCGCAGGTTGTGCCGGGCACCGACGTGTCGTATCGCGTCACGGTGCGCAACGACGGGCCGGCCGATGCCCGCGACGTGAGCGTCGTGGATCAGGTACCCGCCGGTCTCACTTTCGTCGCTTTCGCGAGCGAATCGGGCGAGTGGAACCGGTCGGCCGGTGCTCTCGATGCCGACGGGGCGGCGAACGAGGGATGGGACACCTTCGCGCTCTCGGGCACGCAGCAGGTCGGCCCCGAGCAGCTGCGCTCGTTCATCGTCACCTACGGCACCGATCCGGCGCTCGATGTGAGCGAGCCGCTCGTGAACGTCGCGGAGGCTTCAGCAACCAACTCGATGAACCGGCCGCCGGCCAGTGATTCGAGCGCCGAGCAGGCGAGCGCCGATCTCTCGATCGTGAAGACGAGCGAGCAGGATCGCGTGAACGCCGGCGGCACCGTCGGGTACCGGCTGCTCGTCACCAACGAGGGCCCGAGTATCGCGCGAGGTCCGATCACGGTCACCGATGCGCTGCCGATCGGTATGACCTACGCGCCTGGCACTGCTCAGGTCGTGCAGCTTGGAGCCGTCGCGGAAGCCGGGGAGCCTGTGGTCGCTTCGGTATCGGGTGCGCAGCAGCTCACCTGGACCCCGATCGCAGAGGGCGCGAGCCTCGCCGTGGGCGACACCGTCGAGATCACGCTGGAAGCAGTGGTAGCCGATTCGGTGGTGTCGGCCGATGGGCTGACGAACGTCGCCTCGGTGACGGCCGCCGACGATGAGAACCCGGTCAACAACGCCTCGAACGCTGCGGTGTTGGTCGACCCGGTGGCCACTCTGACGACCGAGAAGACCGCCGTCGGCGACTTCCAGGTCGGGCAGATCGGCGAGTACCGTATCGCAATCGAGAACCAGGGGCCGACGCTCGACCCGGGCCCCATCACGGTGACCGACGCGCTTCCCGATGGGCTGCGCTTCGCATCATCGCCCGACGACGGCGCACAGGTCTCCGGATCGACCGTCACCTGGACTCTGCCGCAGGGGCTCGCGGTCGGTGAGCGCGCGGAGTTCACGCTCTTCGTGCATGTCGATCAGGCTGCGTACCCCTCGGTCACCAACACGGTGACTGTGGAGACGCCGACCACGCAGACCGATGGTGCGCAGCTCACGAGCTCGGCCACCGCGGTGGTTTCAGCGGCTGATGGACTGCCGACGACGGGTGCCGACGCCGCGGCATTCGCAGCTCTGGCGGCGCTGCTCCTGCTGCTCGGCGGCGCAGGAGCCCTGCTGCTCGCGCGCCGTCGCCGTGAGGCGACTGCGGCCGCGGCTGCAGGCTAGGCCTCGCTGTCGCGGCCCCGGAGCCGGTCGATGTCGCGCCGTTCGCGCTTCGTCGGCCGGCCAGCGCCGCGATCGCGCACGATCTCGGCCGGGCGCTCCACGCGCGGCAGCGGGGGCGGGGTGAGGTCGTCGAAGTGCTTCGCCGCTTCGACCGCGCTGCCGCGACGTACAGGCAGACCCGTGACGCGGTACACCTTGTCGAAGCCGTGCTGGCGCACCCGCACCTCGTCTCCGAGGCGCACCGCCTGAGACGCCTTCGCGGTCGCGCCGTTCACGCGAACGTGGCCCGCGCGGCAGGCCGTGGTGGCCTGGCTCCGCGTTTTCGCGAGGCGAACGCCCCACACCCACGTGTCTATCCGTACGCTTTCGCCGCCCATAGACTCGATGGTAGCCGGGGCGCGATGCGCGCCCCCAGTCGAGGTGAGGGCGATGGAGTACGAGACGATCGCAGCTGCGGTCGAGGCCGAGCAGGAGATCTCGCGGTCACGCTTTCTCGTGCGGCTCGAGCGCGTCGAGACTGAGCCCGCAGCGCGCGATGTGATCGCTCGCGTTCGCGCGGAGCACCCGAGGGCGCGGCACCACTGCTCGGCGTTCGTGCTCGGCCCCGATGGGCGCGTGCAGCGGTCGAACGACGACGGCGAACCGAGCGGCACTGCCGGCGCCCCGATGCTCGACGCGCTCGTGTCAGCAGGTCTCAGCGACGTGGTCGCGGTGGTCACCCGCTACTTCGGCGGCGTGCTGCTCGGGGCTGGAGGGTTGACGCGCGCCTACCGGTCGAGTGTGGCGAGCGCGACTCAGCGGGCGGTGCGACAGCCGCGCGGGCTGCGGCGATCCGTGACTGTGCGCTGCGCCTACGACGTCGCGCCCCAGATCGAGGCTGAAGCGCGCCGTCGCGGGTACGCCGTGGGCGCGGCCGAATACACCGACAGGGTCGCACAGCACTTCGCCCTCGCCGAGCCGGAGGTCGCCGCGCTCGCATCGCTCGCGGCCGAGCTGAGCGCTGGGTCGGCCGAGTTCGAGACGGGGAGTGCGGGGTACGTCGACCTTCGCCGATAGTGCACGAAAAAGCCCCCGGAATCCTGGGGGACAGGACCGGGGGCGTGTCTCCCGCGCCATAGGGGAATACCGCGCGAGAGGATGGTTTGAACTCGGGGGAACGAATCTTCAACCGCTGAACAGCATATGCCGGGAAAGCTGCTCACGGGAGGCTGAAGAGCACTATTCACCCGCGGTTTCACCCCCTAGTGATGCGCGAGGTGGGCTGACTCGCGTCCATCACAGTGTCGGTGGAGCGCGATACGATTCCGGGGTGGAGTACTGGGCAGAAATCGTGGGTCAACCGGAGGCGGTGCGCACCCTCGACGCTGCCGCAGCGCTCGAGGCGTCGCCCTCGCACGCCTGGCTCATCACCGGCCCGCCCGGTTCCGGGCGCTCGAATCTCGCCTTCCGATTTGCCGCAGCCCTCATTTCGCGCGGGCAGGATCGCGAAGCCGTGTTCGCCCAGGTGCGCGCCCGCACGCATCCCGACCTCGGTGTACTCACGACGCAGAAGCTGCTGATCGACATCAGGGCTGCTCGCGACATCGTCACCACGGCCCACTACTCGCCGGCCGAGGGGCGATACCGGGTCATCGTGATCGAGGACGCAGACCGCATGCCCGAGCGCACCTCCAACGTGCTGCTGAAGGCGCTCGAAGAACCGCCTGAGCGCACCATCTGGATCCTCTGCGCGCCGAGTGAGGCCGACCTGCTGCCCACCATTCGTTCGCGCGCGCGATCACTGCGGCTGGTCACGCCCAGTGCAGACGATATCGCGCACTTGCTGCACGAGCGGGACGGCATCGACGCCGAAGTCGCTGAGCGGGCAGCGCGCCTTGCACAGAATCACATCGGCATGGCGCGGCGACTCGCGAGTGATGCCGAAGCACTGGCGCGACGCGAGCGCACCATGGACGTCGCACTCGGCGTCCAGACGCTCGGGGACGGTATGCGCGCTGCCGCAACACTCGTCAAGGTTGCGGAGGCCGATGCTGCCGCTCTCACCGAGGCCCTCGACCAGCGCGAGCGGGACGACGCGCTGCGCAGCCTCGGCCTGCCGGCCGGCGCGGCGATCCCTCCGCAAATGCGCAGCCAGATCCGCGCCCTCGAAGAAGACCAGAAGCGTCGCGCGACGCGGAGCCTGCGCGATGGCATCGACCGGATCCTCACCGACCTGCTCTCGCTCTTCCGAGACGTGCTCCTCACCGCGCTGCACGCCTCTCCTGAACTCATCAACCGCGAACGCGAGACGGCGATCATCGATCTCGCCGAACGCTGGGGGCCCGAGCGCGCGCTGGCCGTCGTTGCGGCCGTCGAGGTCGCTCGGGAGCGCCTCGGTCGCGGCATCACGCCGGCGCTCGTGCTCGAAGCACTGTTCGCCACTCAGAGCACCGCCGACGCACTCGAACTCGACGCTCTCGCCGACGGAGCGCGCCGATGAGTGATCTGCCGCGCCCCACTGTGATCCGGCCGGCGAGCACCTCGGCCCCCGCACGCGCACGCCGCCTGCTCGCCGGAGTCGCGCTCGCGACCGTCGCCGCCCTGGCGCTCACCGGTTGCGCGCCGATCGCTGCGCTCGTGGAGCAGATGACCTCTCGTGAACCGGAGCTCCCTCCGCTCCCCGACGGCACGGTCGCGGGTTTCGGCGCGCAGCAGCCCGACTGGACCGCCTGCGAGAACGGCCTGAAATGCGCCGTCGTCCACGCTCCGCTCGACTGGGAGGAGCCCTCGGAGGAGACCATCACGCTCCGTATCGTGAAGCAGGAGGCCCTCGGTGGCGACGCGGTCGGCACGCTCTTCGTGAATCCCGGCGGACCGGGTGCGTCGGGCGTCAACTATCTCGCGGGCGGTGTCGGCGGCGCGGTGCAGCCGGAGGTGCAAGAGGCGTACGACGTGATCGCGTGGGACCCGCGAGGGGTGGGGGCGTCTTCGCCCATCACCTGTCTCAATGCTGCTGCAATGGACGAGTATCTCTTCGGTGTTGACCCCGCCGAAGAAGACCTCGAAGTGGGCAGCGACGCGTGGATGGAGGCGGCGCTCGCGAACGAGCGCGAGTTCGGCGTGGCCTGCCTCGAGCAGACCGGCGACCTGCTGGCGCACGTGAGCACCGCTGAAACGGTGCGCGATCTCGACATGCTGCGCGCGATCGTCGGTGACCCGAAGCTCTCCTACCTGGGGTACTCGTACGGAACGTACATCGGGGCCCGGTACGCGGATGCGTACCCCGACCGCGTCGGCCGGCTGGTGCTCGACGGCGCGATGGATCCCTCGGCCAGCCTCTCGGAGGTCGTGCGCGAGCAGACCCGCGGTTTCGAGACCGCGCTTCGCGCGTACGTCACCGACTGCCTCTCCCGAGACGACTGCCCGTTGAGCGCACCGGCCGACGTCGGAATGGCGCAGATCAGCGCGCTGCTCGACCAGGTGGACGATGCACCGTTGACCGGGTCAGACGGTCGCACCTTCACCGCGTCGACGATGCTCACCGCGATCATCACCCCGCTCTACGCCGAGAGTAACTGGGGATACCTCGACGAGCTCTTCTCAGCGGTCGCGAATCGGGATCCCGACATCGGATTCGCCCTCGCAGACTCTTACTACGACCGGCAGAACGGCACGTACCTCAGCAACTCGACCGAGGCGTTCTCGGCGATCAACTGCCTCGATTACCCCGCGGGCGATCTCGATCGCGAGCAGATGCGCGCCGACGCCGCTGAGCTTGCGGAGATCGCACCGACGATCGGCCGGTTCCAAGGGTACGGAGACCTCGCCTGCGCGGCGTGGCCCGAGCAGCCGACCGCAGAACGCGGGCCCGTCACCGGAGCGGGGGCCGATCCGATTCTCGTCGTCGGCACCACCGGCGATCCCGCGACACCGTATCGCTGGGCCGAGTCCCTCTCCGAGCAGCTCGAGAGCGGCGTGCTCGTCACTTATAACGGCGAGGGCCACACCGCGTACGGCGAAAGCGCCTGCGTCAACGAGGTCGTCGACGACTATCTGCTCACCGGTGCGGTGCCGAGTGCCGATCCGCAGTGCTCGTGAACGGCGTGCGCGAGTCGGTCGCCAGAACGTGCTAAAGTGATCTCTCGTGTGCGAGAGCGTTCTTGCACTCCGCCGACTTAGCTCAGGGGTAGAGCAGTTCCCTCGTAAAGAACAGGTCTCGGGTTCAAATCCCGAAGTCGGCTCCATCGGCCCCCGCCTCGGCGGGGGCCTTTCGCATTCCGGGTGAGGGCGAAGCCGGAGGGGTGAGTGGGTTTCCCGTCACCCCCGGAACTGGACTGACCAGATTCGTGCGCGCGGCGTCTCCTGAAATCTCTCCGGCGCGTATGCTCACTGCCTCGTCAACGCACGCGAGATCCCGTCAGAGGCGTGCTGGGCTTCCGCTACGAGCGCCGCGTCGCCAGCGCGTTCGGGGTCGAGCCACTCGTCGTGCATCTCGCGCGGCAGCACGAGCGGCATGCGCGGCCAGACCTCCGCGGCTTCCCCTACGGCATCCCGCGTCACCATGGAATAGCTGATCAGCTCCGAGCCGTCTTCGAGCGTGACCGTCGACGTGAGTGCGGCGATCCCGAACGCCTCGTCACCCGGCAGGTGGAAGCGTCCCTGCTTCTCGACGTACCAATTCGCGGGGAGGATCGCCCGATGCTGAAAGGGGCGCTTCCACGAGCGCAGCAGACGATCGTCGCGCGAGTTGAAGGCCGAGAACTTCACAGGTCCGCTCGCGTCGAGCCACAACCACCACCATGCGAGCTGCACATGACGGGCTCCGGTGGCATCGGCGGTGATCACCGGATTGAGGTTGCGTGCGTTCTTGCCCGTGATCTTCGCGTTGCCCGATCGCTGCTCGAGCCACGCATCGATGAGCGTCGCGTGCTCGGTTTCGCTGAGCGGCTCGAGATCGAGAGGGAGCGAACCGCCGAGGCCGTATGAAGCGCACATGCGGTCAGGGTACTCGGAGAGACGTCGCTAGGCTACACAAATGAGCACTCCGACGACGGTATCGGCGCCCGGAAAAGCGGGCGCGCCCCGCGTCGCATTCTGGGACAACGCGCGCTTCGCGCTCATCGCGCTCGTCGTCATCGGTCATGCGATCTCGACCGTGCGGCACGACTCGGCCCTTGCCTACGGCATCTACACGTATATCTTCCTCTTCCACATGCCGGCGCTGATTCTGCTGAGCGGCTACTTCTCGCGGGCGAACGCGTCATCGAAAACCATTCGCGCGACCGTGCAACTCATCGTGCTCTGGGTGCTCTGGGAGGGCATCTGGGCGGTGATCGGGTTCGCGGCCATCGACGAGACCCCAGCCGATACGTTCCTCGTGTCACCGTCGTGGACGCTCTGGTACCTCGTCACCATCGTCACGATGCGCATCATGCTGCCGTATATGGCGCAATTGCGGCATCCGCTGCTCGTATCTATCGTGATCGCGCTTCTCGGTGGAGTGATACCCGTGATCGGCACCGAGTTCTCAGCAGCGCGCACGTTGACGTTTCTGCCGTTCTTCATCGCGGGCTGGCTCGCGCGGGATCGCGGGTGGCTCAGCGGTCAGTGGTTCGCATTGCCCCGGCGATGGGTCCGCGTGGCGTCATGGGGAATCCTCGCGTTCATCGCGGCCGTTTTTCTCGTGCTTCCGGGCCTGAGGTCGTGGTGGCGCCTCGATAGTTGGCTGACCTGGCGAGACGGGTACGACGGGCGCTTCGCCGATGCTCCCATCGGCGACTGGAGTCCGCACCACTGGCTCGAGACGACCCTCGGCGGCCTCGCCGTGACGGCCGTGCTGCTCGCGCTCGCAGCGGCGATGACGTTCGCGGTGCTCGGCGTGACGCCGCGCCGACGCCTCGTCATCACCGATTGGGGCGCGCGCACGCTCTCGGTCTACCTGCTGCACGGACCGATCATCTGGGTGCTGCGCCACACCGGGGTCATCGACGCAGTGGGCGGCTTCGGCGAACTCGGCGTCGCGATCCTCATCGTGGGCGCTGTCGCACTCGCGGCGCTGCTCGCACTCGCTCCCGTCGAACGCGCGTTCCGCTGGGTGCTGGTGCCGAACCTCGACTGGTTGTTCGGAAGCGCGCGGCAGGAGGCCGATCGCGGCGCGCGGTGACGCCGCGGCTCAGCGGTCTTCGGGCACAAGCAGCTGATGCTGCGCGAGCTCGCGGTACAGCGGAGTGCTGGCGACCAGCTCGTCGTGCGTGCCCTCGCCGATGACGCGACCCTCGTCGAGCACCACGATCTTGTCCGAGTCGACGACGGTCGACAGCCGATGCGCGATCACCACGAGCGTCCGCCCAGTCGACACCGCGTCGAGCGCTTCGCGCATGAGGCGCTCGTTCACGCCGTCGAGGCTGGCGGTCGACTCGTCGAGCAGCAGTATCGGCGGAGCCGTGAGCAGCGCGCGCGCGATCGCGAGTCGCTGCTTCTCGCCGCCCGAGAGCATCACGCCGTTCTCGCCGACGGGCATGTCGAGCGCAGTGGCGAGCGCAGCACTCGCATCCCCCGTCTTCCACGCGCCCCCGCGCTCGAGCAGGCCGCCGAGGTTGACCGCCCGCAACACGCGCTCGCAGGCCGCGTCGCTCGCCTCGGGGGCTGCCAGCAGCAGGTTTTCGCGGAGCGTGCCCGCGAGCACCGGCGCGTCTTGCTCGACGTACCCCATCTGGCGGCGCAGCTCACCGCGGTCAAGCGTGCGCACGTCGGCCCCGTGCAGCGCGACCGAGCCGGCTTCGGGATCGTAGAAGCGCTCGATGAGCCCCAAGATCGTCGACTTGCCCGCGCCGGAGGGGCCCACGAGCGCCACGCGCGATCCTCGCGGCACCGCGAAGCTCACTCCGCGCAGCACCTCGGTCTCGATGAGCTCTGCCGGCGCGGCCTCGGCGTCGCGGCGCGCTCCCCGTCCGCCTCGCACGAGCTCACGCGCGTCGGCGCGCTCGGGGGCGGCGGAACGGTAGGTGAAGCGCACATCGTCGAGCTCGATCGCGGGCGCAGCTTCGTCGCGCACCTCGTCGAGCGGCACGAGTCGGCCGAGGGGTGAGCGGTCGGCGTCGCGCTCCGCCTCCGTCTCGAGGCTCGCGATCTCCTGGATGCGGCCGAGCGCTCCGAGTGCCTGGTTGACGGCCGAGATCGCCCCGAACGCTTGGGCGAGCGGCGTCACCATCAAGAACAGGAAGATGATGAACGTGACGAGCTGGGCAATGGTGATCGCTCCCGTGGCGACCCGGAAGCCGCCGAGCCCGAGCACGATCAGAAACGAGAGCTGCAGCGCGAGGAACGACACGGGCACGATGAAGGCCGAGATGCGAGCGACCTTGATACCGAGCAGATACGCCTCGGTCGCGTCGCGCTCCGTCGCGGCCTGCTCGCGTTCGGCCGCCCCCGCCGCCCTGATGGTGCGGATCGACGAGATGGACCGGTCCACCTGCGCGGCGAGGTCGCCGACCTTCTCCTGCGCGCGAGCGACAGCGGGGCGGATGCGCGAGGAGACCGCCACCACCACCACGAGCGCTACGACGATCACGCTGAAGGTGATCCCGAACAGCGCCGGGTCGATGACGAGCATGCCGACGAGCGCGCCGACGAAGATGAGGATGCCGCTGGCCGCCTCGACGAGGCCCTGCGTCAGCACGGCGCGCAGCAGGGTAGTGTCGCTGCCGACGCGCGAGACGAGGTCTCCGGTGCGACGGCGATCGAACTGCGAGATCGGCAGATGGAGGATCTTGGCGATGAGCCGCTTGCGGCTCGTCAGCACCACGCCCTCACCCATGCGCTGCAGTACGTAGTGCTGCAGCCCGCTGAGCACGGCACCGACCACGACGATCGCGGAGAGGAAGCCGAGCAGGCCGGCCAGCGGCAGGCCCTCCTGCACGCGAGTGATGATCTGCCCGAGCAGGGGCGGCTGCACGAGCGAGGCGACCGCTGCGACGAGGCCGAGCACCAGGGCGACGACGAGGAGGCGGCGCTGCTCGAAGAGGTAGGGGAGGAGCTGCCGCAGCGAGGCGCGCGGCCCGCGAGGAGCGCTCCGCTCGGCGGTCTGGGCCGATCCGGCATCGTCTGAAGTGATGTGTTCTGCTGATGCTGCTGGCCCGCTCACCCACTCAGCCTACGCCGTCGCGCCTTCCCCCAATCTGCGAGCGGGGTCACTCTTCGTGCGTGTTGGGAGTGCGACACGCACGAAGAGTGACCCCGCTCGCATGTGTGGGGTGCGCGGCGGGCTACGACGAGGCGATGCGGCGCAGCGCTACCGCTAGGTGCAGAGCGGCCTCGGCGGCTTCGCGACCCTTCGATTCCGGGGCTCCTGGCCGGCCCGAGCGGTCGAGCGCCTGCTGCTCCGTGTCGGTGGTCAGCACGCCGAACCCGATGGGCTTGCCCGCGTCGAGCTGCACGCGCGTGAGCCCGTCGGTCACCGCCGAGCTGATGTACTCGAAGTGCGGGGTTCCGCCGCGAATGACGATGCCGAGGCACACGGCCGCGTCGTACCCGCCGCCTCCCGTCTCGCGCGGGGCGAGTGCGATCTGCGCCGCAAGCGGCAGCTCGAACCCGCCGGCCACGGTGAAGGTCTCGTGCTCGGCTCCGGCGGCCGAGATCGAATGCTGGGCGCCTGCGACGAGGTGCTCCATGATTTCGCCGTGCCAGCTGCCGGCGATGATGGCGACCCGCAGGCCGGTGGCGTCGACGCTGAGATCCGGGGCTCCGGCTCCGCTCATGATGTGCTCCTTCGAGTGGGTGGGTGGGTGCGTGTGAGGTGCGGCTGGGGCGAACCGGGCCGGGAGGGAAAGCTGATCGGACGCCGGATCGCGCTGCCTACTGGGTGTCGCGAACGTTCTCGGGCAGCTGATGGCCCATGCGGTCGCGCTTGACCGCGAGGTAGGCGAGGTTCTCCTCGGTGACGCCGACGAGCAGGGGCACCCGTTCCGTCACCGTGATGCCGTGCGCCTCGAGCTGCGAGACCTTCTCGGGGTTGTTCGTGAGCAGCCGCACGCGGTCGATGCCGAGGTCCGCGAGAATCTCGGCCGCTGCCGTGTAATCGCGCGCGTCGGCGGGGAAGCCGAGCTGCAGGTTCGCGTCGAGCGTGTCGACGCCCTGCTCCTGCAGCTGGTACGCGCGGAGCTTGTTGGCCAGGCCGATGCCGCGGCCCTCCTGCCCGCGCAGGTAGACGACCACGCCGCCGGTTTCTTGCACGCGGTCGAGGGAGGCGTCGAGCTGCGGGCCGCACTCGCACTTCAACGAGCCGAACGCCTCGCCGGTGATGCATTCGGAGTGCACGCGCACGAGCGTCTCACCCGAGGGCAGCGATCCGTCGGGCAGCGGCGCGACGAGCGCGATGTGGTCGATGCCGGCTCGCCGGTCGCGGTAGGCCATCGCGCGAAACTCGCCGTGCTCGGTCGGCAGCAGCGTGTCGGCGCGCAGGCTCACGCCGCGGCGCTGCTGCTGCACGGCGGGGGCACCCTCGGGATCGTGGGCGTTCAGGTACGCGATGAGCTGCTCGATCGTGATGACCGGCACGCCCTCGCGATCGCCCAGGGTGATGAGCTCTGGCAGGCGCATCATCTCGCCGTCGTCCGCGACGATTTCGGCGATCGCAGCGACCGGTCGCAGGCCTGCGAGCTGCATGAGCTCGACGCCGGCCTCGGTGTGCCCGTCGCGAGCACGCACGCCTCCGTCGACCGCGCGCAGCGGCAGCACGTGCCCGGGTCGGCGTACGTCGGTGGGCTTCGCGTCGGGGTTCGCGAGCGCGCGCAGGGTGGTGGCGCGGTCGCTCGCACTGATGCCGGTGGTGACGCCGTGGGCGGCGTCGACGGTGACGGTGTACGCGGTGCCGCGCACGTCCTCGTTGCGCGACACCATCATCGGCAGGTCAAGCTCGTCGGCGATGGCGTTCGTCATGGGCGCGCAGAGCAGGCCAGACGACCAACGCACCGTCCACGCGATCCACTCGGCGCTCGCAAGCTCCGCCGAGATGATGATGTCGCCCTCATTCTCGCGGTCCTCGTTGTCGGCGACGATGACCGGCCGGCCGTCCTTGATCGCCTCGATGGCCTCTTCGATCGTCGAAATGCCGGGCGTGCGCGGCGCTGCGGTGCTCGGGGCTGCTACGGGGTCGGGTGTGCTCATGCGCGGTGTCCTTCGGTGTTCGGTTGGGCTGATGCGTCGGTGACACCTGTGCTGGAAACTCCGAGGCGCAGCATGCGGGCGACGTGACGGGCGAGGATGTCGGTTTCGACGTTGACGCGGTCACCGGGCTCGAGGTCCCCGAGGATCGTCGCGGTGAGCGTCTCGGGAATGAGCGAGACCTCGAACCACTGGTCGGGCTCAGATTCGGGAGCGATCGCCGAGACGGTCAGCGAGACACCGGAAAGCGTGACGGATCCCTTGTCGACGAGCAGCGGAGCGAGCGCGCGGTCGAGCGAGAACCGGAGTACCCGCCATGCCGGGTGGGGCGTCGCGGAGACGAGGGTGGCGGTGCCGTCGACGTGCCCCTGCACGATGTGGCCGCCGAGGCGCGTGTCGACGCGCACTGCGCGCTCCAGGTTGACGCGGGAGCCCGGGGCGACGTCTCCAATCGTGGACATCGCGATCGACTGGGCCATGACGTCGGCGGTGAAAGTCGCTCGATCGTCGGCCGTGTGGCCGCGGTCGATCACCGTGAGGCACACGCCCGACACTGCGATGGAGGCGCCGTGGGCGGCGTCGCTCGTCACGAGCGGCCCGGCGACGACGAGCCGCAGTGAATCGTCGACGGGCTCGACCGAGACGACCTCGCCGATTTCTTCGATGAGTCCAGTGAACATCAGGATCCTTCCGTGGCGGAGCCGGGAGCTGGGGGAGCGGAGTGGGATGATGTGAGTGCGGCGGATATGAGCACATCGTCTCCGAGCGGTTCCCACCTTGCCTGGGCGAGGCGAACGATGCCGGCGATGTTCGAGATGCCGATGTCGCCGATGGCGAGCCGGGATCCCCCGAGCAGTGCAGGGGCGACGAAGACGAGCACCTCGTCGGCGAGGCCGGCCGCGATGAGCGCGCTCGCGATGGCTGGGCCGCCCTCGACGAAGACGCTGCGCACGCCGCGCGCGGCGAGCCACGCGAGGTCGGCGGCGAGATCGGTTCCGTGGCACTGCAGCGGTTCGGTCAAGCCGTGCGCGGAGAGCGCCGGGTGCGCCCGGACCCGTGCCCCGGCAGGAATCGCCCGACGCCCCAGCACGACCGGGATCGGCTGCTCGTCGGCAGGCACGAGCAGGTTGCCCGAGCTGTCACGGGCTGTGAGCGCCGGGTCGTCGGCGAGCAGCGTGCCAGTGCCGATGAGGATCGCGTCGGCTGCTGCGCGTCGACGATGCACATCGGCGCGAGCCTCAGCTCCCGTGATCCACTGGCTCGAGCCGTCGCTCGCGGCTGCGCGGCCGTCGAGGGTCTGCGCCCACTTGACGATGACGCGCGGGCGCGCGGAGGCGCTGGCGGGGGAAGATCGAGTCGTCGCATGCGGTGCGGCCGCGGGATCCTGCTTCGCGAGCCACGTGCGGAGCAACTCGCGAGCCTCTGAAGCGAGCACGTCGCCGTGCACATCGACGCCGGCTGCGCGCAGCGTGTCAGCTCCACCCGACGACTCCTGGCCCGGGTCGGAGAGTGCGTACGCCACCGCGCCGACTCCGGCTGCGATCAGCGCCGCGGCACACGGGCCGGTGCGGCCGGTGTGGTTGCAGGGCTCGAGGGTGACGACGGCAGTGAGCTCGGCGGCCCGTGCGCGCCACTCGGCGGGAATCCGGCCGATCGCATCGACTTCAGCGTGCGGGGTGCCAGCGCCTCGGTGCCACCCTTCAGCGACAATGCGACCGTCTCGGTCGAGCAGCACGCATCCGACCTGCGGGTTCGGCGTGGTTGAGGGGCCGCGCCGCGCAATCGCGAGACCGCGCCGCATGCCGTCCTCGATGAGGCTCTGCTCGAGCATCCCGGTCCGCCGTTCCACTACGTGCCGGGTGCGCAAGGGTCCACGGACGTCCGTGACTCACGCGTTCCTCTCATCCGGACTCGAACGCATGAGGCGTCCATCACCGTCGGTACCGGAGTTTCACCGGTTCAGCATCGCAGGTGCGACGCTCGCGGACTCTCACCGCCGGTTCGGAATCACACCGACCCCGGAACACGATCATCATCGTAGTCCTCATTGCGAGCCGGCGTGCATGCGTGTGCATTGATTTCGCCGGGGGCGCAACGCACGGCTGCTCTGCCGACGTGGAAGCGCGGCGGCCAGGAAGCGCGGCGGTCAGGACGCGCCGTGCGCAGACATACCGACCGCGGAAGACACGAGGTCGCGCATCGACGCGTCCGGCAGATAGGCGCGCGTGAGTGCGATGCCGATGCGCGGCAGGTCGCCCTCATCGCGATAGAGCAGATACAGCGACTCGGAGCGCGGGTTGAACTTCTGCTTGAAGCGGTGCAGCGACTTGAACCCGTAGAGCGGTTCGATGAGCGCGCCCAGCTGGTCGAGCACCTGATCGACAGGACCGGCCTGCGCGTCCTCAGGCCGCACCAACGGTGCCCCCGAGAGCGAGACGAACTCGTAGCCGGCCTCCGAGAAGTGCTGTGCTGAAGAGGCGATGAGAAACTCCATCACCGGGCCGAAACCACCGTCGCGACGGCGCATGAGGTCCAACGTCCAGCCGACGATGCGCGGCTCGGTCTCGCCTGAGCCGTCGTCGCGCGCCGCGGCGGGCCCGTAGACCGGGAGCCACGAGGTGATCCCGTGCAGGTTGCCCCCGGCGTCGACGGCCAGGCCGACGCGGACGGCAGGATCCAGCGCCTCGTCGACCGTGCCCAGCGTGAAGCGCATCTCGGGCAGGCCCTTGTCGCCCGTCCACTGCTCAGAGATCGCACGCACCTGCGCCAGTACGTTCCACGGCTCTTCGGCGAGACGCACCATGCGGAAGGAGATGTCCTCGCGGCCCGCGCGGTTGATGGCGGTGCGCACGGCGCCCCACGCCTTGCCCGTGAACGCGAGCCCGGGCAGATCGACGATCGTGTCCTCAGCGACGATGACCGAACGCCACCCATCGGGCTTCGCCGCGGCCGAGACTCCGCCGGCCGAGAACGCGCACGGTATGAGGCCGGCCTGCTGAGTGGCATGCGCGAACTGCTCCAGGGCGTCGGCGTGGCCGCCCTCCGGCACAATTGGATCGCCGAGCATGATCGCGACCTCGGCGTGCGACTGGTACGCGATCGCGCCGGCGCCGCTTGCGATCCGCTGATTCGCCTCCCACGTCGACATCCAGGAGATCGTGCCTCCGCCGAAACGCTCGAGCCGGTGAGTGAGCTCGTCGCGCGACAGCGCCTCGGCAGGCAACACGCGGCGCGACTGGCGCAACCTGACGCGGAATGCGCCTCGACCGATGATCAGGAAGACGAGGATCGCCGCCCAGAGCAGCGTCGGAGCGAGCAGCAGCGCGAACACCTGACGCGGCGAGTCAAGCGTTCCCGTCTCGACGAGTGCGGGGAGCAGAGCGAACCCGAGGGCCGCGGTCAGCAGGTTGAACCCGCCGAGAATGAGGGCGCCGATCCACGCGATACGGTACCCCTTGCGGATGCCGTTCGCGACGAGCGCGATGACGATGACGTCGATCGCGACGTCGATCAGCGACGCCGTCGGGTGATTCTCGCCCAGTGGCCCGTTGAAGGGGACGATGAGATCGAAGACCTGGATCACCCCGACGGCGATCAGCCCGGAGAGCCCGATGAGCCGCCACTCGCGCTGGGTGGGGCGGCCCGCGGGGTGCCGGAAGGCGGGAAGCCAGCCACTCACCAGGAGGCCGGCCGTCATCGCGACGGCGTGCTCGAGATCGTAGAGCTCGCCGAGGTAGAGCACTGAGATGCCCACCCAGAGCCCGATCGCGATGCGCGCGCGCAGGCGCCAGGGGGCGGGAAGGGTGGCGATGGCGAATACGAGCGCGGTGAAGGCGGCGCACGACGGGCCGACATCGACCGACTCGGTGAGTCGCACGGCCCAGTGCCAGCCCGTCGTCGACACGAGCAGCAGGATCCCGGCCGCGCCGAGCACCCCGACGATGTGGCCGCCGAGAGCGAGCGCAGCGGTGTGCAGCGCTCCGAATCGCCACTCCGCCCACCCGAGTCCGCCGACGACGAGGGGGAGCAGGGTGAGGTAGACGAGCGGATGATCGACGAAGAACGGCGAGGTCAGCAGGGTCCACCACCGGCCGTCGGCGAACGACGGGATGCCGGTGGCGACCTGCGGGTACCAGCTCTGCTCGGAGGCCGGGCGCCAGAGGGTTCCCGTGGCGACTCCGACGGCCAGGAGAGCCACGATGAACGACGCGGTGAACGGCGTTCTACGAAGCACCTCGAGCACGCGGGAGCGCCGGCGTGCAGCGGGCTCATCGGCGCTCTTCGGCACCACGGGGGCAGTCATGGACTCAGTCTAAAGACCGGACTGCGGCGCGGCTAGCGAATGAGCCCGATGCGTTCGTACACGAGGTCGAGCGTGCGATTCGCCACCTCATTGGCGCGCTCCGCGGCGCGACCGAGCAGTCGGTCGAGCTCAGCCGGATCCGCCAGCAGCTCTTCGGTGCGCGTGCGCACGGGCGCCAGGCTCTCTTCCACGACCTCGACGAGTCCCTTCTTGAGGTCGCCGTAGCCGTGGCCCGAGTACTCCTGCTCGATCGATGCGATCGTGCGACCGCTGAGCACTGAGTAGATCGTCAACAGGTTGGCGACGCCGGGCTTTGCGTCGCGATCGAAGCGGATCTCGCCATCGTCGTCGGTCACCGCACGCATGATCTTCTTCTTGGTGACGTTGGCCGGGTCGAGCACCTTGACGAGACCGGCCTCCGACTCCGCCGACTTCGACATCTTGGCGGTGGGCTCCTGCAGATCGTAGATCTTGGCAGTGCCCTTCGAGATCTGCGCCTCGGGCACGATGAACGTGTCGCCGAAGCGCGAGTTGAAGCGATTCGCCAGGTCGCGCGTGAGCTCGACGTGCTGGCGCTGATCCTCACCGACAGGCACGCTTGCGGCCTGATAGAGCAGAATGTCGGCGGCCATCAGCACCGGGTACGTGAAGAGGCCGACCGAAGCAGCGTCGGCGCCGTTCTTCTGCGACTTGTCCTTGAACTGCGTCATGCGGCTGGCCTCGCCGAAACCGGTGACCGTGTTCAGCACCCAGGCGAGCTCGGCGTGCGCCGGTACCTGCGACTGCACGAACAGCGTCGACTTCTCGGGGTCGATGCCGGCGGCGATGTACTGGGCGGCGGTGCGTCGGGTGCGAGCGATCAGCTCCGCAGGGTCCTGAGGAACCGTGATGGCATGCAGGTTGACGACGCAGAAGAACGCGTCGAAGTCCTCCTGCATCTGGGTCCACTGGCTCAGCGCACCGATGTAGTTGCCGAGCTGCAGCGAATCGCTCGAGGGCTGCATGCCTGAGAAGAGGACGGGTTTGGAGTGTGCACTCATGGGAGTTCCTTGCGGGAGATGCTGCGAAGCGTGGTTCGTGAGGGGAAGCCGCGGTGGCGGCTGGATCGCGCTCGGCCGAGCGCGCTGCGTGTTACATGCGGTAGTCGACGACGACGGCGGCGTGATCCGACCATCGGGCGTCGTACGAGGCAGCGCGGTCGACCGTGTACGACTCGACGCGCTCCGCGAGCGCTGGCGTGACGACCTGGTAATCGATGCGCCAGCCCGTGTCGTTGTCGAACGCCTGCCCGCGGTTCGACCACCAGGTGTACGGGCCGTCGACCTCGCCGTGGAACCGGCGCCCCACGTCGACCCAGCCGTAGCCCGGGCCCTCAGTGCCGTCGACACCCACGATGGTCTCGCCCGCGGCGCCGAAGAAGCGGTCGAAGTAGGCGCGCTCACGGGGCAGGAAACCGGCCCGCTTCACGTTGCCCTTCCAGTTCTTGATGTCGAGCTCGCGGTGCCCGACATTGAAATCGCCCACGATCGCGACGAGTTCGCGCTCGGCCGCGAGTTCACTCATGCGCTGGCTCATCGCGTTGAGGAAGGCCCACTTCGCTTCCTGGCGCGGGGTCTCCACCTCGCCCGAGTGGGTGTAATTGCTGACGACGGTGAGCGGGATTCCGCCGAGATCGAAGTCGGCCTCGAGCCAGCGGCCAGATGATTGGACCTGCTCCTGCGCGTCGAGTGCGCCGAGGCCGACCCGGTGGGCGATCGCCGGCACGCGGCTCGCGATCGCAACACCGGCGCGCCCCTTGATCTGGCACGGGTCGTGAATGAAGTGCCACTCATCACCGAGCAGCTCGGTCAGATGGGCGTCGTCGGCCCGCACCTCCTGCAGCGCGAGTACGTCGACACCGCGGGCATCGAGCCACTCGCCCATGCCCTTCCGGAATGCGGCCCGGATGCCGTTGACGTTGACGGATGCAACACGCAAGGTTTCAGCCATACCCGCCAGTCTACGTCGGGAGCGCGGACGGTATCGAGAGCCGCGCGTTTTCGAGCGCTGCGGGCTCAGAACACCATCGGGCGGTCGTAGTCGTCATCGAAGGTGCCGCCGAGCAGGTCGACGTCGATGTCGCAGACGACCGGAACGTGGTCGCTGGGAGCATCGCCCTTGCGCTCGTCGCGTTCGATCGACGCACCGGTCACGGCGTCGGCGAAGGCGGGCGATCCCATGATGAAGTCGATGCGCATGCCCTGGTTCTTCGAGAACTTGCCGGCCTGGTAATCCCAGAAGGTGTAGCCCTCGGGCACGATCGGCCGCACGACATCGGTGACGAGCGGCTCGAACGAGGCGAACATTGAGCGCTCTTCCGGGGAGACGTGCGTGGAGGCTCCCGGCCGAAACGAGGGATCTGCCATGTCCGTCTCAAGCGGCGCGATGTTCCAGTCGCCCATGAGGGCGAGCGGCAGTTGAGGATCCTCATCGAGCCACACCCGGGTGTCTTCGCGGAGCGCCTCGAGCCAGGCCAGCTTGTACGCGAAGTGGGGGTCGTCGAGCGAGCGGCCGTTGGGAACGTAGAGGCTCCACAGGCGGAGGTCGCCGACCGTCACGCCGAGGGCGCGCGCTTCGAGCGGCAGGCCATTCGGGCCGATGCCCTGTACGGCCTCCTGGCCTTTCACCGGCTTGCCGAAGCCCGGCATTCCGGCGAACTCCCGCGCGACATCGGTCATCTCGTGACGGCTTGCGATCGCCACGCCGTTCCACTGGTTGAGGCCGTGGATCTCGACCGTGTACCCCGCCTGCTCGAACGCGGCGATCGGAAACTGCTCGGGGCGGCACTTGATCTCCTGCATCGCCAGCACGTCGATGTCTTCGCGCACGAGCCAATCGACCACGCGGCCGAAACGAGTGCGGATCGAATTGACGTTCCAAGTGGCGATGCGCATACATATCAGCCTACCGCCGGGCGCTTGCGCAACTCGGCGCACGCAGTCAGACTCTGGGCAAGGCCCACGAGGCTTTCGGGGCCCGGAGGGAGCGTCATGGCGGCGCGCGGGGTGCAGGGTGGAGCGGTTGGGGAACGCATCGCGGTTCCGCGCCGCAGACTTCACGACGTCGTCGAGATCGCCCGGCCCGAGGCCTCGGTAACGGTGCTGCTCGGCGACGCGGGAAACGGCAAGGGATACCTCGCCGAACAGGCTGCGCTGACGATCGCCGCAGAGCACGCCGGCACCGTGACTGTTCACGTGCTGCCGCGGCCGCCGCGCCCGGCGAGCGGCATCCCCTCGGTGTTCGCCCTCGATTCGTTGTTCGCGCTCGACTCCTCGGCGCACTCCGACGAGGACGTGTCGCAACGGGTTCGCGTCGAGCACGTGCTGGCGACCATCGGAGGCGGGGATCCGCAGACGTCGGTGATCCTGGTCGCCCCAGACATTGATGATTACTCGCCGCAGGACCTGAGCATCCTCACCGAGCTCGCGCGCGCCCGCACCGTGCGCATCATCGCGACTGCGCGCCAGCTCTCAAGTGCGATCGAGCGTGTGGGAAGCGGGCCGCAGGTGCACCGGCTCACTGTCGGTCCGCTCGATATCGATGAGAGCGCCGCCTTCCTCGCCACCATGCTCGGCGTGGAGCGCATCGATCCAGACACGCTCCGCCGATGGCACACGGTGTCGGGCGGCAACGGATATGCGCTCGCCGTGCTCGCGCTCGCCGCCGATCGAGCGGGAGAGCTGCGGCGCCGACGGGGCACAGTCTGGGCGGCGCGACGCGATGGGGTCGTGACGGGGGAGTACGCCCGCTTGCTCGCCGACTCGTGCACGGAGGCCGAGTGGCGAGCGCTCGAGTTCATCGCGCAGGCGGAGCCCATCCTCGAGACCGCCTTGCTGCGGAGCATCGACGCCGGGGTACTCACCGCGCTCTTCGAACGCGGCCTCGTGGTGTCACAGGCACGATCGGGAGCGCAGTCGCTCACGCTGGGCCACCCCCTGCTCGCCGCGTCGTTGCGCGCGGGGATGTCTCCGGTGCGCCGCATCGAACTCGACGACCGCATCTTCGCGTTGCTCGATGAGGATCGCGGAGGCGGCGACCCGGCACTCGATACCGAGCGGCTCATCCGCCTCGTGGTGTTCGGCACGGCTGCCGGTCGGAACGTGCCGTTTCCGTGGGTGTGGCGCGCCTTCGAGGCGATGGCCCAGGGCGGCGACCCGAGGCTGATGCTGCGTCTCGCGCGCGTCATCGCCGGGCACGCCGATGCCGACGGGATGCAGGCCGGGAGCGCCGCGCTTCGAGCCGTGCGCATTGCACGACTCCTCGGGGAGGAGCCTGCGCGGCGCGACTCGCTCGAGCGCATCGCCGCACTGCTCGCCGACGATCAGCGCCGCGGCGAGATGACTCCGACGCTGGAGGTCGGTCTCGCCACCACCCTGTACCGGGAGCGGGTGCGAGACGGCGGCGATATCGACACGGTGCTGCGCGACCTCGACGCGCTCGAAGCGCGCACGAGCCACGCAGCGGCCAGAGCGATGCTCGGCAGCACCAGGGTGCATGTGCTCGCCTACACCGGCCGGCTGCGAGACGCGGCCCAGGCGTGCCCACCGCTCGAGGTATCCGCGGACCTCGGCATCGAGTGGGCTCGGTCGTCTGGCCGAGCTATGGCCGCCCTGATTCTCGAGCAGCGCGGTGCGTTCGAGGATGCAGTGCTGAGTGCCGAGCACGCGCGGGCGCTGAGCCGTCTGGGGCCGCGTTCGCGGAGCGATCTCGTCGACATTCAAGGATTCTGCACACTGCTGGGCTATTGGGTGAGCGGCAGCCGTGAGAGCGCGCGGAGAGTGTACGAGGGGCTCGCCGCGGAAGCCTCGGCCGACGCGCATGCGGAGGCGCACTACTCGGGGTTGCTGGAGGTCGGCGCCGTGCTGCTCGCGCTGCAAGAGGGGCGGTGGATGGAGGCGGTGGCCAGTGGAGAGCGGTTGGCGGATCGCCTCGGCTCTGGCGACCCGTATACGCTCGCGCCACTCGTGCACGCCGCACTCGCACTGGCACTGGCTGTGCTGGGGGAGCGGGATGCGGCCGTGCGCGCCCTCGGCGCTTCCGGGTCGCCGGAACGCGGCGTGGCGATGGCGGTGAGCGGGCACCGGCGCATGCTCGCGCTCCGCGCGCGGCAGTGGTTGCGTGAGCCGAGAGCAACCGCAGACGCCGCCGATCTCGCGGATTGGGCGGCACGCGAGCAGCTGCCCTACATCGAATTGCTCGCGCGGCACGTGCACGCGTTCGAGACGGGCGCAGTCGGGGTCGACGAGCTCGCGGTTGCGCGAGAGCTCGCGCAACAGGTCGACGGCCCGCTCGGCAGCGCGCTCGTCGCGCATCTGGTGCAGATGTCGCAGAGCCTCGAGGAGAACGCGGAGCCAGAGATCCGGCTGCTCGCCGACCTCGGAATCTGGTTGCCGGTGCCGCCCGCCCCGGGCCTCACTGCGCGAGAACGAGAGATCGTGCTGCTCGCAGCGCTCGGGTACTCCAGTCGATTCATCGCCGAGCGGCTCACCATCTCATCGCGCACGGTGGAGACCCATCTCTCGCATGCCTTCGGCAAAATCGGAGTCGATAATCGCGACGAGCTGCGCGATTGGGTCGCCCGCAACCGCTCATCGATGCCGCCACCGCGAAATACGTAATTCTCCCCGATTCGCTCTACGCAACGCGCGCATAACCTGCGAACAGGTTGACCGAAGTCGTGCGGCCAGGGGGTTTCTCACGTGCCGAGCGCACCTGAGAAGCGAGACGAATCATGCATACTTCGATTCAGGGCGACGGCGCAGGTGCCGCCCCTCGACTGCGGCGCAGCCGCTGGCTGATTGCACTCGTCGGCGCGGTGGCGCTGACGCTCGGACCCGGTATCGGCGCCGCTGTCGCGGCAGAGCCGATCTCTGCGGTCGACGGCACAGAGGTTTCCGCCGCGGATGCGGCTACGGTGACCGAGCCCGAGCCCGAACCCGTGATTGCGCAACCCGCCGCCGTGCCGGTTGCCCCCGAGACGCTGGCCGTTCCCGTGCCCGAGCCGGTGGTCGAACCCGTGGCCGAGCCAGTGGTTGAACCCGTGCCCGAGCCAGTGGTCGAACCCGTGGTCGAACCCGTGGCCGAACCACCGGTGGCGCCCGTGACACCTGAAGCCGAGGTCGCAGCCGCGGCTGATCCTCCCGCCGAGCCGGCGGCCGAGCCGCTCGTCGAGCCTGCCGCACCCGCGGCGGCGCCCGAGTCCGCTCTAGCGGAAGACGCGAAGGCCAAGACGGGGAAGGGCAGCGAGAATCCGCACAACAAGGTCACGCTGTGCCACGCAACCGGCTCGGAGAAGAACCCCTACGTCTCCCAAACGGTGAACGCGAACGGCACGGCCAGCGGCCACATCGGTCACCAAGGTGGCCGCGACATCATCCCGCCCTTCACATACAACCAGCACGGCTCTGAGAAGTCGTACGGCGGCCAGAACTGGGATGCAGCAGGCCAAGCGATCTGGGGGAACGGCTGCAAGCCGGTCGATCCCGATCCCGACCCCGAACCCGGTTCGCCCGTGCTGTCGATCGACCCCATCGCCTGTATCGCCATCGACGCTCCGCTTCCCGAGACCGTCGCCGTCACGGTCTCCGGACTCACCGAGGCCGGAAGCTGGACGCTGACCGTCTCGGGTGGCAGTGAGAGCAGCTCGATCGAGGTGGTTGGGAATGGTACGTACGCCATTCCGGTCAGTGGAGTCGGCAGCTACTCCGTCACTATCGGTAACGGCGAGGCAATCGCCAGCTCGGCGAGCTTCGTCGTCGCTCGATGCCCCGACCCTCGCGGAGAAGATAAGCCCGTGATCGAGGTGCCCGATCTCGCGTGCGTCGCGGTCGACGCGGAGCTGCCGGGGTCGATCACCGTGATCGTCAGCGGGCTCGTCGAGCCAGAGGACGACGCAGCACGCGCAGCGCAAGCTGACGAGGGCGCATACGTCTTGCGAATCAGCGGAGGATCAGGTGGAACCGCGACCGTGCCGGTGGGCGGCAATGGGAGTTACGATCTGCCGCTCAGCGGAACGGGAACCTACACGGTGGAACTGCTCAGGGGTGACACGATCGTCGCCTCGGGCTCCGTACTTCTCGAGCGGTGCGAGCCGACGACGCCGGTGACGCCTCCGGAACCGGTCAACCCGCCGGAGCCGCCTGCACCGCCTGCACCGCCGGTCGAGCCGGTCGAGCCGATGCTCGTTCAGCCGCCGATGCAGCCAGTGCCGGTCCCGTCGATGACGCATCGGGTCGCACCCGCAGCGCCGATGCCCGTTACGCAGCAGCAGCCGTTGCTCGCAGTGACGGGAGCGCCCGATGACGCGGCCCTGGTGGGAGCCGCGGCCCTCGCGGTGATCGTCGGGAGCGCACTGCTAGTGTCGCTGACGCGCAAGCGTCGCGCGTAGTCCGCGGCGCGACCCGCCACCGGAGGCATTGGGGGATCCCTCGATGCCTCCGGTGCTACGCGCTTCGGCGTTTTCAGCTGAGTCTCCAAGGACACACCCAGTGCCAGCATGTACATTGAATCGTTATGTCGGGCGCGATCAGTGCTGCCCGCACGATTCTGGGAAGCTGAATGACACAGAAACCTGCTGGAGCACTTGAACGCGGCTCGTTCGTGCGCCATGGCAAGCTCCGTCGTTCGAGCGCATGGGGCAACGTGCTTCGCGTACTGCTCACCACCGCAATCGTGGTGGTGCTGAGCGGCGTCGCCACCGTCTCGTATGCCGTCTGGGGTCTGGTGCAAGACATCGACACCGTGGAGCTGGGCAATGAATCGAGCGCCGTCGGCGTGGGTGATCAAACGATCGACGGGGCGCTCACCGTGCTGCTGGTCGGCTCGGATTCACGCGCGGGCCAGGAGATCGACGACGGCGAGGAGGGCGAGCTCAACGACGTCACGATGATGCTGCACGTTTCGGCAGATCACAAGAACGCCACGGTCGTCAGCTTTCCGCGCGACCTCATGCTCCCGATCCCCAGCTGCCCGGGGCCGAACGGTGAGCCCGAGTACTATTCGGCGATGAGCGAGCAGCAGCTCAACTCCACGCTGGCGAATGGTGGGCTGCCCTGCGTTGCCGAAACCGTCTCGGAGCTCACGGGCATGGAGATTCCGAACGCGGCACTGATCACGTTCGACGGCGTGATCGGCGTCTCGAACGCTATCGGCGGCGTCGAGGTCTGCCTCGCCCAGCCGATCGTGGATGAGCACACCGATCTCGATCTACCCGCGGGCGAGAACACGCTCGTCGGCCTCGACGCGCTGCAGTTCTTGCGCACCCGCCACGGCGTGGGCAATGGCGGCGACACGAGTCGCATCAGCAACCAGCAGGTCTTCATGTCGGCCCTGGTGCAGAAGCTGAAGAGCGCCGACACGCTCTCCGACCCGATGAAGGTCTACGGCCTCGCCAAGGCAGCCGTCGAGAACATGACCATGTCGAAGAACATGGCGAGCGTGCAGTTCATGCAGGAAGTCGCCAACACCGTCAAAGACATCGACCTGCAGAACATCAACTTCGTGCAGTACCCGTCGTTCGACCACCCTTACCAGTCAGGGCGTCTCACCCCCGACTACACCAGTGGTGATGCGCTCTTCGAAGTGATCAAGAGCGGTCAGCCGTTCGCTGTGAACGGCGTCGGCGAGGGCGTGGCAGTCGAGGGCGAGGAAGGCGCGGTGCCCGAGACGGGAACCGAGACCCCGGCACCCGAAGAAGGCGCTGCGATCGACCCGAATACCGGCGAACCGATTCCCGATCCGGCCGTCGAGGACCCCGCGACCACCGATCCCGCTGCGGAACCGACGGACCCCGCGACCGGAGGCACCGGAGAGTCGGCGCTGCCCGACAACGTCACCGGAGTGCAGGGCGATAAGGCGGTCTGCTCGCTCGGGCGTACCGTGTACTGAGTCTGAGTACTGAGTCTGAGTCTGAGTGCGGAGTCTGATCAGTTCCCACGGTGCTCGTCCGATTTCCACCGCGCCCGTTCGTTCGGGTAGAGTGGATGACGTTGTTCGTGTATGGAGACGTGCCAGAGCGGCCGAATGGACTTCACTGCTAATGAAGGGTCGGGGTTAACTCGACCGGGGGTTCAAATCCCCCCGTCTCCGCCAATTGAACAACACCGAGAACCCCTGAATATCGTTGAGAAATCAACGGAGTTCGGGGGTTCTCGCTTTCTGCGTCCGAGGTTCTGGCAACAAATTGACAACACCCTGGGTGGCAATGGCCTGATCGAGGCGCTTGGTAAGCGCTTCGAGGTCGTCCTCGAAAAGGTCGGAATAGACGTCGAGGGTCATTGCTGCAGACGCGTGACCGAGCATCCGCTGCACCGCTTTCACATTCGCTCCGGCGCTCACCGCAAGCGAAGCTGCCGTATGACGAAGGTCGTGGAGCACCATTCGATCCACTCCTGCGTCGTCTAACGCGCTCTTCCACCACGATTTCGAACCTGTACTTGCTCGCACCCGCTTCATGTAGCCCCCGTACCCATTATCGAAAACGAGGTCTGTTGGTTGTCTAGTCGTGGATCGAACCCTGAGGCGCTCGAGCACTTCCGCGGGAACGGGTACCGCGCGAGTCTCGTGAGACTTGGGCGTGCCTTCGTGAAATTTCCCGTCTACCTCGACTACATTCCTCGCGACATTGATGCGGCTCTTGTTGAAGTCAATACTTGATACTTGGAGTCCGATGAGCTCACCCCACCGTAAGCCGCAATAGCCAAGTGTGAGCACGAGCACTTGGTGTTGTCCTGCCGCTGAAGCCACTTTCCAGAGCTCTCGATGCGTTAGATATCGCCGCGTTTTCTGAAGTGACTTTCGAGGGAGAGAGATGCCGCGGGACACGTTGTTCGCGACGCGTCGATCTCTCTCAGCCGAATCGAGAATGCCTGCGAGGATTCCATATGCTCTTGCGACGACCGTGGAACTCATGCCGATGTTAGACACCCAGGATTGCACCTCAGAATGACGGATGTCGGCGATCGCGCGATTGCCCCACTTTGGTTCGACGTAGTTCTTCCAAGAAGCTTGTAGGGAAGAAAAGCTAGAGGGCTTCAAGACGCCTTCTTTAGAAGCAAGCCAGACAGCACCGAGTTCGCGCACAGTGACTCTGCCCTCGGTGGCTGTTACGTATTCACCGCGGGCCTTTGTGATCTCGACTTCAGCGAGTCGCAGCTCGGCGTCTCGCTTCCGCTTGAACCCCCGTTCACTGGTTTGCTTATGATCGGGGCGCCGGTAGATGATGCGATACCGTTTCTCGCCCTTTGCTGTCCGATAGGCAGAGATGCTGCCCATGGTTAAACCTCGAGCACTGCAGCGGAGTGCAAGGCTTGTTGGTTGTGCTTGCCTGCTGCTAGAAGGAACGACAGGTCGGGCAGTGGAGCTTCAATTTCTTCGTCACGCATCATCGCGGAAATGATGATGCCAGCATTCTCGCTTTGGAAAAGAGCAGAAGTCCATCGACCTACGCGAACATGCATAAAGCTCACTTGTGTGGCTCTCTCCGACCTTTGGGGGTTTCGACTCGTGTCTTCCAGCCCGCGTAGCACTTCTGTTCCGAGAAGCGATATCGGGAACGCGGACTTCACAAACTCTTCGCCTCGCTCTACGTTTTCCGCCAGAATCGCAACGTCACCTTCAGCTTCGGACCCACCGGCACCTTCGGCCGTGGATGGTAGATCAAAGTCGAGATCATCCACGCCCTTCGGTTTCATTCGAAAAGTGTATCGGAACAAAAACTACATGTACACTTTTCATGTACATAATGCTGAAGGGGGATATGGTGGGCGAACGGTTGCTAACTCCACAATCGCTTACGGAGCTCGTTCCGGGCACGACAGTCAGTTACTGGGCAGGGCTGCGTTTCAAGGCTTCAGGGCCAAAGTACTTGAAGCCGAGTCCCCGAAAAGTTTTATACGTCGAGGCGGACGTGCTTGCATGGCTGCGAAGTACTGAGCGCGGTGGTACTGCGGAAGTCGCCTGAAGAGCGCCTTACCGTTGTGTGTATCCGCCTGCGAACGAAGCGGGTCGCATGGGGAACCGGTTAGCATGCGACTCATGTATGCATCGGCCATGAGCGTATTGCTCTGGTTAAGCGGGGCCTGAACAGTAGCGTCGCGACACTTATCTTGAGCCCGATTCATTCGATGAATTTGACAGCCACTCCGACTCCTGTGCTCAAAAAAATGGGAATCGGAGGGTAGCGACCAGCGGGAAACGTTCAGGGAATACGGTCCAGGGGCGCGGGCCGATTCTTGCTGGCAAGGGCGACCTCCGCAGAAGGCCCCAGGCTCTGCGGAATCGATTACGTTCTCGACACCGAAGACAGGCGCCTCAGAGCTCCCCTCAACTCCGATGAAGGAGGCCGTACCCAAAGCTGCTCTTAGTCCCACGTGACCTGAAACAGAATCTGACAAAAGGTACAGCTCGGTGTAAAAGTGAGCGAAGAGCTGAAAGGCCGAGCGCGGGCTGCGTATAAGGAAGCCTCGTATCACGAAGATGTGTCCACCTTCCATCAATTCGTGTCGCAGGCGCTCGAAGCTGAAATCCACCGCATCGAACTTGCCTACAACAGCGGAGAACGCCTCCAGCCGCGTGCAGAGCACCTCCGCCGGGGCAGACCCGCACTCTAGCCGTCAGAGACGTCAGAACCCCTCGCTGCCAAGCCGGCGCGAGGGGTTCGTCGTTGCCTTCATGAACTGACGCACCAACGCGCGCTTCTTGAGGAAATACGCATGCCGTTCGAGCTCGCCCGCCGCATACTGTGCTTCGAGTTCCGCGAGGGTCTCATCGGCTGCCGCCGCGTCAAACCGGGAACGGTCCTGCCCGAAATCATCACTCGATCTAATCTTCATGCTTTCGCCTCACACATCTCATCCCAATGCGTTGTGGCACGCCTGGACAGCATCTCTCGTTTCATCGTCCATACCGGAGCGCCCTGGAGCCCGCCACGGCCGATCCCAATCGCGCGCGGGCCGAGCTTCTGAGTGATCGCATCGAGCGTTTCCCCGATCCGTCGACCCTCATACTCTGACTCGAACAAAGCCAGGGGAGTGACGTTCGTCTTGGTCTGCAACCCCGTGAGCACGACCCCCGCTCGCACGTACTCAGAGCCGGGCCGAATCTTCGGGAGCACCGCGAACGCTGCCTTCGATATCCCGATCGGGCCATCTGTCTCGGTCGACATCCCAACTGCGACGTGCGCGGTGTGGAACTCTCTTTCCCGGAATCGGCTCGTCGACGCCCACGCGGACACGATGCCAGCTACCAGGCCTTTCTCTCGGAGACGCGTGCTCGCGCGCTGCGCGTATATCGAGAACACCTGCTGCATCCCCTCGCGCGTCGACACAGCCCGCGAGAACGAACGGGAGAAGATCAACTGATCCTTATGGGGTGGCTGCTCCTCGAGCGGGATGCACGGGATGCCCCGCAGCTCGAGCACGGTGCGCTCCATCACGACGGAGAACTTCTTCCTGATCCACTTCGCGTCAGCATTGCGGAGATCTTTCGCGGTGAAGATGCTCATCGCAGCGAGGCGCTTCCCGGTGCGGCCGGCAATGCCCCAGAGGTCGGTCGTTTTCGTGCCCGCGAGAATACGTTCCAACCAGTCGGGGGAGTACGCCCCCAAATGGCACACACCGCCCAGTGAGAGGTCGGCCTTCGCGCCCCGCGAGGCGAGCTTCGCTTGTGTCTTTGACGGGGCGATGCCGACACGGACGGGGATCCCGGTGCAGCGCAGTACCTCGGCGCGGATCTCGTGCCCAATCGCGGTGAGCTCGGAGACCGTGCCGTGCATCCCGATGAAGGACTCGTCGATCGAATACACCTCCTGCCACGCGGAGTACCTGCCGATGATCTCTACTGGTAGCTACGATTGTTGCCGAGTCGCGTATTTGGGAGTCGGCGAACGTGGAGACTGTTCAGTCGTTACTGTATAGTTCATTGCATGCTGACCATTGCTTCTCGCCTCGACGTCATGAACCGGCTGGGCCGCGCCATGGCCGACCCGTCCCGCTCCCGAATCCTGATGACCCTGCTGGACGGGCCGAGCTATCCGGCCGTGCTGTCGCGCGAGCTGGAGCTGACCCGCTCGAACGTGTCGAACCATCTGACGTGCCTGCGCGACTGCGGGATCGTGGTCGCCGAGCCGGAGGGTCGGCAGACCCGGTACGAGATCGCCGACCCGCACCTCGCTGCGGCGCTGACGACGCTGGTGGACGTGACGCTGGCGGTAGACGAGAGCGCGCCGTGCGTCGATCCCGGGTGCTCCGTGCCGGGCTGCTGCGGGACGGAGGCGAAGGCATGAGCGCGGCATGCGGCTGCGACCACGACGCCCCCGTCGCCGTGGAGGAGAGCGAAGAAGTCGAACGCCCCTGGTGGCGCGATCCCGCGATCCTCGTGCCCGTCGCCTCGGGCGTCTTCTTCCTGGCCGGGCTGATCACCGAATGGACGGCCGGGGAGAGCGCCGCCGCCGGGATCACTGCACTGGCGCTGTTGTGGATCGGCCTGCTACTCGGCGCGTGGACGTTCGTCCCGGGCGCGCTGCGCGGCCTGTTCACCAAGGGCAAGCTGGGCATCTCGCTCCTGATGACGATCAGCGCCGTCGGCGCGGTGATCCTCGGCTACGTCGAGGAAGCCGCCGCCCTGGCGTTCCTCTACTCCATCGCCGAGGCCCTGGAGGACAAGGCGATGGACCGCGCCCGGTCGGGGCTTCGGGCACTGCTGAGGCTCGTCCCCGAGACGGCGACGGTCGTCCGGGGCGATACCGCGGTCGAGGTGCCCGCCCGCGACGTCAAGGCCGGGGATGTCCTGCGGGTGAGGCCCGGCGAGCGGGTCGCCACCGACGGCACCGTGGCAGCGGGTCGCAGCAGCCTGGACACTTCGGCGATCACCGGGGAGTCGATTCCCGTGGACGTCGGGGTCGGCGACGAGGTCGCCGCCGGGTCGATCAACGCCTCCGGCGCGCTGGAGATCACCGCCACCGCCGACGGCGCGGACAACTCGCTGACAACCCTGGTCGGCCTGGTCGAGCAGGCCCAGCAGGACCGCGGCCAGCGTGCTCGGCTCGCCGACCGGATCGCCCGACCCCTGGTGCCCGGCGTGATGGTCCTCGCCGTGCTGGTCGGGGTGCTCGGCTCCCTGCTCAGTGGCGACCCGCAGACCTGGATCACCCGCGCCCTGGTCGTGCTCGTGGCCGCCTCGCCATGCGCGCTGGCCATCGCTGTGCCCGTGACCGTGGTGTCGGCGATCGGAGCCGCAAGCAAGTTCGGCGTCATCATCAAGAGCGGGGCCGCGTTCGAGCGCCTCGGCTCCCTGCGCCGGATCGCCGTCGACAAGACCGGCACTCTGACGCGCAACGAGCCCGCGGTGACCGATGTCGCCACGATTCCCGGGGTCGCCCGCGACGACGTGCTGGGCTGGGCCGCGGCTCTGGAGGAGAACAGCACGCATCCGCTCGCGACGGCGATCACCAGCGCCGCTCCCGGCGCGCCTACGGCGTCCGAGGTGACCGAGCAGCCCGGGCATGGCGTGACCGGGCAGGTGGACGGCCACGAGATCGCGGTCGGAAGCCCGCGATGGATCGCCCCCGACGGGCTGGCCGAGCAGGTCGCCGCTATGGAGGCCGACGGGCAGACCTGCGTCATGGTCGCTCGCGACGGGAGTGTGGTCGGTGTGATCGGTGTCCGCGACGAGCTGCGCCCCGAGGCCCCCGAGGCCGTCGCCGCTCTTCAGGCGCAGGGCGTCGAGGTCGTCATGCTCACCGGCGACAACGCCCGCACCGCGGCCGCGCTCGCCCGGATCGCGGGCATTTCGGACGTCCGCGCCGAGCTGCGCCCGGAGGACAAGGCCGCCGAGGTCACCGCGTCGGTGGCGCAACGCCCGACCGGCATGATCGGCGACGGTATCAACGACGCGCCCGCCCTGGCGTCCGCCACGGTCGGCATCGCGATGGGCGCGACCGGCTCCGACGCCGCGATCGAGTCCGCCGACGTCGCCTTCACCGGCCACGACCTCAGGTTGATCCCGCAGGCGCTCGGGCACGCCCGCCGCGGACGGGCGATCATGAACCAGAACATCGTGCTGTCGCTGGCGATCATCGCCGTGCTCCTGCCGCTGGCCATCACCGGGATCCTGGGCCTGGCGGCCGTCGTGCTGGTCCACGAGGTCGCCGAGGTTGTCGTCATCGCCAACGGCCTGCGTGCTGCCCGTGCGAAGAGGGTAGCGCTGACCGCGTCAGTCGACTCGCGCGCGGACTCCCCAGTAAGAGTCTGACCTTCGGACCAAGCCCACGACGCTCTTGAGAGGAGCTCGATATGGAGATCACGATTCAGTCCTTCGACGGCTGCCCGAATCGTGACCTGCTGGAGCAGCGGCTTGCTCAGGCGCTCAACAGTTGCGGCGGGGACGTGACGATCGCCCATCATTCGGTGGAAACGCCCGAGGACGCGGCACGGGTAGGCTTCCGGGGCTCCCCGACGGTCCTTATCGATGGAGTTGACCCGTTCGCCGAGGGGCATGCTTTCGTCGGTCTCGCCTGCAGGGTCTATCGGACTGCCGATGGCCCGTCCGGGTCTCCGAGCGTCGCACAGCTCCGTGCTGCGATCGAGGACGCGACGACAGGGCAGGGTGAAGGCAGTGCGCTTTAAGTGAGGTCTGCCTTCGTCGGCGGTGGAGGTCAGACTGGGCGCGGGGAGCGGTCAGTCTGCCTTGGAACGGAGATCTGGATACTCCGTCCAGTCCCCTCCGGCGAGGCGTCCCCAAGCGGCTGCCGCGGCGGGAGTGATGCCGAGCAGGTCGGAGACGATGCGGGGATGCATCTGACGGCTGAGCTCGATAAGCGCTGTCGTGCGGGCGCTCCCTGAGCGCAGGCCTTCGTCACGGAGCCGTCGGCTGATCGGTCCGGGTGTGAGGTGGTGGCCGGGATTGCGGCCGGGGAAGAGCCACGCCTCCGGGCGCTGCATGGTTCTCTCGACGAGCGCGACGATCGCTTCTCCGAGGATCTCTGGTAGCTCGATGGGTTCGGTCCCGATGGTGAGCTTCACGGGCCGTGAGGTCGCGTCGACCTGATCTCGGGTGAGCGCGACGATGCGGGTGAGATGGAGGCCGTAGAGCAGCACGAGCAGTCCAGCGGCTCGGGTACTCGGGTCCACTGATGGATCGGTGAGGAATCGCCGAGCCATCTGCCACCGGTGATCAGAGGCGTAGTCGCGGCCCTCCAGGCGACTGATTCGGAACTCGACCTTGAGGGTGCTCAGCCGGTGGCGTCGGAGCCAGCGAGTGAACGGCGCGAGCGCATCCCGTTGGCTTGGAGAATCGGTGACGTAGGCGTCGAGGGACCGTTGGGGGAACGTCGCGAGAGTCTCCTTCCGCGACCGGATCTCCTGGAGCAACGCGGCGCAATACTTCATCGCTGCTCGCTGCTTCTGAAAGCCCGACGCAGATCGAGACCGGCTCCCGGGAGTTGACCGGAATGCTCGGGTGGACCGCAGAAGCTCCCAGGTGCAGTACCGGCGCAAGATCAGTCGATCCTCGACATCTTCGATTCCGGGAAGCCAGTGTTCAAGCCAATGATCGAAACGAGCGACCTCGACATCCAGCTCGGGCAGCACGCCAGCGCGGACCAGAAGCGACAGCAAGAACGCGACTGACTGGCCGGATTGTGCTCTGGTGATGATCGCGTCGGCGGTGAGGGACACGGTTCCGTCCGCGAGTTCCCGGAGCACCGTCGCGCACTTGCTCTTGTGCAACCAGCGTTCGAGCGAAACCGCGCTGCCATGGTGCGTGATCAGGTACTCTGCGAGCGGCTGCAGCTCGGCACGAATCCCTCCCGCCTCATCCGCAAGGAGCTGCCGGATCGCGATCGGCCGGCGGCACTCGACGCAGAGGTGATGCTTGCGGATCTCTTCGATCGAGCCGCATCCAGGACACGCCATCGTGATCGGCGAGCCCGCGCACTCGGCGCAGACCTTCTGACCGTTCATGAATCCAGTGAGGAACACCTTGCGTCCGCATTCAGGGCAGGGCTGCGGTGAACGCATCGCGTAGTAGCAGCGGGCGCAGACCCGCCGACCGTCAATGTGCGTGGCGACGCGGCCAGGCTCTCCGCAGAGCCCGCAGGTCTTGATCGGCGCGGTGTAGCAGCCCAGGCAGATGAGCTCGGGGCGACGGACGACAATGGTCGCGCGTTGCCCGCACCGTGAGCAGTCGTCGAACGATCGAGGATCGGCACGCCAGCATTCACGGCAGTAACGCCGCCCGTCGATCGTGCGCTGCACCGGTCGGACGCGACCGCATGTCGCGCAGGCGACGGACCGGGCGTTCCGTTCGCACCGGGAACAATGCCGACCGCCGGTCGGTGTCTTGTGGGGCATGCGCACCGCGCGTCCACACGACTCGCAGGTTGGCAGCACGATTGTGTCTGTTCCTTCGTCGACAAGCGCGTGGGCCAGGTCTTGGACCGTCACCGGGACGTTCCGGTGCTTCCCTTCGAGGACCCCGGGCTGCTTGATGAGTGCGAGCTCGAGCAGCCGTTGTGTCAGCGGCACGGGTGCGACCGCCACCACGATCTCCGCTAGGCGTTCGGTCTGAATCTGGGGGACGATCGGACGGACGAGAGCGACGATTTCTGCGATTCTCGGCTCCTGCGGGGGCTTTGCCACCGCGGACTACTTCGTGCGCGGCCGGCGGATGGTGGCGCGGACCGGACGCAGATCGCCGATCGACCCGCGCGTTGCTTCCTCGCCCACCGCGACCGGGACGGCCGCCTCGCGGCGCGTGATCGTCACGAGGTCATCGAGCGAGCACTCCAGCGCATCGCAGAGCGCCGCGAGGACGTCGAGGCGCACTCGCTGCGGCGGTTGCGTCACCAGCCGGTAGACCTGCTCACGCGAGAGGTCGACGCCGCGATCCTCGAGCAGCGGCTTCAGCTTGGAGGTCTGGAAGATCCCGCGCGATGCCATCACGCTTCGCAGGTTCCACCCGGTCTCGAGCTCAACGGTCATCTGCTTCTCCTTCGATGAGGGCCCTCAGCGCCTCGGCGAGCACTCGGTTCTTGTAGTCGGAGCTGACGGATGCGTAGATCGACGTCGTTGACGCGTGCATATGCCCGACCTGTTCCTGGACGAAGCGGTCGGCATACCCGAACTCCAGAAGGTGCGTGACGTAGGAATGACGGAGGCTGTGCAGCGTCAGATCCTTCGACAGGCCGGCCTCGTCGCGCAGCTCCGCGAACCTCCGGTCGAGATAGCCAGCCGACAACCGAGTCCGCCGCTCGGTCACCCAGAGCGCATCCAGACCGTCACCCGGAGCAAACCGGTCGCGGGCCTGCTCGAGCCATTGCTGCATGCCAGGCACCCACCAGTTGAACTCCGGCACCAGCAGCACCGTCCGCCGCCTCGGCGCGCCTCCGCCGGCCGCTTTCGCCCACCGCACGTGGATCGCGCCGTAACGCCCCCACTGCCGCATCTTCGCGTTGTGGTGCAGATCGACCGTGTCCAGCATCACGGCCTCGGTCCGGCGCAGACCGAACGCATAGACCGTCTTCAGCAACTGCGCATCCCGCAACGCGCCGAGCGCACCCTTCCGCCCCGACGTCACAAGCATTTCCACCCGCGCATCCGCAGTGTCGAACAGCCGCTCGACCTCGTCGTACGTGAACGGGCGACGCTTCCCATCGCCCTCGAACTCGAACCGATGCGCGACCGTGTTCCACGGGAGACACACCTGCGACGGCACCTCGCCGAACTCCCGATCGCAGATCGCCATCCAGTCGTACAACGGGTTCGTGAGGTAGTCGCAGAACCCGCGGATCGCTCCGTGGTGATGCCGCAGCGTCGACAACGCCCGAACGCTCGACGCGGCCTCGGCCGTGAACTCATCGACATCGGCGACCGTCCACCGCCACGGCGGCTTGTCCGCGAAATCACGGAAGCGCGTCACCGTCGCCAAACGGTTCTTGATGGTCTGCTCACGCAGCCCGCGAGACAGCTGCTGATTCCGCCAGCCGTCCACCATCGCGCCGAAGACCTGCTGCTCCGGGTTCGCCAACGTCACGTTCGACGCCGATGTGATCAGCCGAAGCGCCGCAGGAGACCCGCCAAAATCTTGCATTAGATGCAACAAAGTATGGGGCAGTGCATCACCGTGTCAAGTCGATACCCCGCAACCGCACCATCTCGCTTGCTAAGGTCAGGGCAGTTCGGCACCGAGAGCGGCCAATAGTCGTCGTTTGCAAGCATGAACAGTTGCATCTCTTGCAACATGCGATGGTTCATCACCCGGGCAGACAGCGAACCGTACAGCTCGTAATTGCTCGAGCGGGCGACGACGCCGGCACTTGCTGCCCAATCCTTGATCTTGAACCAGGGAGCGCCCATCTCAACCTGCAGCGCCTTCGCCTCGCGCGACATCGCCACCACGCAACCGTCGTTGTTCGAGAGCACCACGACGGGGCGGCCGTAGAGAGTTGGATCGAAGACCCGCTCGCAGCTTGCGTAGAACGATTCACAGTCCACGAGCGCGATCATTCGCTTACGCTCGGAGGACACGATGCAGGCTCCTCGTTACGACGCCCCAGATGTGCAGCTCCGACAATTCCGCGACCTTGATGTCGGGGTGCTGCCGATTCTCCGCCGAGAGGACCACACCCACCGGCGTCAAGCGAAGGCGCTTCACGGTCATCTCACCGTCGACGACAGCGACTACGACGTGCCCGTCTTCCGGTTTGATCGAGCGGTCCACGATGAGCTCGTCACCGTCGTAGATCCCGGCTTGAGTCATGCTGTTGCCGCGCGCGCGAATCAAGAACGTCGAGACCCGGTTCGGCATCAGATGTTCGTTCAGATCGATCTCGGTCGTCTCGTAATCCTGAGCGGGGGAAGGGAACCCGCAGGCGGCTTCAATGCCTGCGAGCGGAATCGGCACTGCAGGCGCGTCGGGGTCGAGAACCCGCACATCTTCCACTCGCATGTCGCCCCACAATCATCGAACATATGTTCGAGTGCCTATTATGCGTTGCGCTTCCGACAAGGCGCCAATTTACTGGCGTGTTGCGCGCCGTGCTCTTAGTTACAACCCTCGGCTCTGGTCGGTAAGATCCGATTCATGACATCCGATCACCCCCAGCCTTCGGTGGCTTCCGTGCTGCTTAACCTCGCCCATGACGACGACTACACAGTTCTTGTGCAAGCGCTCGAGGAGTATGAGGGAGTCATGCAGAACGAAGCAGACGACGAACGGGTGCGGATGCAGTTCAATGGAAACCCAGAGATTGCGAGCCAAGAGTCCCACTATCAGTCGCTCGCTGACAGGGCTCGCCTTATGCGCCTTGATATTGAGCAGCAAGTGGAAGCATGCGACCCGTGAACGGACAAAGCTGAAGGCAACGTGGAGAACCGAAATGGGCGAGGAACGGTGCTGGTTCGACGGGCGGTCGTCATTGGGTGTTCGGTGCACGGGTGCGATGGGAGTAGCCAGACGTTAGATATCGGCCCATCCTGCCAGCTGAACGGGAGCGTACGCTCTTGGGTGTGGCCTCACGAGCACCGTACGAAACGTACGAGCTGAAACGCGCGCGAACAGCATTCTGGACGTACGTGGGCATTGGTGTGGGCGTGATGACCGTCGCCTGGACTTGGATGGGGTTTGCCACCCTCGAGGAAATCACCGAGCAGGGCAAAGCCGAAGCTGCCGGGACGACTATGGCAGGTTTCGCGGCACTTATCGGTGGAGTGCCACTGGTAGTCGCACACCTGATCGGATTATCCCTACTCCTGAGGGCGGGCTGGAGGTGGTGGCGGGGAGAAGGGCTCATCTGCGGGCTCGGCGCTACCGCAGTCGTCAGCCTCATCGGCTTCGGTGTCGCACAAATCTTGTTCGGTGGGCAGGTTCTCGCGCGCTAAATGATGTCCACCGAAAGTTACGGTTGTCAGTCGCTGGAGGGAGTACTCGGCTGCCTAAGCGGGCCCCTAAGTGCTGGTTAGTCGTTACCAATCGAAAATGGGCATTTGGGTTACGCGGTGGAGTAGCGTCCAAGGCGCGAGATCGTGTCGATAAGGAAATCGGTATCAGTGGCTCTTGCCCACTTAACGATCACTACTCTCCCTACGATGGACTTTTCAACAGGTACATCAACGGGGGATACGAGTACGACGGCCCTTTCCGTGGTGAAGCGAGCATCCATCTGCTTTGCAACGCTGAGAAGTTTGTAGAAGGCGTTTTTGCTACCTGGGTCGTAGCCCTTGATACAGATCCCAACGCGCTTCTTGCTTGGGAAGATGACCTGCGCATCGACAGGGCCCCGACGAACGCGACGCATGCTCGGGCGGGACTCGCTATCGAACATCTCATAGCGCGCCGAGAGAGCACCAAGGATTTCTTCCTCATACAGCGCCGCCTCGGCGACCGCGGATTCGCTCGAACTACCGCGGGTGGCGTTCACGTAGCTACGAAGAGCAGCCACTGTCGCTGGGGTCCACTGCTGCACGTCAGTGTTTGGGGAGTCTGCTGTGCTCTCCAAATCACTTTCATCCTGAGGTGCGTCAGTAGTTTCGACGGGGCGAGACAGAGCATCTGCCACGCTCGAAAGAGCGAACCCTCGAACTGACTGGTCATCCGAAAGGTCGGAAGCTAGCTTTTGTGCTGCAGAAAAGAGAAGTCTGCGGTCTAAGGTAAGTCCATTGGGATCTGGGGTTATCGCTTGGCCTGAGATCCAATCGAAGCTCCTCCACCATGAGGTTTCTTCTGCGAGAGTCGCCTCTCGTTCGCGCGTAAACTGATTCGTTTCCTTCTGGTGCGTAAGGTCGGCTTCGGCGATTGCCTTGGTTGTTTCGATTGACTTTTGTGACACCTTGGACTGCATCCGGAGGCCACCGAAAGCGATGCAAGCTGCGACGACAGCTCCGAAGCTGGCCAAAGCAGGGCTCAGAAAAAAATCTCGGAAGTACTGTCCAGCTGCAGGCCAGTACGCCGTTGAGACCGCGGCGCCGATTCCCACGCCGCAGGCCCCCACGAACAATCCACCGGACGCGAAAACGACTTCTCGTAATGAGATTTTTGAAGGCTTAGTGACGTCAATGTCACTTTGCGGCTCTGTCACACGTTGATGTTATGCAGTAAATTACGAAGCTGTTCGTCAAGACACGGTCCTTATTGGACCGTGTCCGCCGGTCGTTTGCGGACCGTTTGAGTGTGGCCGGTCGTGAAGATAGCGTTTCAGCATGAATCTGTTGCTTTTGTCCACAAATACCGGCGCGGTTGAAACGTTCCTCGCAGCCACGATTGAGATCGCCGGCCGCCGCCGCCTCCGGATCGGATATGTGACAGACGCCCAGGCTAGCTACAGCGCTGCCCCCTTTGTGGAAGCAGAACGCGAGCGCATAGAGGCCCTCGGTCATGATGTGGCCTACATCGAAGCTCGCAGTCTCACGCCTTCACAGCTAGACGCAGTCTTGACAGAGATCGATGCAATGTACGTTGCCAGCGGCAGCACCTTTGCGCTCCTTGAAGCGTTGAGAATGACCGGTAACGATGCCGTGATAACCGACCATGTGCGAGCAGGGCTCCCTTACATCGGCAGCAGCGCCGGCTCGATCATCGCTGGCCCCGACGTAGCTCCGCTGTCTCTGATGGATGATCCCGCGGACGGCCCGCTCCTGCGCGACACGAAAGGTCTTGGCCTCATCGGCACGACCATCGTTCCTCATGCAGACGGGAAGCTGCCGCCATATCCCACCGAGTTGATCAATCGAGTTCTGCAGACGTTCAGCACGGACTACGAGCTGCAACCGCTGCGAGATGATCAAGCGCTCGTCGTCGATGACCAGGGGGAAAGAATCGTCCGCTCATCCAAATGACGAGCCTCATTTACAGCGTTCCGGCCAATAGGGGTCAGTGGGATTGCCCTGACAATCGGTCGATTGGGGCTTAGCGGTGTGAACTCATCCGCAAACGTCCGTAATTGGCCACCCTCGGAGAAGCAAGATTGGTCTATGAGAACTGCCAAGTCAGCGCGACGTGCCGGCGCCACCCCTGCGCTGCGGCTGCTGCAACAGGCAGCCATTCCTCACACTTTGCGCTCTTACGAGCACAACCCGGCTAGCGAGCTGTCATTCGGGTTGGAGGCGGCCGCCGCGTTGGGAGTGGATCCGGCACGGATCTACAAAACCCTCCTGACTGATGTCGACGGTGCATTGGTCGTGGCGATTCTGCCGGTGTTCAAGCGACTCGATCTCAAGGCGCTGGCTGCAGCGGTCGGGGGCCGACGAGCTGCGTTGGTCGAACCGGACGTGGCTGAACGGGTCACCGGTTACGTCGTCGGAGGGATCTCTCCCTTCGCTCAGCGAAAGCGCCTTCCCACGGTGCTGGACGAGTGCGCTTCGGACCACGAGACAGTGCTCGTCAGCGCCGGTCGGCGCGGCCTCGAGGTCGAAGTTGCGCCTTCCAACCTTGTCGCACTCACGGGTGCGGTTACAGCACGGATTCAATTCGGAAGAGGTATTAGAGAAGCTTGATCCCTCACCGTCGCAGCTCTCCCAGCGGCCAATTTCGTTGACGTCCCATACACTTTGCCAACCATCAGGCACGAGGAATCAAATCCCGGCAAACGAGTTGGATCCCGTTGGTCATACTTTCGCAGAGATGGTCAGTGCCGCCACGGCCAAGATGATGCCCTAGTGTGCCCGGGCCGTATGGCTATTGGCCGTATACGGTCGTTTATTAGACGGTGTCTAGGCTCCTCGATTTCGGGGCGAATTGCGTCTCGTAATCCGTGTCCCCAAACTATGCATCGCGAGCAATGTTTGCGAGACGCACCGGTTCGAGCAGGTTTCACATCGGATGGCCTTTGTGAACCATGAGGGGTTGCCGTCTGCGTTGCTCAAGTAGCATCAGTAAGACCGTCAGCAAGAACGCGATCAACGCGGCTGCCCCGACCCATATCAGTGTGTATATGTGACCGACGTGCTCGATTTGCGCGGTTCCGATGATCGGTGCTGCCGCTTGCGCGAGTAGGGATGGAAGCGCGATGCGGCCCATAATCTTGGCGTAGGCGTGTTGTCCGAAAAGCGCCAAGGGTACGGTCCCGCTCGCAATGGAACTCAACCCGATCCCGACCCCGTAGATAATTACCAGGAGGAGAGGAGTGAGGGCTCCGACCCCGAGGAGAAGAATTGCTGCCGCTGTCGCAAAGGTCGCGATGAGTAGCGTCCACAGTGGATGATGTTTGCGCCCAACGATGAGCTCGATCAACCGGGCTCCCACTTGGGACGGGCCAATGAGCGCGGCAAGAGCAACGGCAGTAGCGCCGGCAATACCGACGCCAGCCAGCAACGAGAACATGTGCATCGACATCAACGCGGCAATGGACGTTCCCAGAGTGATGACCATGGCGACCAGAACAATCAACGGCCAACGGGGTGCCCTGCTGAGGTGCTCCTCCAAATTCTGTGACGTGGGCCTATTCGGTGTTGGTGACGCGTCCGGGCGAGTAGGGATCGTGAGCGCATAGAGGGGTGCGGTGATAAGTAGGTGTGCGCCGGCGTAAACGAAAGCGGTCCAGCGCCAACCGAATTCGTTGACGAGCAGAGTGCTCAGCGGCCAGCAGACGCTGCTCGCGAATCCGCCAAAGAGGGTGACGAACGTGATGGCTGACCTTGCTGAAGCCCCATAGGTGTGGCCGAGAATCGCGAATGCCCCGTTGTACAGTCCACCGCTCATCCCCAGCCCGAGAATCACCCACGCGCCCAGATACCACCATTGGCTCTGAGCGCACCCGAGGACTACGAGACCCGCGGCCAGCAGTAGGGCGCTGAATATCAATACGGCACGTCCGTGATTGCCGGCCACGAGGGCGCCGATGCGAGGGGACGCGAGCCCTGCCACTACTAACCCCACGGAGACACCCGCTACGACTATCGACTTCGGCCAGCCAGTGTCGGTCGTGATGGGGTCAGCAAGTACTGCCAGGAGGTAGAAGGTGGACCCCCATGAGAGGATCTGCCCCACACCTAAACCCGCGATTGCCTGGCCTCGCTGCTTTGACCTCAAGCGTGTAGGTATTGCGGCCTGGGCGTCGCTCATGAATGCTGTGAATCGCAGCAGTAAATGGCGGTCTTTTTGCGGCGCTAAATGTCACCCTCGCTGACCCTCAACTGATCCTTCAATGGCGCAGAACGCGCCCTGCAGCCGGCCGACATATCAGCTGTCTTCTCCTGCCGGCTGTCTTGAAACGCTAGGAATATGCGACATCGAGGTTACGAGACACTGGTTCGGTAGGAGAATCGGTCACCGAAACGCCCGATCCCGTGCAGTTGGAGGCAGCTAAGTGAATGGTTGGTCAACAATGCAACAGGCTCTCGACCGGGAACGGGAAAGCCGTCGTCGTTCAAATGATCCGTGCTTTTACTGACGGCGGTTATCTTCTGGAGAAGGAACCTTCGCTGAGAGCCTTTTTTACTGCGGGAGGGGAATTCCGATGGCGCGCCGCGCGGGAACCTTGTTGATGGCATTTCTTCACCGACTTGACCTTCCACCCTGGGGGAAGGTCAATACTGGGCGGAACACATCAGCGACCTGGATCGGCGGTACGGCCCGTGCTGGTCCCGTCACGGAATGGAGACAGAAGATATGCGGCATTGTCCTTGCACCGTTCAAGTTGGTTTCTCGTGACGAGTGGCAAGTCATCCAAGCAGGCATGGCAAGACCGCGCTGCCCGACTGGCGTTGGTGAAGGCACAGCAGGCGCGGCAAACTACGAGACGCAGGATCGCCGCCGCTATTGGTGCCCTCATCGCAGTCGGAGTCGTGGCCGGCCTGGTCATGCTCGCCTTGGCCAACGATCCGCCACCGCAGGCCCGGGGGGACATTGAAGTTGCCGGCCTGCAGACCTTCAGCGGCCTCAGCGCGAACCATGTCAGGCAGCCGGTCAGCTATCAGCAGACTCCACCGGTTGGAGGCGACCATTCGCCGGTCTGGCTCAACTGCGGCGTCTACGGCCAGCCGGTACCCAACGAGAACGCTGTTCACGCGCTTGAACACGGGGCCATCTGGGCTACGTACGATCCGGCCAAAGTCACCGCCGCGCAGGTCAAAGCGCTGCAGGCCGCGCTTCCTGACACCTATACCGTACTCTCGCCCTTGGAAGGAACCGCGTCGCCCGTCATGCTCACGGCCTGGGGAGCGCAGGTCGGCGTTGACTCGCCAGAGGACGGGCGGATTGGATTATTTGTCTCCAAATACTGGCAGTCACCGGATTCACCAGAGCCCGGAGCCGCTTGCACAGGGGGAATCGACGCCCCCGGGCGCAAGTGATGGCGGCAAGCCCTATTTTTTGGCGCGCTACCGCTGCCGCGGCCGTGCTGGTGATGGCCTTGCTTGGCGGGTGGGCGGTTGGCCGCCTGACCGCCGGAACCGGCGTCCCGGGCGAAGGCAGCCCGGAGGCCGGGTTCGCCCGCGACATGCAGGTGCATCATCTCCAGGCCGTAGACATGAGCATGATCGTCAGGGACCGCACCGAGGACCCCGAAATAGCCCAGCTGGCCTACGATATTGCCCGTTCCCAGCAGCAGCAGTCAGGCCAGATGTACGGCTGGCTCTCGGTGTGGGGCCTGCCCCAGGCTGGGTCCGGGCCGCCGATGGCCTGGGCCGGCAGCACCCATGGCGCTCACAGCGGCAAAGGAACGAACGGCACTTCCGGCATCACACCGATGCCGGGAATGGCCTCGCCGCAGGATCTGGCCAGACTCCGTCAGGCTGATGGCACAGATGCGGAAAGGCTCTACCTTGAGCTGATGATTGTGCATCATGGTGCAGGCGTCGACATGGCAGAAGCAATCCTTGTACGCACCGATGATCACGCCGTGACCTATTTGGCCCGCTCGATTGCCACCGCCCAGCAGTCCGAGATCGAGTACATGGAAGAACTCCTTGCCGCCCGCCGATAGGGCAGCGGGCGGCTTAGCGCCCCCAGGATCCGTCCTTTAGCCCGCAGGGCCACCACTCGTCCCCCGCAGAGGTTTATCACTGACGAGTCCCCCACTTCCGACAGCCGGACTTGCATGGGGCCGGCCGGCGGTCCGGGTCATCGCGGCTTCCGGGGATAAATCTTTTGAGGATAGTCCTTACCGGTGTTGACCTTCCACTGTGGGGGAAGGTCAATACTGGGTATGAGAGCTTGACAATTATCGCCAGCTCCGGCCCTGCCACGATGCCGGAGCATTGAGAGGAACAAGCGTGTCAACTACTTCCAAGGAGCAGGGCAACCGGACAGCGCTGGCTGTCGGCGGTTTTTTCCTGCTTCATGTGCTGTGCTGCGGGCTGCCGCTGCTGATCGCGGCCGGCGCCCTGGGCGCGGCGGGTTCGATCCTGGCTAATCCGTGGGTTATCGCCGTCGCCGTGTTGATGGCCGCGGGCGTCCTGGTCTGGGCGCTCCAGCGCCGCCGGAAAGGCGCTTCAGTTGACACGAAGGACTGCTGCGCCCCCGCTGCCCGGTCAGATCAAGATCCCGTCCCGGGCAGGGTCACCCAGCGCACCGGCGGATGACGGCTGCCCTGCCGCAGCTTCAGCAGTAACCCTGTTCGTATCGTTAACGTCCGTCCCGTCTCCCCAGCCGGGGCTGGGGAGGGCCCATCGTCGGCGTCCGGATTCACCGCCTGACATGCCAGGGGGACGGGTGCCGCTGCCGGGATCGAAGCCGACGGTGCTCTTTTTCTTCGCCATTGAGTGCGGTGCCTGCGTGCCCGGAACGCAGGTACTCGCCGAGGTCCAGCGAAGCTCTCTGCGGCCCGCGTATGCCGCCGTGGATATTGCACCTAACGAAACGGTCGATGAAATCAGGGAATTCCTGGCTGGCGACGGAGCAGCCCTGGGCTTTGCCTCTGATAGCGATACACGGCTGATCAGTGCCTATCGGATAAGCCAGGTAAGCACGGCTATGGGACTGAACGCCGTCGGCACGGAGGCCTTCCGGGCCGTGGAGCCAGGCGCTGCGGAGCTGCAGACGGCACTGGCTGTCGCGAGGCGGGCTAAGCGGTCACGCATGAAGACGGGTCAGACGTAACTGCAGATCTGTTCCGCGTCGCAACACTCCGGGTCGGCTGCTTCAGCAGTTGCATAGTGTTCGGCCACGGTCGCCCGTAGCGCGGTGAGTTCCGCGATTTGCCGGTCCAGATCCACCAGCTGTTTCCCTAGGACGTCCCGTACGTGGCTACATGGCGTTACGCCGTTATCGCGGACCCGCAGAATGCCTTGGATTTGCGCCAGTGTCAGCCCCGCAATCTGGCTGCGGCGGATAAATTCAAGACGGCTTAGGGTGTCTTGTGCATAGTCTCGATAGCCGTTGGCCGAGCGTTCAGGCGGGGGAAGCAGCCCCCGGTCCTCATAAAACCTGATTGTCTTCGTTGTCATACCGACAGCGGCCGCTGCTTCACCGATTCGCATGTCAGGTCCTTATCTCGTTCCGAAAGCGCCCATAATCCTTCCATTGTACTGGAAGGTTCCGCAGAGGCGGTGGCGCCCAGACGGGTTCCGCACCCGGTTTGACCTTCCCCTGTGGTGGAAGGTGGAGGATGGGTTGAGACGGAATACTGGCCGTCCGGTTTCGTCCGGCCTCCTGCCGGGGCCCAGGACAAGAGCCGGACATAGGAAGGGATGATCATGTCAATTGGGGTGAAGGGGCGGGAGCGCCCTGGCCTGGTGCTTGCGGCAGGCGCTTTACTGTCCTCCGTCGGTGTTGTGATGGTGGCGCTCGTGTGCTGCGGGGTACCCGTTCTGGCAGGTGCCGCCGGTGTTTTCGCTGCAGCAGGCGCAATGGTCGGAAACCTCTGGTTCATTGCCGCCGCAGCCCTTACCGCTGGGGTTCTGCTCCTGCTGGCGCTGCGCCGCGCCAGCAGGGGGGCGGATTGTTGCGCCCGTTCCCGTCCGGGGGCCAGCCCGTCCGCGGGAGGTGCCGCTCCAACAAGCCATTCATCGCTGGAGCGGGCGCGCTCCGGGCTCTCCCTGCCCACTGCGCCTGTCGCTGAGGATGCGGGGTCGGAGGCATGACGGCGGTTTTGGGGCTGGCGTTTCTGACCGGGATGCTTGCCACGGTGAATCCTTGCGGGTTTGCAATGCTGCCAACCTATCTGGCGTACTTCATTGGTTCCGGCCCCGGTGCGGGACGGAAGCGGCCGTTGCTTGCAGGCCTTCGGGCCGGGGTTGCCCTTAGCGCCGGCTTCGCCACTGTCTTTGTTGCGGCCGGCCTGCTCGCCGCTGTGGGTCTGCGGTCGATGGCGGCGGCGCTGCCCTGGGCGGCGGCGCTGATCGGAGTCGTCATTGTGGCCGCCGGCCTTGGCATGGTGTTCGGATGGCAGCTGCCCGGGACGAGGTTGAACCTGCCCCGGTTTCTGAAGACGGACGGGACCGGTTCGGGCCTCGGGGCGGTCTTTGGCTACGGGGTGGCGTACGCGGTGGCGGCGCTCTCCTGCAGCCTGGCCCTGCTGCTGGCTGTCGTCGCCCAAGCCGTATCTACGGGAAGCCTGGCCGGGCTGCTGGCGGTGTTCGCCGCTTACGCCCTGGGTTCCTCGGTGGTACTGGTCCTTCTGTCCCTCGGGGCAGCGGTCGCTCGTGACGCACTGGCACGCCACGTCCGAAAGCTCCTGCCGTTTGTTAACCGTCTCGGCGGAGCCGCGCTCGTCCTCGCCGGGATCTACCTGCTGCTCTACTGGGTGCCGGCCCTGTACGGCGGGCAGGCCGGGGGGATCATGAGCGGGGCAGTCACCGAAGCCAGCGCAGCGCTGTCCGGTGTCATCTCGGGGAACTGGCCGTTCATCACCCTCGCCGCGGCGGCCGCCGCCCTCGCCGCCCTTGCCCTGTCCCTGCGGCGCCGCAGCAAAAGCAGGACACGAGACAGCAGCAGGGCCGCGGACGGGACTGACATCAGCGACAGCCCCGAATCTTGCTGCAGCCCGGCACCCCTTCTCCCCGACACGGCGCCAGAGCGCAACAACCAGTAAGGAAAACCATGACAACGACCAGAAACCACGGGCGAATCTTCACCATCACTGTCGTCCTAGCCGCCGCGGCGCTCATCCTGATCCTTTCCCTCACAGCATTGAACCGCGGGAGCGAAATCACTCCTGCCGCCGGGCCAGCGGGCGGAAACGCTGGGGACGGTATCGAGATCACGTCTACGGACGGCAAGGCCCTCACCGTTCCCTCCACCCGCCCGACAGTGCTGTATTTCATGGCGAGCTGGTGCTACACCTGCGTTCCGCAGGCAGAAGCGATGGAGGAACTGGAACAGGAATACGCCGGCAAGGCAGATTTCGTCGCCGTGGACGTCACGCCGGAAAACACAAAGACCCAGGTGGACCAGTTCCGTGAACTGGCCGGCAACCCCGGATACCCCTTCGTCGTCGACCGGACCGGGGCGCTCACCCAAAAGTACGCGGTCATGTCCCTGGACAGCACCGTCGTCGTCGCACCTGACGGCGAAGTCCTGGGCCGGGCCGACTCCCGGCCCATGACGGCCGATGCACTGAAGACATTTCTGGACACAGCGCTTTCGTAACAGCGGAAAATAGCCAGCTATTCGCTTCCCGCTCTTGACCTTCCAGTGCAGGGGAAGGTGCAGACTGGGGACAGCACGCACCGAATGAACGCCCTTGGGCTGTTCATCCAAGACTTGATGGAGGATTCATGCCTGAGGCAGCACCGGATTTTGATTTGGCCGTGCTCGGTTCCGGCGGCGGCGCCTTCGCCGCCGCCATCCGGGCCACCAATCTGGGCAAGCGGGTCGTGATGATCGAACGCTCCACGGTGGGCGGGACCTGTGTGAACACCGGCTGTGTTCCCTCCAAGGCCCTGCTGGCCGCCGCCGAAGCCCGGCATGTCGCGTTGGACGCATCCGGAAGGTTCCCCGGGATCAGCACTTCGGCTGCCCCGGTGGACATGGGCGCGCTGATCGACGGTAAACGTTCCCTGGTTGAGGGCATGCGCTCGGATAAATACGTGGATCTGGCCGCCGAGTACGGGTGGGACCTGCGCCAGGGTACCGCGGTGTTCGCCGGCACCCCGGAGGAACCGGTCCTCGAGATCAACGGACCTGACGGCGGCCGCGACTCCCTGACTGCTGCCCATTATCTGGTCGCGACCGGTTCGGCCCCGTGGGCACCACCGGTGCCGGGACTGGACGAGGTTGACTACCTGACCTCGACCACCGCCATGGAACTGGGCGAGGTGCCCGAGTCCCTGATCGTCTTCGGCGGCGGATACGTCGCCTTGGAGCAGGCCCAGCTTTTCGCCCGCCTCGGTTCAAAAGTGACCGTGCTGGTCCGCTCCCGGCTTGCCTCGCACGAGGAACCGGAAGCATCCCGCGCGTTGATGGGCGTCTTCGCCGACGAGGGCATCCGCGTGGTCCGCCGCGCAACCGTGACATCGGTCCGCACAGATCCCGCCGGAGCAGAAGTGACTGTTGCCGCCACGGTGGCCGGAGGCCAGGAAGAATACCGTGCCGCGAAGCTGCTGGTGGCCACCGGACGCCGCGCCGTCACTGACGGGTTGAATCTGGACGCCGTTGGCGTTAAAACCGGCGATACCGGCCAGATCCTGGTGGAGAACACCCTCGCCAGCTCCAATCCCAGGATCTGGGCCGCAGGGGATGTGACCGGGCACCGGGAATTCGTCTACGTCGCCTCCGCCCACGGGACCCTGATGGTGGAGAACGCCTTCAACAACGCCGGCCGCCGTGTCGACTACCGGCACCTGCCCCGGGTGACGTTCACCAGCCCGGCACTGGCCGCGGTCGGCATGACCGACAAGGAAGCGAACGAGGCGGGCATCCGGTGTGAATGCCGGGTCCTGCCCCTGGAATACGTTCCCAGGGCACTGGTGAACCGGGACACCCGCGGTTTCATCAAAATCGTCGCCGAGAACAGCACCGGCCGCATCGTCGGGATCACCGCGGTCGGCAAGGAAGCTGGGGACCTGGCGGCCGCCGGGGTGTACATCCTGGAAGCTGGCATGACTGTGGAGCAGGTCGCGAACCTCTGGTCCCCGTACCTGACCATGGCCGAAGGAATCAAGATCGCAGCGCAGTCCTTCACCACCGACGTTTCCAAACTCTCCTGCTGCGCCTCCTGATCGCACCAGGCCCCGATCCCCATCTGGAAGGAAACAACGATGACGAACAACGTCAGCCAGGTCACCGACCGCCTCGCCTCCGCCGAAACCGGCATGCAGCCCTGGCTGTGGCTGCCGCTGCTGAAACTCCTGGCACTGGGCGACCCGGTAGACGCAGCGGACCTCGCCGCCGCCACCGGCCGCCCTGTTGAGGACGTTCGGGCCGCCCTTGCGGCAATGACCGACGCCGAGTACGACGGATCAGGCCGGATCGTCGGCATGGGCTTGACGCAGCGCCCGACCCGGCACCGCTTCGAAGTGGACGGCGAGCAGCTCTACACCTGGTGCGCACTGGACACCCTGATCTTCCCTACCCTTCTGGGCACCTCCGCACGGATCGATTCCGCCTACGACTCCGCCAGCACTCCCGTGCGCCTGCGTGCCGGCATCTCCGGCGTCACCGATGTTGAACCGGCCACCGCGGTGGTGTCGCTGATCAATCCGGACGACATCAGTTCTGTGCGCACCTCTTTCTGCAACCAGGTCCATTTCTTCGCCTCACCCGAAGAAGCCGAGCCCTGGCTCAAGGACCATCCCGGGGGCACCGTGATCCCCGTGAAGGACGCGTACCGGCTCGCATCTGACATGGCCGAAAAAATGCTCGCCGAAAGCGAAGCGCAAATCACCCGAAAACCAGAGAACCGGGTGCACAGCTGCAGCTGCTGACAAGGCGCACCCCCGGGCGCCAAAGTATGTGCCGAACAGACGCTTGACGAGAAGAACCCGAAAGATCAAGCCAATCTGAAGGAGATCAGCGTGAACGAACATTTCGATGTTGCCGTACTTGGCATGGGGCCCGGCGGGGAGGTCGCCGCAGACCGCCTGCTCAAAGCTGGGAAGAAAGTCGTCATCTTCGAGCGGGAACTGATCGGCGGGGAGTGCGCTTACTGGGCCTGCATCCCGTCCAAAACCGTCCTGCGGCCGCCTGAGGCATGCATGGAGGTACAAAAAGCCGCCGGCGTCAGCGGAGCCGAACTGGACTGGGAAGAATCGGCTAAATACCGGGACTACATGATCCGGAACCTGGACGACGAAGCCCAGGTGGACGGCTATGCGAAGCAGGGGGCCGAAGTGGTCAAGGAAGAGGCACGGCTGACCGGGCCGGGCCGGATCCGTTCCGGAGGCCGGGACATCACCGCCGAGCACATCATTATCGCCACCGGGGCCGACGCGGTGATACCTCCCCTGGAAGGCATCGAACAGATCACGGCATGGACCAACCGGGAGACCTACACCGCCTCGACCCTGCCCGGGCGGGCGGTGATCATCGGCGGCAGCGCGGTCGGGGTTGAAACCGCGACGTTTCTGGCACGCTTCGGTGTCAAAGTCACCTTGGTCCACCGCGGACAGCGGCTGATCGACCGGGAAGATCCTCGCGTCGGGGAACTGGCCCACACCTACCTTCAGGAAACCGGCGTCAGCGTCTGCCTCGGCGCAACCGCTGCCCACGCCAGGCGTCAGGGCGCAGACAGCATCATCAGACTCGAGAAAGCAGACGGCGAAGATGGCGGCGAAGTCGCCGCCGACGTCGTGATCTTCGGCACTGGTCGAAAGCCGCGCACCAAGGGGCTGGGCTTTGAACATTCCGGAATCAGTCTGGGGGATCGCGGCGAAGTGCTGGTCGATGAGCACTGCCGCGCCGCGGAGAACACCTGGGCCATCGGCGACGTCACAGGCATCATGCCGTTCACCCACGTGGCCAAATACCAGGGAAGAATCGCCGCCGACGCCATTCTCGGCCAGCCCCGCGCCGCCACCTATGACGGCATACCGCGCGTCGTGTTCGCCGACCCCGAAATCGCTGCCGCCGGGCTGACCGCCCGCCAGGCACAACAACGCGGACACCGGGTTGCCTCGGCCGAGCTGGACCTTGCCCACGCCATCGCCCGGCCCTGGACCTACGAGAAAGATCCGCGCGGACACTTAGGCCTGCTGGCCGATGCGGACCGGAAAACCCTCATCGGCGCCTGGGCAGTCGGGCCGATGGCCGGTGAATGGATCCATCAGGCTTCACTGGCCATCCGGGCCCAGATACCCGTCGACACCCTCCTGGACCAGGTCGCACAATTCCCCACCTACCACGAGGCCTACCACGCTGCCCTGGAAAAACTGGACCTCTGACTTCCCTTCCGTACCTGCGGTGGACGCCGCAGGTACGGGCGGGTACACATCGAAGGGAAGGGAATATTGTGGGCAACAGGATCGAAGACGCAGCCGGCAGCCTGCCGGGCGGGCACCGGTTCGGGGACGCCAGGGACTGGGAATGCTGCTGGGTGCATCAGCCGCCGGTTACGCCGCCGGCCCGGGCTCCCGGCGGCGGCGTTAACACTGCCGGGGGCCTTTCCGGTGACCGGCGAGAGTGTTTTTCCTGATATCGGGGCTTTGGCCCCGATCGGTGACGGTCTCTCAGCTGCCCTGGTGGGACCTGACGGCGCGATTGAGTTTTTCTGTCCGCTGCGTTTTGATGCCCCTGCGCTCGTGTTTCCGCTGCTTGACCGCCGGCGTGGAGGCCGGCTGCGGATTGGTCCCCTCAGCGCCGGGGACGAACCATTATCCTGCGGCCGCCACTACCATCCGGCCAGCGCTGTCCTGAACCTGGAATGGGCCGGGCCGGGACAAAGGGCACGGCTGCAAATGGCCATGATGTGGCCCCCGCCGGAATCAGGCCAGGAAATCCTGTGGCTGCTCGAAGGGCTGGAAGGTTCCGTGCCAGTGGAGGCCGCCATGGACCTCCGCCCGGGGTTCGGCAGTGACCTGCAGGGCGCCATGGAATTGAACGCCATGCTGCCGGCACTGGTACCGGAGGAACAAGTGTTCCGGGTCGATCATTTCCTGGGCAAATCAACCGTGCTTAACATGCTGGGTCTGCGTTTCACCAACCGCCTTTTTGAGCCGGTATGGAACAGGGACCATATAGCGGAAGTGAACATTGTCTATGACGAAGGACTTGGACTGGAAGGGCGGGCAGGATATTACGACCGGGCCGGAGCGATGGTCGACATGGTCCAAAGCCACCTGCTGCAGATCATGTCCCTGGTCACGATGGACCCACCGACGAGCGTCGGCGCAGCGGACCTGCGCGCCGCGAAATCCGAGGCCCTCAGGGCCGTACGACTGTGGGGAGATGATCCGGTATGGGCAAGCAGACGTGCCCGCTACACGGCAGGAACAGTGAACGGCCGGCAGCTACCGTCCTATGTGGACGAAGAAGGCGTCGACCCAGACCGCAAAACAGAGACGCTGGCCGAAGTCACCGTTGAAGCGAATAACTGGCGGTGGGCCGGCGTGCCCTTTACGCTCAGGTCCGGCAAAGCGCTCGGGCAGCCCCGCCAGGAAATAACGATCACTTTCCGTTCCGTGCCGCGGATGCCAGACGGATTACATGGAGCCGAAGAACCAACCGTGCTGCGAATAGGGCTTGGACCGGACCGAATGAGCCTGGAGATGAACATCAACGGTCCCGGCGACCCATTCACCATCGACCGGATCGGGCTCACCACGGATTTCTGCAGAGGGCGGCTAAACCCGTACGGCGAAGTTCTCCAAAGCATCCTTGACCGTGACCCGACACTGTCGGTCAGGGCAGAGGCCGCAGAACATGCTTGGAGCATTGTTGATCAGGTCCGCGATGCATGGTCCGCTGAGCGGGTGCCCCTGGAGGAATACCGGGCAGGATCTTCCGGGCCGGAGTGGCAGGGAAACAGCGAACGGTAGCCGCGGGACAATCATGATCGACCAACCCCCGTGAATGCCGGGGCCTAAGCTGCTGCGATTCAGAATGTCCCGAAAGAGGGCGGTCCATATAAAGTCCCGCAAGAGGGTCGATGGAAGGACGCGCCCCTCGAATCCTCAGCCAGGCAAGGGCCGCTGATGTTGGGGTGCCTATGCCCAGCCCATATATCGTCCCGTGAAGGTCCCTCAATTGGAGCACAAGGGTCTCACAACCCTTGGGATAAGAGACGTCTCACCCCTCTTGCGTCCTCGACGGCTGAATTGCCAGAAATTTCGTTGAATCGTGCGAGTTCGTCCGCGGCCGGCGATTCTCGTAACTATGTCTCAGAACCTTCTGGTTGAATCGGCGTATCAACCATTAGTTATGAGACACATCGGAGCAGTCCATGGCGAAACTGATCGGCTACGCACGTGTTTCGACCCGGCAGCAGTCCACCGACCGGCAGCAGGCCGACCTTCTGGCCGCCGGCGTCAGACGTGATGACCTCTACGTTGACCGTGGAGTGTCTGGAGCGCGAGCTTCACGACCCCAGTTTGATCGGGCACTCGACGCGCTGATCGATGGCGATACCCTCGTCATCACGACATTGGACCGGCTCGGGCGATCCACACAGAACATGCTTGCCTTCGCGGACGAACTCCGCAGCCGAGGCGCGGGTCTGCGCGTGCTGAACCTCGGCGGTGGCGACGTCGACACAGCGACACCCATGGGGTCGATGTTGTTCACCGTTATGGCCGCCCTCGCGCAAATGGAACACGAGATTAAACGCGAACGTGTCACAGATTCCATCCTCAAACGCAGAGAAGCCGGAAAGGACCTTGGCGGCCGACCTCGCAGGGTCACCGACAGTCAGATTCAAAACGCAATCCGCCTGGTCGAAGGCGGCGAGCCCGCTGCGCAGGTGGCCCGCGATCTTGGAATGTCCCGGGCAACGTTCTATAGACGATCGCGAGCACTCATGGACCAGCGGGGTGCCATTTAGTGCTGATAAAACCGCGCCATTTACCGCTGCGATTCACATGAATGCATCCGGGATGAGTGTCCGAAGCGGTTACTGCGTTGAGAGTAGGCGGGCCTTGAGCTTTTGGACGCGTGCGTGGATGTCGTCGCGGATCAGTGTCATGCGTTCGCGGCCCTCAATACCTCGCAGTGAGGGCTCGTCGGTTTCCCATATCTCGATCTCCACACCGTCGACAGCTGGGACCTGAGCTTCTGTGCCGAGAACAATAACGAGGCCTGCGGCGCGCATGTTCTCCTCGGTCAACGGCTTCGGCACTTCTACGCTGATGTCGATGCCCATCTCGAGAAGCACTTCAGCGGAGCGAGCATTGATCGCTGCCGCTGGTTTGGTACCCGCGGACGTGACCGTGATCTTGTCGCCCGCTTCGTGCTTCATGAGTCCCGCCGCCATCTGTGATTTGCCGCCGTTTTTCGCACACACGAATAGGACGGCCGGCTGTGGTGCTTCCTGGGGGAGAACGGTCATTGATCAGCCTTTCGAAACGAGGGTCGCAGCGAGAGAATCCAAAGCGCCAGGGACGAGTGAGTAGTAGGCCCACACACCGCGCTTTTCGCGATTAAGAAGTCCGGCCTCGACCAGGATTTTCAGGTGGTGGGAAACTGTCGGTTGCCCCAGCTTGAGCGGCTCAGACAAGTCACAGACGCACGTTTCTGCCTCGGGGCTCGAAGAAACGATGGAGAGGATGCGCAACCGGTTCGGATCCGCGAGCGCTTTGAATCGAACAGCAAGCATCTCCGCCTCCTCAGCCGGAAGAGCTTCCTCTCCTCGCGGGGGCACACAGCACGGAGCGCTGGGCAGAACGCCCGCGGCGGCAAGGTCCTCCGTACGTGTGTTCGCAGCAACCAGTGTGGACATCGCTCATCCTCGCGTTCTGTGAGCACAGCCTTAAGAGATTGACAAGTGTCGATATATTCAACCATACTCGACACATCGATGTCCGTCGATGTTTGGCGTGAAGGAAACGTGCGCAGGGGCAACTACTGCATCCACCGGCCCGATCACGGTCGCGCTGTCCGCGCTCGACCGTTTTCTGCAGCCTTGAATTCGGGTGCGCGCAACGACGATCGTCGAAATCCTCCCCCGAAAAATAGCCTCTCGAATCGCAGGAGAAAAGACCATGAGCGAAACGCATCCCGTCATTGTCATTGGTGCCGGACCTATCGGGCTGGCTGCGGCGGCACATCTCCTCGAGCGAGACCAAGACGTGCGCGTCTTGGAGGCAGGAGCAACGGTAGGAGCCGCAATGGCCCAGTGGGGGCACATAAAATTGTTCTCCACGTGGCGCTACAACATCGACGCAGCGGCTCGCAGGCTTCTGGAAGCCAATTCGGATGGGTATTCAGGCGGTTGGGAAACGCCCCGAGAAACGCGTCTCCCCACTGGTGCTGACATGATCAGCGACTATCTGGAACCACTTGCCGCCCATCCAGCACTGGCACCACGGATCAGTTTCGGGCACCGCGTCGTCGGGGTCACTCGGGTAGCCCCCGACGGTGCGGGTGTCGACAAGACGCGCTCTGCAGGGCGTGACCAGACGCTCTTTCTTGTCCGCACGGAAACCGCGGCAGGCACGAAGGATCTTTTCGCCCGCGCAGTCATCGACGCATCGGGTACGTGGAGCGGGCCGAATCCGGTGGGCCGCTCGGGGATCGAGGCGATCGGTGAAGTCCGGGCTCGTGAGGCAGGGTTCATCACGTCACCGCTGCCTGATCCGTTGGGGAGTGAGCTTGAGCGTTTCGCTGGGAAAACTGTTCTCGTGTTGGGCGCCGGACACTCCGCTGCGAACACGTTGATCAGTCTCGGAAAGCTCCGCCAACAGCATCCAGGCACGACCGTGTTGTGGGGACTCCGCGGAACCGCGAACCCAATCCGCCTCTACGGAGGAGGGGCAGCCGATGAACTTCCCGCGCGTGGACAACTCGGCACCAGCCTGCGCCGCTTCGTTGAAAACGGCGACATCACGATCCTCGAAAACGTCGCCGTCACATCCTTGGAAGCAGACACCCGCCTCACGGTGGAACTCGCTTACGGGGACAGCCTCACTGTCGATCTGGTGGTGCCAGCTACGGGATTCCGGCCCGACCTGTCCTTCCTTTCAGAGCTTCGCTTAGACATGGACCACATCGTCGAGGCGCCTAAGGAGCTCGGCCCACTCATCGACCCGGAGTTTCACAGTTGCGGCACCGTCACAGCCCATGGTGAACGAGTCCTGGCCCATCCCGACCCGAACTTCTACATCGTGGGAATGAAGAGCTACGGCCGCGCACCGACATTCCTCATGGCCACCGGCTACGAGCAGGTCCGATCCATCGCGGCCGCACTCGCCGGAGACCGCGCAGCCGCAGACCTCGTACGGCTAGAGCTCCCCGAAACCGGGGTGTGTTCCACCGACCTCGGCGGATCATGCGACTTGCCTACGACTGACGATTCTGCGCCCGACTGCGCCACCTCAGTGACAGAAACACCCGCCGCTTCATGCTGTGGCGCACCCGAACCCGTGACCATCGGATTCGCGACAGGCACACTGCACGGCCACAACGATCTATTCGCCCACCAGAAGAGTTAGCGGAGTACGCCAGAAGCCTCTCACCGGTCGGGGCTCGTGAGGGAGCAGCAGTGAAGGACGCGCGTCTACCTCACATTCCCATGGTGCATAGCGGTCTCTACGCCGCACGCACAGTTGCAATCGGCGCGTTCGCACGGGCAGCACACAGAGTTCATCTTGGACGGTGGCGATCTGTATTGAGTTCTGTCAATATAGAAACATGTCTAATCAAGAAGTTGATGTGTTGATCGTGGGGTCTGGCCCGGCTGGCTATACCGCAGCGGTGTACGCCGCTCGCGCGGGACTCGCACCCGTGGTTCTCGCCGGATCCATTAGCGCCGGGGGAGCTCTGATGACCACGACCGAAGTTGAGAATTTCCCCGGGTTTGTTGAAGGTATTCAGGGGCCGGACCTCATGGAATCGATGCGCGCCCAGGCCGAACGATTCGGTGCCCGCATCATTGTCGATGACGCGGTCAGTCTCGGCCTCACCGGTTCACTCAAGACGGCAGTGACCGGTGGGGGAGACACGTATCAGGCCCGTGCCGTCATTCTCGCTATGGGGTCGGCGTACCGGAAGTTGCATCTTCCTGACGAGGAGCGGCTTACGGGCCACGGGGTGTCGTGGTGTGCTACGTGCGATGGGTTCTTCTTCCGAGATCAGGAGATCGTGGTTGTTGGTGGAGGTGACTCAGCGATGGAAGAAGCACTTTTTCTTACTCGCTTCGCGTCGAAGGTCACTGTTGTGCACCGGCGCAGCGAGTTCCGCGCATCCAAGATCATGGCGCAGCGAGTCCTCGACCATCCCAAAATTGATGTCGCCTGGAACAGCGAGATCGCGGAGCTCATCGGGGAGAAATTGGTGCGAGCGGTCTCTCTGCGCGACAGGCAAACTGGTGAACTGCGAACAATCGACGTCACCGGCGTATTCGTCGCAATCGGCCACGACCCGCGTTCGGAGCTCGTAATGGGCACTATTGATACGGACGCCGATGGGTACGTGCAGGTTGCACACCCATCAACCCGCACCAACATTGCAGGGGTGTTCGCTGCAGGCGACCTGGTCGACCATACCTATCGTCAAGCCATCACCGCTGCTGGAACGGGTTGCGCTGCCGCCCAGGACGCCCAACACTTCCTCAGCGCTCTCGATCACATTGCGGAGACCCATCCGCTGTCCCAGGAGGTTTTCGCGTGACTCTCGCAGCCACCATTACCGTCACCGATGCCACGTTCGACGCTGAAGTGCTGTGCGCAAAGGTTCCTGTTGTTGTCGATATTTGGGCAGCATGGTGCGGGCCGTGCAAGCAGATCGCGCCAATTCTCGACCAGCTCGCCACGGACTACGCAGGTCGCATCAAGATCGTGAAGATTGACGCCGACCAAAACCCCGAAGCCGTCACCGCTATTGGTGTGACGTCGATCCCAACGCTCGGCTTCTACAAGGACGGCGCCCGCAGGGACATGCTCATCGGCGCTCACCCGAAGCCTGTCATCGTCGAAAAAATGGAGGCGCTTCTCGCATGAGCGCCCTAACGACCCCCACCGCACCATCTGCGACACGCAAGCTGTCAACGCTCGACCGTTGGCTACCGCTCTGGATCGGGCTAGCCATGGTCGCCGGCCTCCTACTGGGACGGTTCATCCCTGGCGTCTCCACGGTGCTCGCGCACCTCGAAGTTGGTGGGATCTCGGTCCCCATCGCTTTGGGGCTGCTGATCATGATGTACCCCGTTCTCGCGAAAGTGCGCTACGACAAGGTCGCAGCCGTCGCCGGGGACAGAAAACTCCTAATCTCTTCGCTCGCACTGAACTGGGTCATCGGACCAGCCCTGATGTTCGCTCTGGCATGGATGTTTCTTCCCGATCTCCCCGAATACCGTACCGGGCTGATTATCGTGGGTCTCGCCCGCTGCATCGCGATGGTCGTTATCTGGAATGATCTCGCCTGCGGTGACCGTGAAGCTGCCGCGGTCCTCGTAGCGATCAACTCAATCTTCCAAGTTGTCGCGTTCTCCCTCTTGGGATGGTTCTACCTCACCATCCTCCC
>NZ_JBFBML010000010.1:0-58475 GCF_040687075.1 Leucobacter sp. NPDC077196
CCACTCCGCCGCGTTTCGAAGCGTGATCGACGCTTACGGAATACAGCAGAAGTTCATCAAGCCGCACTGCCCCTGGACCAACGGCAAGGTCGAACGACTGAACCGGACCCTCGCCACTGAGTGGGCGTACGCACGCGCCTGGACGTCGAACCAGGACCGAGCTGCAGCCTTGCAGTCCTGGCTCGATTACTACAACCTAGACAGAGCCCACCTCGGCATCGGGGGCAGCACCCCCATCGACCGCGTCAACAACGGTCGAGGTCAGTACACCTAGAGGTGCCCCGCCTGGTCCATGCTGCGAAGTTCGCGTTTGATCTCGGAGAGCTCGTCCCGCAATCGCGCGGCGAGTTCGAACTTGAGCTCGTCGGCTGCAGCCAGCATCTGTTCCGTGAGGTCGCTGATGAGCTCTTCGAGCTTCGCGGCGCCCTCTCCGGCAATAGCGCCGGCGCGTGCAGCAGCCTTTCCTTTGCCGCGCTGCGGTGACGCGGTCTTGCGCTGCGCGTGCGCACCGGATCGTGACAGGATGTCTTCCGAGTCGGCCGCTTCTCGCGACAACATCGCCGTGATGTCGCCGATCTTCTTGCGGAGCGGCTGGGGGTCGATGCCTCGTTCGGTGTTGTAGGCGACCTGGATCTCACGACGACGATTCGTCTCATCCATCGCTTCGCGCATCGAGCGCGTGATCTTATCGGCGTACATGTGCACCTGACCGGATACGTTTCGCGCTGCGCGTCCGATGGTCTGGATGAGCGAGGTGCTCGATCGTAGGAACCCCTCTTTGTCGGCGTCGAGGATCGAGACGAGCGACACCTCGGGCAGGTCGAGCCCCTCGCGAAGCAGGTTGATGCCGATGAGCACGTCGTAGACGCCGGCGCGCAGCTCGGTGAGCAACTCGACGCGACGCAGCGTGTCGACGTCGGAATGGAGATAGCGCACGCGCACGCCGGCCTCCTCCATGAACGTGGTCAGCTGCTCCGCCATCTTCTTCGTGAGTGTCGTGACGAGGACGCGCTCATCGCGTTCGGCGCGCACGCGCACTTCTTCGAGCAGATCGTCGATCTGCCCCTCGCTCGGTTTGATCACGATCTCGGGATCGATGAGTCCGGTCGGACGAATGATCTGCTCCACCACGCCGTCGGCGCGTTCCAGCTCGTACTTGCCGGGAGTCGCCGAGAGGTAGACGGTCTGACCGACCCGATCCTTGAACTCGCTGAACTTCAAGGGGCGGTTGTCGAGCGCGCTCGGCAGTCGGAACCCGTGGTCGACCAGCGTGCGCTTGCGCGACGCATCGCCCTCGAACATCGCCCCGATCTGCGGCACGGTGACGTGGGATTCATCGATGACCACGAGGAAATCGTCGGGGAAGTAGTCGAGCAGGCAGTGCGGGGCCTCCCCCGGGCGACGACCGTCCATGTGCATGGAGTAGTTCTCAATGCCCGAGCAGAAGCCGATCTGCTCCATCATCTCGAGATCGAAGGTGGTGCGCATGCGCAGGCGCTGCTCCTCGACGAGCTTGTTCTGCTGCTTGAGTTCGCGCGTGCGGCTTTCGAGCTCATGGGAGATCTGACCCATTGCGCGGTTCATCACATCACGACTGGCGACGTAGTGCGACCCCGGGAACACCGAGATCGTGTCGACCTGTTTGATGACGTCACCGGTGAGCGGATGCAGGTAGTACAGCGCTTCGATCTCATCACCGAAGAACTCGATGCGCACCGCGAGCTCCTCGTACATCGGGATGATCTCGACGGTGTCGCCGCGCACGCGGAAGTTGCCTCGCACGAACTCGATGTCATTGCGCTGGTACTGCATATCGACGAATCGACGGAGCAGCACGTCGCGATCGAGCTGATCGCCGACAGCGAGCGGCACCATCGCCTCGTAGTACTCCTCCGGCTTGCCCAAGCCGTAGATGCACGACACGGTCGACACCACGATCGTGTCGCGCCTGCTGAGGAGGGCGTTCGTGGTCGAGTGGCGCAGCCGCTCGACTTCAGCGTTCACCGACGAGTCTTTCTCGATGAATGTATCGGTCTGCGGCACGTACGCTTCGGGCTGGTAATAGTCGTAATAGCTCACGAAGTACTCGACCGAGTTGTGCGGGAAGAGTTCTCGCAGTTCGCTGGCGAGCTGCGCAGCAAGCGTCTTATTGTGGGCGAGCACCAGCGTCGGGCGCTGTACGGCTTCGATCAACCAGGCGGTGGTGGCCGACTTGCCGGTGCCCGTCGCGCCGAGCAGGACCACGTCGGTCTCGCCAGCATTAATCCGACGCGTGAGATCTTCGATGGCCGCGGGCTGATCGCCGCTCGGCTCATAGTCGCTGACCACTTCAAATGGGCGGACGCTACGGGTGGGTTCCATGTCTTCGAGAGTACTCGGGACCACCGACATTCATGATCCCGACTGCTCAGGGTTGCGCTCGGCCTCTGGCGCAGCGACGGGTCCTGTGTTTCACTTGCCGCATGATGAAGCGTGCGCGGCGGGGCCTGGCAGCCACCCTGATGATCGGGCTTCTCGCAATCGGCTGCGCGCCGATCGCTCCGGAAAGCGCAGGCGACGACGATGCTCAGACCGAAGGCAGTGATTCCTCGGTATTCGCATCCGCGGTCGACGCGGCTTTCGAGGGAAGCGGCGTTCCCGGGGGCGCAGCCGTGATTACCGGCTCTGATACCGAGCACATGCTCCAGCATGCGTTCGGCGAGGCAGCCGAAGGCCGAGAAGTCGCACTGCAGACTCCCTTCGCGTATCGCAGTATGACGAAATCGTTCGTAGGAACAGTGATTCTGCAGCTCGTCGACGAAGGCCGACTCTCCATCGACGACACCGTGGGCCAGTACATCGACGGAGTGCCGAGTGGAGATGAGATTACGATCGAGCAGCTTGGAGCTATGCGCAGCGGCGTCGCGAACTACTCGGGCTCACCGAAGCTGACCGACCTCCTCGTAGTTGATCCGGCGCGCGACCCCGGGGTTCAGGAGCTGCTCGAGCTCGCGTATCCGGAGTCGCCCGAGTTCGCTCCGGGTACGGCGTTCGAGTACTCGAACACCAATACGCTGCTGCTCGGGCAGGTCATCGAGGCTGTGACGGGCAACCCGTGGTTCGAGGAAGTCGATGCGCGGGTGCTGCAGCCACTCGGCCTCGATTCGGTCACCGACGGACTGAACGATGTGGAAGGTGATGCCGTCGGCTATCAACTCGCTGGCGGCTCGGTCGAAGAGCAGGTGCCCTGGGTCGCCCCGGGCTGGTTCGGCGCCGCCGGTGCACTTGCCGGAGACGTCGAGGATCTCGCAACGTGGGGCCGTGCACTCGGCGACGGAACACTGCTCGAAACCGAGACCCAGCAGTGGCGCCTCGAGCGCTTCGGCCCGACATCCGATGATGCCCGCAGCCCCGAGTACGACGGATACGGCTTCGCCATGGGAGAGATCGACGGCTGGGTGGGGCATACCGGCACCGGGCTCGGCTTTCAAGGACTCGTGATGCACGATGTCGAGTCAGGTCGAACGGTGGCAATGCTCGTCAACGGAACGGGCGAGGATCCGGATCTGCCTGCGCACGTGTTCGCCGAACTCCTGCCGACCATCGAATCGTTGCGCACGTTCGCCGATGCTGGAGGCTCCGACGAGTGACTCATGTGCAGCGTCGACGGTGAGAGATCCGGTTCACTGGGCAGCGCGAAGCGGTTCTTGAGCAGCGGCGAATCGGTTCGGCAGCTCAAGATTGCCAACCCCTGACCAGCGCACCTCCTCGAGTCCCTGCCATGCAGCGGCTTGCGCGAGCAGTACGCATGCGATCTCAGCGGCGTGCTGCGGAGCGCCCTGCTCCCGCCAGGCCGCCTGCGCGAGCAGAGCGCGCCCCGTACGATCCGATTTGAGGTCGATGCGTCCCGCCAACCTGCCCCCGACCATGAGCGGAAGGCAGTAGTAGCCGAACTGCCGCTGCTCCTTGGGGGTATAGATCTCGATGCGGTAGTGGAAGTCGAACATGCGCTCGGCTCTCGGACGAAACCAGACCACGGGATCGAACGGAGTCAGCAGAGCGTCGGGAGCGAGCCGCGCGGGCGTAGCGGCGTCGCGGTGCATCCAAGCCCGCTCGGGCTTTCCTGCCGCGGTGCGCCACCCCGCGACTTCGACGGGGAGCAACTCGCCCGAGCTCTCGAGTTCAGCGACCGCCGCTCGCGCTGGCGTCAGCTTCAAGCGGTGGTAGTCAGCGAGGTCGGCGAGCGTCGCGACGCCGAGTGATCTCGCGGCCTGAGCGATGAGCGATCGGTGCGCATCCGCATACGGCACCTCTCCCAGCCCGTGCTCCGGAAGCGACTCCTCGGCGAGCGCATACCGTCGTTGAAAGCCGTCGCGCCCGGCTGCGACGACGTCTCCCCATGCGAAGAGCAACTCGACCGCGCGCTTCGTGTCGCTCCAGTCCCACCACGGACCGCGACGGGTGCGCTGGCCGTCCTCGAGGTCGCGCACCAGCGACGGCCCCGCGGAACGCAGCTGCGCCCGTACCCGCTCGAGCACCGGGCCCAGTTCGCCAGCAAGTCCGCTTCGCTCGTCGCGTACCCGGCGCTCGCGCATGCGCCACTGGAACAGCGGGCGATCCCGCACGGGAATGAACGCAGCCTCGTGCGCCCAGTACTCCGTGAATTCGCCGCTGCACCAGAGATGGCGGTCAAGCGCCGCAGCATCGTAAGCTCCGTGGCGGGAGAAGACCGGGAGGTAGTGGCTGCGCGCGAACACATTGACCGAGTCGATCTGCAGCACATGCAGTCGGTCGAGTGCGCGGTCGAACGGGCGTCGCTTGCGGAGGCGGGCGGTATTCGAGAAGCCTTGAGCGGCGAGCCCGATCCGACGGGCCTCCGAGGCTGAGACTGAAAGCACCATGCGCGTACGCTATCTCGATCCGGTGACATTCGTGCGCGGTTCGCGAACGACGTGCGCGGCGCCCGGCTGCACCGATTTCCGCCGAGTCAGGCCCTGCGAGACGGCCGCGCGGAACGCGCGGGGATTCCCCCGCCGGAGCGCGGCCGTTCGCACGTCGCGGGTCTCAGGCGAACCAGAGGGCGAGCTCGCGCGCCGCCGACTCGGGCGAGTCGGAGCCGTGCACGAGATTCTGCTGCACCTTCAGGCCCCAGTCGCGGCCGAGGTCGCCGCGGATCGTACCGGGAGCCGCCGTCGTCGGATCGGTTGTGCCCGCGAGCGAGCGGAACCCCTCGATGACCCGCTCTCCCGTCGCGCGGATCGCCACAGACGGACCCGAAGACATGAATTCGAGCAGCGGCTCGTAGAACGGCTTGCCCTCGTGCTCGGCGTAGTGCTCCGCGAGCAGCTCGCGTTCGGGCGCGACCAGGCGGAGATCTACCAGGCGATACCCCTTGGCCTCGATCCGACGGATGATCTCACCGGTCAGTCCGCGGGCGACGCCGTCGGGCTTCACCAGGATCAATGTTTCTTCAGCCGACATGCGTACTCCTCATGGTTCGGGGCGGGGGAAATCGGATCGAGCCGTGCGTGCACGGCCCGATCTGAGAGTGTATCGAATCAGACTGCGTCACCTTGCGCCGCCAGCCAGGCCGCGCGGTCGCGATCGATGCGGGCACCGCGCACCATGCAGTACACCCAGAGTGCGGTGAAGAGCACGCTCACGATGAGCGACATCGGCAGGATGATTGCGGTGAGCAGCATCAGGATGTGCACGAGCCACCCGACCACGATGCCGAAGCGCCCGCGTCGCATGCCCACGAGGCCGACCAGGATCGTGAGCGCGAGCCCACCGCCGAGGAACAGCCCCATCTCGCGTGGTTCGAGCGCGCTCAGCCCGAAGATCGTCAGGCCGAACAGCGCAACGATGAAGAGCTCGAACCCCAGCACGATCGAGGCGAGGGCCTTCTGCGTCGACGTGGGCCCGCGTCGGGCTCCGGCGATCCGCATTGCCGAATTGTGCGCTGCGGTTTCCGACGGCGACAGCACGAGTTCGGGCTCGCTCTCCTCAGAGGGCCTGCGCGCATCGCCCGGGGCGTTCATGCGGCACCCCAGCCCTCGGCGCGCGCAAACGCGATCGCTTCGCCTGCGAGCAGCACCGATCCGACGACGAGCACCGCGCGCCCATCTGCACGCATCGCCCAGCCGCGGGCCTCATCGAGTGCTTCGGGAAGGGAATCGGCGATCTCGATGGGCGTGCCGGGAATCTCCTCCTCGGCAAGCTGCTGCAATTCGACAGCCGATGTGCTGCGCGGCGAATCCACGGGGGTCACCGTCACGCGATGCGCGATCGGGGCGAGCGTCGCGAGCAGACCCGCGACGTCCTTCTCCTCCAGCACGCCGACGACCAATGCGAGCTCGGCGAAGTTGAACGACTCCGTCACCGCTGACACGAGCGCAGCGGCACCGTGCGGGTTGTGGGCTGCATCGACGTAGACGATGGGGTCGGTTCCGATGAGCTGCAGGCGGCCGGGAGAAGTGAGTGCACCGAAGCCGTCGTCGAGCACCTCTTCTGGCACTGGGCGATCCGCCCCGAAGAACGCCTCCACGGCCGCGATCGCCAGCGTGGCGTTCTCAGCCTGATGCCGCCCGAACAGGGGGACGAACACGGGATCGTAGGCGTGACCACCGAGTCCGATGACATCGATCTGACGGCCCCCGACTGCGACGCGGTCGTCTTGAAGGGAGAAGTCGCGCCCCTGCACGGCGAATGCCGCACCGTGCCGGCCAGCCGCGTCGGCGAGCTCGCCGAGGGCATCGACGTCTTGCGCTGCCGAGACGACGACGGATCCCGGCTTGATGATGCCCGCTTTCGTGCGGGCGATCGCCGGGACGTCTGGGCCGAGAACCGCAGTGTGATCCAGATCGATCGGGGTGAATACGGCGACCCGAGCATCCGCGATGTTCGTCGCATCCCACTCACCGCCCATGCCGACCTCGATGACCGCAACATCGACCGGCGCGTCGGCGAATGCCGCGAACGCGAGCACCGCGAGCGCCTCGAAGAACGTGATGGGACCGTGACCCGCTGCAGCGAGCTCGGCATCGACCACCTCGAGCGGCAGCTGCAGCTCGTCCCACGCAGCCGCCAGCACCTCGCCATCGATCGGCTCGCCGTCGAGCTGAAAGCGCTCGGTGAACTCGACGAGATGCGGGCTCGTGAAGAGTCCCGTGCGCAACCCGTGCGCGCGCATGAGCGACGCGATGGCGCGGCTCGTGGACGTCTTCCCGTTGGTTCCTGCGACCTGAATGACGGGGAAGGAGAGCTGCGGGGATCCTGCCAGCTCGGAAAGGCGCCGCACCGGTTCGATACGGGGCCGGGGATTGGCCTCTCCGACACGCTCGAGGAGCGCCGCGTACACGCGTTCCGCGCCGCTCATGCGCCGGCTCCCGACTGCAGTGATGCCGACTCGGTTGCATCGATCGTGATGACGATCGCCGCCTTCTGCGAACCGATGGCGCGGGGCGCCGAAACGTGCACGCCATTGCCCGGCGACGTGAGGTCATCGACGATCGCATCGATACCGATCGCCTCCTGCACGGCAAACCCTTCGGCCAGCGTCTCAGCGGCGATGAGCGACGCGTGCGTCTCGAGTGCGGCGGCATGCGCCGGTTCCGCGTTCAGCGCCAGCACGATCCGATCGCTCACGTCGAGGCCGGCATGCTTGCGCGCCTCCTGCACCGCGCGGATCGCATCGCGGGCGATCCCCTCCGCCTCGAGCTCGGGGGTGAGCGCCGTGTCGAGCATCGCAAAGCCTCCCCCTGGCAGCAGCGTCAGTGCCGGGCCCGCCGCAGCATCGTCTCCGGCGCGCAGCGTGAGTTCATACTCGTGGGGTTCGAGAGCGATACCGCCGGCGACCACCACGCCCGCTGCCTCGCTCCAATCGCCCGATTTCGCCGCCTTGATCGCCTGCTGCACCTGCTTGCCGAGCCGGGGGCCGGCAGCGCGCGCGTTCACGGTGAGCGTCTGCACGATGCCGTGCTCGTGCGCGCTGGTCTCCGACTGCTGCACCAGCTCGACCGACTTGACGTTGAGCTCTTCGCGGAGAATGTCGCTGAAGGGTTCGAGCGCCGCGGGGTTCTCCACCACCACGGTGAGCCCGGCCAGGGGAAGTCGCACCCGGAGACCGCGGCTCTTGCGCAGCGCGAGCGTCTGCGAGGTGATCTGGCGCACCTCATCCATGGCGTCCACGAGCGCGTCGTCATCAGGGAACTCCGCCGCATCCGGCCAATCGGTCAGGTGCACGGAGCGGCCCCCGGTGAGCCCCCGCCAGAGTTCCTCCGTCACGAGCGGCGCGAGCGGCGCGGCAACGCGAGCTACCGTCTCGAGCACCGTGTAGAGCGTGTCGAACGCCTGACGCTGCTCGGGTGCATCCTCGTCACCGGCGCCCGCCCAGAAGCGGTCGCGCGAACGACGTACATACCAGTTGGTGAGCACTTCGGCGTATGCCCGCAGTGCATCAGCTGCCGAGGTGGTATCGAGCGCCTCGAGATGGGCCTCCACCTCGCGAACGAGTCGCCCGGTCTTCGCGAGAATGTAGCGATCGAGCGGATCGCTCGAATCGGTGCGGCGCTCGGCCGTGATGCCGTCGGCATTCGCGTAGAGCGAGAAGAAGTACCAGGTGTTCCAGAGTGGGAGGATGAACTGCCGCACGCCCTCCCGGATTCCCTCTTCGGTCACTACGAGGTTGCCGCCGCGCACCACGGGCGACGCCATGAGGAACCAGCGCATCGCGTCGGACCCGTCGCGATCGAACACCTCGTTGACATCGGGATAGTTGCGAAGCGACTTCGACATCTTGTTGCCGTCCGACCCGAGTACGATGCCGTGACTGACCACGTTCGTGAACGCCGGTCGATCGAACAGGGCCGTCGCGAGCACGTGCTGCACATAGAACCACCCGCGGGTCTGACCGATGTACTCGACGATGAAGTCGGCGGGCTGGTGAGTCTCGAACCACTCCTGGTTCTCGAAGGGATAGTGCGCCTGCGCGAACGGCATCGATCCCGAGTCGAACCAGACGTCGAGCACGTCCTCGATGCGACGCATGGTCGAGCGACCGGTCGGATCATTCGGGTTCGGCCGAGTCAGTTCGTCGATGTACGGGCGGTGCAGATCGATCTCCCCCGAATCGTTGCGCGGAAGCTCGCCGAAGTCGGCTTCGAGCTCCGCAACCGACCCGTACACGTCGACCCGCGGGTACTCGGGGTCGTCGCTCTTCCAGACGGGAATCGGGCTGCCCCAGTAGCGGTTACGGCTGATCGACCAATCGCGCGCGCCCTCGAGCCACTTGCCGAACTGGCCGTGCTTGACGTTCTCGGGCACCCAGGTGATCTGCTCGTTCGTCTCGAGCATCCGTTCCTTGATGTCCGTGACGCGCACGAACCAGCTGGAGACGGCCTTGTAGATGAGCGGGTTGCGGCAGCGCCAGCAGTGCGGGTACGAGTGTTCGTAGCTCTGCTCGCGCAGCAGGCGGCCGCGTTCGCGCACAATGCGTATCAACGGGCGGTTCGCGTCCATCCACAGCTCGCCGGCGACGTCCGTGACGGCGCTGATGAACCGGCCGCCTTCGTCGACGCTCACGATGGTCGGCATTCCCGCAGCCGTTGTGATCCGGTAGTCATCCTCGCCGTATGCGGGCGACTGGTGCACGATGCCGGTGCCATCGGTGGTCGACACGTACGCGTCGGCGAGAATCTGCCAGCAGTGCTCCGTGCCCCAGATCTCGGCGTCGTCGAAGTAGTCGAAGAGCGGTGCATACCGCACGCCTGCGAGATCGGCGCCGCGCACACTGCGCGAAACGGCGGCGAGGGCCTCGTCGCCGGAGCCGTACCCGAGATCCTTCGCATGCGCCCCGACCAGGTCGCGCGCGAGCAGATAGCGAGCCGTTCCTGCGGCTCCGCCGTCGCCGGCTCCCTCGGGCCCGGCCACGATGATGGCGTACTCGATCTCGGGGCCGACCGCGAGTGCGGCGTTCGTCGGCAACGTCCATGGCGTCGTCGTCCAGGCCAGCGCGCGCACATCGGTCAGCTCGAGCTCCGCCGCGCGGCTTCCCAGGAGCGGGAACGCCACCGTGACCGATGGGTCCTGACGCATTTGATACACGTCGTCGTCCATGCGCAGCTCGTGGTTCGACAGCGGGGTTTCGTCGCGCCAGCAATACGGCAGGATGCGCGAGCCCTCGTATGCGAGGCCACCGTCGTAGAGCTTCTTGAACGCCCAGATGACGCTCTCCATGTAGCTGAGATCGAGCGTCTTGTACCCGTGCTCGAAATCGACCCAGCGGGCCTGGCGAGTGACGTACTCCTCCCACTCGCGCGTGTACTGGAGCACGGACGCGCGAGCCTTGCCGTTGAACGCAGCGACGCCCATGGCCTCGATCTCCGACTTCTCGGTGATGCCGAGCTGCTTCATCGCTTCGAGCTCCGCCGGCAGACCGTGGGTGTCCCACCCGAAGCGCCGCTCTACCTTCTTGCCGCGCATGGTCTGGAACCTCGGGAAGACGTCTTTCGCGTAGCCCGTGAGCAGATGGCCGTAGTGAGGCAGTCCGTTGGCGAACGGGGGGCCGTCGTTGAACACCCATTCCGGTGAGCCTTCGCGGCGCCGGATCGATTCGCGGAACGTGTCGTCGGTCGCCCAGAAGTCGAGCACGTGGCGTTCGATCTCGGGAAGCTTCGGTGACGCGGTGACGCCGAATGCGGCTCCTGAGCGCTGCTGGTCGGGGCTCTCGGGCAACGGGGTTCCCGTGGACTGCTGAGGGTACGGCATGGGTTCCTTCTCGGTTCCGGCGTGAGTAATTGTGCCTGCGCCGGGACGAGAGCCGGATCGCGATCCGTTTCCCGCGGTACCACCCCGCTTGCCGCTCGCGCTGTCCTCTCGGAGCGCTTCGACCACTTCATTGGGCGATGACGGGCCCGATCCGTTCGGTTCTACTGGGCACATCCACGCGGCGACGCTCGTCGCGGTGACGCACTGTTCTTCCGAAGACTCCCCGATGATGGTCGGTTCGCAGTCTGTGCACCCAGTCTAGCGCAGCCGACTTCGCGCGCCACTTCGACTGGCAGAGCAGAAAAGAGGCTCAGGGGGTGCCTATTGGTAACGAAGCGGTAACGATAAGGTTGCGGAAAAAACCCAGATCAGGGCGAAAAACGGGCCCGTAAATGGTGTGAGAACGGCCGGGCGAGCCTTGCACTTCATCGCAAGACGTTGTTAGCGTCGACTCAGCGTTGAGGGCGGCCGCGTGCCATTCTTCTTGATTCGCTCCGAGATATCCAGCGTCGAGATTCGGCGCCTCGGAGTGCAGGAAGTCGAGTGCGGCCCGATCCTCCGCAATACGAACTGGCCAATTGTGAGGCCGCCGGGACCATCTGCGCTGCGATCATAGCGATCCCGCGCGTCATCGGTGCGCCTCCGATTTCGTCGTGCCAAGAACGAGGAGTTTACAGTGACCAGTACAACGGAACAGCCCGCAGTCGCGGGCGAGAAGCGGCCGGGTGAAGCGCCTGAAGCGACGTCACCCGCGATCGCGGTCTCCCACGCCTACAAGGTCTTCGGGCGACGCCCGCGGGAGGTTGTCAAGCGCCTGCGCAAGGGGGCCACTCGTGACGAACTGCGCGGGCAGGGCACCGCTGCGGTCATCGATACCAGCTTCACCGTGAACCAGGGAGAGATCTTCGTGGTGATGGGCCTGTCGGGGTCGGGTAAGTCGACTCTGATCCGCATGCTCAACGGTCTCAACGACACGACTGACGGGTCGATCTCCGTGTTCGGCACCGAGGTCGTCGGTCTCAGCGGGCAGGAGCTCCGCGAGCTGCGCCGCGACCGGATGTCGATGGTGTTCCAGCATTTCGCCCTGTTGCCCCACCGGAGCGTGCTCGACAACGTTGCATATGGCCTCGAGCTGCAGGGCGTCGAGCTCTCGGAGCGTCGCGATCGCGCTCGCCACTGGCTCGAGCGCGTGGGCCTCACGGGATGGGAAGACCACCTGCCCGGCGAGCTATCGGGGGGCATGCAGCAGCGCGTGGGCATCGCCCGAGCCTTTGCCGCGGACACCGATATTCTGCTGATGGACGAGGCGTTCTCGGCGCTCGACCCCCTCATTCGCCGAGAGATGCAGGAGCAGCTCGTCGAACTGCAGCAGGAGCTCAACAAGACGATCGTGTTCATCACCCACGACCTCAACGAGGCGATGTTCCTGGGCGACCGAATCGCTGTCATGCGAGACGGCCGCATCGTGCAGGTCGGTACGCCGAACGATATTCTGACCGATCCGGCGAATGATTACGTCGCGCAGTTCGTGCAGGATGTTGACCGAGCGCGCGTGCTCACCGCCGGTGACGTGATGGAGCCGCCGCGCGCGGTCGTTCCAGCGAGCGCCGGCCCGCGCACCGCCCTGCGCACGATGCGCGACCTGCAGACCTCCGCATGCTTCGTCACGTCGGCCTCGCGCAAGCTGCTCGGCGTGGTTCGCGACAAGGACGTGCTGCGTCAGGTTCGCGAAGGCGGTACCGATATCACCGAGCTCCTGCGTCCGACGCCTTCGATCGTGAAGCCCGACCAGTACATCTCCGAGCTCTTCGAGCTCGCGGTGGAGAGCTCTTTGCCCGTGGCCGTGATCGACGAGCAGGATCGCCTCATCGGCGTCGTGCCGCGCGTCACGCTGCTCGCAGCGCTGACCGATCTTCCGACGATGACCACAGAGATTCCGATCATCGAGCCGACACCCACCGTGTCTGCCGCGATGATCACAGAAACGCTGGGCGATGCGCCGGCCGGGAGCTCACTGCCCGGCCTCGCTCCCGAGAATGAGGAGGTGCGCTGATGGACGACTTCCGTATTCCGCTCGGCGATTGGGTCGCTGATGGGCTCAACTGGTTCAAAGCGACGTTCGACGGGTTGCTCGACGTCGTCACGATGGTCATCAAGTTCTTGGTCGAAGGGCTCGCTGACGGCCTGGTCTCGGTACCCTTCGCCGTGCTCATCATCGTGTTCGGGCTCATTGGTTGGGCTCTCCGCTCGTGGCAGCTCGCAGTAGGCACTGTGATCACGATGTTGCTCATCGTCGGCATGGGGCAGTGGGAGAACGCGATGCTCACCCTCGCGCTCGTGCTCGTCGCGGCGCTCATCTCGATCATCGTCGCCATTCCGCTCGGTATCGCTGCCGCGCGGAGCGACGCTTTCAGCGCAATTCTGAAGCCCGTGCTCGACTTCATGCAGACCATGCCGGCGTTCGTGTACCTGATCCCAGCCGTCATCTTCTTCAGCATCGGTTTCGTGCCCGGCGTCTTCGCCACAGTGCTGTTCTCGGTGGCTCCGGGCGTCCGGTTCACAGAGCTCGGGATTCGCGGTGTCGACTCCGAGACCGTCGAGGCCGGCCACGCCTTCGGCGCTGCATCGGGCAAGATCCTTCGCGGCATTCAACTGCCGCTCGCGATGCCGACCATCATGGCTGGCATCAACCAGGTGATCATGCTCGCTCTCTCGATGGCCGTCGTTGCCGGCATGGCGGGCGCCAATGGCCTCGGAAAAGAGGTCGTCGCAGCCATCTCGACCCTGAACATCGCCCAGGGCGTCGAGGCCGGCCTGAGCGTCGTCATTCTCGCCGTCTTCCTCGACCGCGTCACGGCGGCACTCGGAAACCCGGGCGACTACAAGCACTCACTGCTCGGCGCGATGCGCAAGCGTCGCGATGCGCGCCGCACCGGCGCACTCGCGAAGGCCGCGTGATCCAGCGAGCGACTGAGGGTTAGACCACCCACACACCACACCCCACACCGTGCGCCTCCGCGCACGACACGAAAGGACGAAGTATGCAGAAGCGCACTCTCACCGGAATGCTGGCTCTGGGAGCCGCCGCAACCCTCGCCCTCGCAGGCTGCTCGGGCAGCGGTTCCGATAATGGCTCCGATGCCGGCTCGGGTGAAGACAACGGCACCGTAACGCTCGGCTTCCTGCCCGCTTGGACCGATGGCCTGAGCACGGCTTACCTGCTCGAAGACCAGCTCGGCAAGATGGGCTACACCGTCGAGATGGAAGAACTCACCGAAGCCGGCGTGCTCTACGCCGGACTCGCCGAGGGCAACTTCGACATCTACCCGTCGGCTTGGCCCGAGGTGACCCACGCCTCCTACATGGAGGAGTTCGGCGACCAGATCGAAGATCTCGGCGGGTACTACGACGGCGCGGTGCTGACGCTCGCGGTGCCGGAGTACGTCGACATCGACTCCATCGAGGATCTCGCCGGCGACGCGGGTCGCTTCGATGGGCAGATCATCGGCATCGAACCCGGTGCCGGTCTGACCGCTCAGACCCAGGATGTCGCGATGCCGGAGTACGGTCTCGAGGGCGACTACGAGCTCGTCACCTCCTCCACCGCGACCATGCTCGCCACGCTGCAGGACAAGATCGACAACGAGGAAGACGTCGTAGTGACGCTGTGGCGTCCGTTCTGGGCCAATGATGCATTCCCGCTCAAGGACCTGGAAGACCCCAAGGGCGCCATGGGCGAGCCCGAGACCCTGCACTTCCTGGGCAAGCAGGGCCTCTCGGAGGAGTACCCCGAGGTTGTCGATTACATCGCCGATATCAAGCTCGACGACGTCGCGTATGGCGCGCTCGAAGGCATGGTGACCGGCGATGAGTACGAGGGTGACCCCGAGGGCGCTGTCGACGCTTGGCTCGAGGAGTACGGCGACGCCTACCCGGGTCTGATCGCCAGCTGACCGATCCATCGTCTCCCTTCGGGGATTCACGCAGTACGAAAGGAGCCCTCCCGAAACACCGTTCCGGGAGGGCTCCTTTTTCATGCCGCGCAGCGGCACCACGCTCTACGAAAGGACATCATTTGCAGTTCCGCACCCTCACTTCTGCTCTCGCACTCACCGCAGCAGCCGCTCTGACGCTCACCGGATGCTCTGCCGAAGACGCCGCCGATGCCAGCGCAGACAGCATCACGATCGGCTACGTCCCCTCCTGGAGCGATGGCAAGACCAGCGGCTTCCTCCTCAAGGACCAGTTCGAGAAGCTCGGCTACGACGTCGAGATGCAGGAGCTCACTGAGGCAGCCGTGCTGTACACGAGTCTCGCGGAGGGCGACATCGACGTCTTCTCGGGTGCTTGGACCGAGCGCACGCAGGCCGAGTACATCGCGGGGCGGGAAGATGACTTCGAGGATCTCGGCACCTGGTACGACAACGGCACGATCACGCTCTCGGTGCCCGACTACGTCGACATCACATCGCTCGAAGAACTCGCGCCGAATGCCGATCGATTCGACGGGAAGATCATCGGCATCGAGCCGAGCGCGGGTCAGATGAAGCACACCGAGGAGGTCGGCATGCCTGCCTACGGACTCGACAGGGACTTCTCCCTCGTATCCTCGTCGACGGCGGCGATGCTCGCCTCGGTGAGCGACGCGGTCGAGAACGGCGACGACATCGTCGTGACCAGCTGGCGCCCGTTCTGGGCGAACGAGGTGTACGGCCTGCGCGACCTCGAAGACCCGAAGGGCGTCATGGGCACCCCTGAGGGCATTCATGTGCTCGCGACGCAGGGATTCACCGAGCGCTTTTCCGACGCGGCAGACTACGCCGCAGATTTCAAGCTGAACGACGAGGCCTTCAGCACGCTCGAGAACGCGATGACGAACGAATACGAGGTGGGTGAAGAGGCCGAGGCCGTCGACGCCTGGATCGACGAGCACCCCGACGCATTCCCCGGCCTGCTCGCCGGATAGAGAAACCAGGAGCGCCCGGCGCCGTTGCCGCGTAGGATCGGCGGCGTCGGGCGTCTCCGGCTCGGCCTGCATCAAGGAGAGATGATGAACGATTCGCCCGTCACGCCCGAGATCGACACGCGACCCGAGTTGCACCTCGCCGTCGTGCGCGAGACCGTTCCGTTCGACCGCATTCCCGAGTTGTACGACCGCGCGTTCCCGGCGCTCTTCGCCGCGATCGCCGCCGCTGGCTCGTCGCCCGCCGCCGCCCCGATGGGGATCATGCACGGCTCACCCACCGCGGACGGGCTCGACCTCTCCGTCGCCGTGCCGATTTCGCAGCCGTTCCCGAGCGCTGAGGGCGACGGCGGCGCTGACGGCGCTGCCACTGCTGGGGTCCGCGTCACCGCTGAGACGCTCCCCGCATCGCGCACGGCAACATACCTGCTGCGGGGCGACTTCAGCGGTCTCTCGGCCGCGTACGAGCGCCTCTATGCCTGGGTCAGCGAGCAGGGCGAACAGCCGACCGACATCGCATGGGAGCAGTACCTCACCGAGCCCGAACCCGGCGGGGACCCCGCGCACAATGAGACCCTCATCGGAGTGCAGCTCGCCGGTGATTGATGGCCGGTAAGCTGGAGGTACACCATCAGGCACCAGTGCGGCGACTCGCTGCCGCGCGATCACGCGGTGCCGTCCACATCGAACCCCGATGCCGCAGCTGAGCGCGGTGTCGAGAAGCGGAGCCCCACGCATGAGCGCGATTCCCGACAAGCCCGTACTCGAAGGCCTCGAAGCGAAATGGGGCCCGGTGTGGGAGGAAGCCGGCACGTACGCCTTTCCACGCGAACGCGCTTCCCGGGAGAACGTCTACAGCATCGACACGCCTCCGCCGACGGCGTCGGGATCGCTGCACGTGGGTCACGTCTTCTCGTACACGCACACCGACACCATCGCGCGGTACCAGCGCATGCAGGGCAAGGCCGTCTTCTACCCGATGGGGTGGGACGACAATGGGCTGCCGACCGAGCGACGCGTGCAGAACTACTACGGCGTGCGCTGCGATCCGTCGCTGCCGTACGTCGAGGGATTCGTCCCTCCGCACGAAGGCGGCGATGGCAAGAGCATCAAGGCGGCGGATCAGCAGCCGATCTCCCGCCGCAACTTCATCGAGCTGTGCGAGCGCCTCACCGAGGAGGACGAGCAGCAGTTCGAGGCGCTCTGGCGCACGCTCGGGCTCTCCGTTGACTGGAAGCAGAGCTACCGAACGATCGGAGCCGAATCGCTGCGCGCTTCCCAGCTCGCCTTCCTCCGCAACGTCCAGCGCGGCGAGGCCTACCAGGCCCAGGCGCCGACCCTGTGGGACGTGACGTTCCGCACGGCGGTCGCCCAGGCGGAGCTCGAGGATCGCGATCAGCCGAGCGCCTATCACACGCTCGCCTTCCACAAGTCGGACGGATCCGGCGACATCCTCATCGACACCACGCGTCCTGAACTGCTTGCAGCGTGCGTAGCGCTCGTCGCGCACCCCGACGATGAGCGCTTCCAGCCGCTCTTCGGCTCGACAGTGCGCACTCCCCTGTTCGACGTCGAGGTGCCGATCCTCGCCCACCATCTCGCGCAGAAGGACAAGGGCACCGGAATCGCGATGATCTGCACGTTCGGCGATGTGACCGATGTGGTCTGGTGGCGCGAACTCGACCTGCCGAACCGTGCCATCCTCGGATTCGACGGCCGCGTGATCTCCGAGGCGCCCGACGTCATCACGAGCGAGACCGGGCGTGCAGCCTACGCGGAGATCGCGGGCAAGACCGTGTTTAGTGCGAAGCAGATCGTCGTCGACTCGCTGCGCGCCTCCGGCGAGCTCGTAGGCGAGATTCGCAAGATCACGCACCCCGTCAAGTTCTTCGAGAAGGGCGACAAGCCGCTCGAAATCGTTTCGACCCGTCAGTGGTACGTCGTGAACGGTGCTCGAGACGAAGCGCTCCGCGAGCGCCTGCTCGCCCACGGGCGAGAGCTCGAGTGGCATCCCGACTTCATGCGCGTGCGCTACGAGAACTGGGTCGAGGGGCTGGCGGGCGACTGGCTCATCTCACGGCAGCGTTTCTTCGGCGTGGCGATTCCCGTCTGGTACCCACTCGATGCCGACGCGAACCCCGTGTACGACCAGCCGATCCTCCCCTCGGAGGATCAACTGCCCGTCGACCCGTCGAGCGACGTTCCGGCCGGGTACTCCGCCGATCAGCGCGGTGTCGCAGGAGGCTTCCAGGGCGAAGTCGATGTGATGGACACGTGGGCCACATCGTCGCTCACGCCCCAGCTCGCCGGTGGTTGGGAGCGCGACCCAGAGCTGTTCGACCTCGTGTACCCGTTCAGCCTGCGCCCGCAGGGTCAGGACATCATTCGCACCTGGCTCTTCTCGACCGTGCTGCGCTCGGAACTCGAGGGCGGCCGGCTGCCGTGGCAGCACGCGGGCATCTCCGGGTGGATCCTGGATCCCGATCGGAAGAAGATGTCGAAGTCGAAGGGCAACGTGGTGACGCCCGCTGGCATGCTCGAACAGCACGGGTCGGACGCCGTGCGCTACTGGGCGGCCTCGGCGAAGCTCGGCACGGATGCGGCGTTCGACCCGCAGAATCCGACGCAGATCAAGATCGGCCGTCGTCTGGCGATCAAGCTGCTGAACGCGGCGAAATTCACGCTCAGCTTCGACGACTCGGGCGCCGGCACCGTCACGGAAGCGCTCGACCGCGCCGTGCTCGCCGGACTCGCGGGAGTGATCGAGCAGGCGACGCGAGCGTTCGAGATTTATGACCATGCTCGTGCACTCGAGCTGACCGAATCGTATTTCTGGACCTTCTGCGACGACTATCTCGAGCTCGTGAAGGAGCGCGCGCACAACGGTGAAGGCCAGTCGCAGGCGTCTGCAGTGACCGCCCTGCGCACGTCGCTCTCCGTGTTCGTGCGTCTGCTCGCGCCGTTCCTGCCGTATGCCACGGAAGAAGTGTGGTCGTGGTTCGGCGAAGGGTCAGTGCACCAGGCTGCCTGGCCCGTGCCGGAGGAGGCCGCCTCGCTCGCAGGGGAGAGCGCCGATGCGGCATTGCTCGGGCTCGTCGGCGAGGCGCTCGTCGGCATCCGCGGAGCGAAGACGGCCGCGAAGGCTTCGCAGAAGACCCCGGTCTCGATCGCGGTCGTGCAGGCCCCGCAGCCTGATCTCGCCCGACTCGAGTCGGCCGCGGCTGATCTCGCCGCAGTCGGAAAGATCGTCGAGCTTCGGATCGAGGCCGGTCCGGACGATCTGAGCGGCGTCACCGTCTCCGACATCCAGCTCGCACCAGTGGAGGCGTGACGATGCAGCTCGGGGCGCGCTGGCAGACGGGCACTCCCCCGCATCGCAGCGTGCCCGAAGCGCTGTACGCCGCAATCGCTGAGCAGGAGAGCGGGCACCCGGACGCTGATTCGTGGACGCTGACCTGGCTCGAAGGCCGGCCGCGCTGCGAGCTCGATGATCTCGTGTTCGTCGCGCTCGACGTGGTCGGTCGCGTGCGCACCGGTCCCGTGAGCGCGGGCGGCGAGCCGGGGCTCGCGGAAGAGCGCCCGGCCCACAGTGCAGACGACGACGCCGACGACGACTGGCTGAGTTGAGGAGTATTATGTTCCACGGAAGCGAACGCTCGGCTACGCGTTCCAGCGCGAGCCTCGCAGCGGCAATCGCACTGCTCATCGGCCTCAGCGGTTGCGCACCCGAGCCCTCAAGCGTCGACGAGTCGAAGGGCGCGGACGCATCCTCGTCGGCTTCGGCAGACGCGCACGGTGGTGACACTGGGGCGGGCGGGAACTCGGGCGAGGCCGACAGCGCCGGCGCGGACGATGACGCCGGCAGCGACGCCTCAGTCGAGAACGAGGGCGTTCAGAAAGCCCAGGGAGCGGCATCGAGTGACAGCGAGGGCGGCTGGCCGCAGCAGGGCGACCCGCAGGATACTCCGAAGTCTCGTAGCCTTCCCGCGTCGTTCCCGAGCGAGAGCTTCGTCCTGCCCGAGACCGCCGCCATTGACGATGCCGGTGAACGCTCGGCGAACGAGTGGTATCTCGTGCTCGACGCGAAGAATGCAGCGACTGCGGATGCACTCTGGCAATCGATCGTCGACGCCAGCGGGTTCGCCGAGGCCGACCGATCCGAGACGGCCGACGGCGGTGTCGCAGCGACGCTGACGAACAGTGCACTCAGCGTCACGGCGTTGCAGATTCCCCAGGAAGATGGATCAGTCCTGGTGAGTTTCGACCTCTCTGGCACCATCGGGTGACCGCGCTCGTCGCACTGGTTCGACACGGCCAGACCGATTGGAACCTCGCCGGTCGCATGCAGGGTCGCACCGACATTCCGCTGAATGCCACCGGCCGAGAGCAAGCCAGCGACCTCGCCGAGCGACTCTCACGGGAAGGTATGTGGGACGCTGTCGTGACGAGTCCGCTGCTCCGGGCTCGGCAGACGGCCGAGATTCTCGCCGAGCGGCTCGGCTACGACCCGGTGACGTGCGAGGGGCTCGTCGAGCGCTCCTTCGGCGATGCGGAAGGTTTGTCGCACAGCGTCGCCCTCGAGCACTGGCCGTCTCGCCAGTACCCGAGCATGGAGGGCCATGACGAGGTCGCGGAGCGGGGGGTATCGGCACTCGACCGCATCGCCGACGAGTTTCGCAATGGTCGCGTCATCGCGGTGACACACGGTTCGTTCATCCGGCATCTGCTCGCGGACATCTCGGGGTTGCCTGCAGATGAGGTGCCCCGGGCGGAGAATCTCGCTATCTCTGAGGTCGAGCGCGACGAGTCAGGCACGTGGCACGTGCGTTCCATCGCAGGCCGCACCTGGGAGCCTGGCGAGGAGATTCGTCACCCCTAACGTCATTGCGCAGCCTGAGACCCGCCGCGGGAGCCCATGAACCGCACAGAGAGCGCATCGACTTACGCGCTCTCGCGGCCTCCGCGCGACTGCAGCACGCGCGGTGCAGCTTCCCCGTTTACCGATTCCCGGGTCACGATGACCTTCGTGATGTCACCGTCGGAAGGCACCTCGAACATGACGGGCCCGAGGATCCCTTCGAGGATTGCACGGAGACCACGAGCGCCGGTCTTGCGTTCGACGGCGAGTTCGGCGATGGCTTCGAGCGCGGCATCTTCGAATTCGAGACTCACGCCGTCGAGTTCGAACATCCGCTGGTACTGCTTCACGAGTGCATTCTTTGGCTCGGTGAGAATACGCGTCAGCGCTTCGACGTCGAGCGGATCGACCGTCGCCACAATCGGCAGACGACCGATGAACTCGGGAATCAGGCCGAACTTATGGAGATCTTCGGGTTGCACCTGAGCGAAGAGCTGGTCGTCGTTGCGCTTGCTCGATACTGGCGCACCGAATCCGATGCCGCCCTTGCCGAGGCGCGATCCGACGATCTCCTCGAGCCCAGCGAATGCGCCGGCGACGATGAAGAGCACGTTTGTCGTGTCGAGCTGGATGAATTCCTGGTTCGGGTGCTTGCGCCCGCCCTGAGGCGGAATCGAAGCGACCGTGCCCTCAAGGATCTTCAGCAGCGCCTGCTGTACGCCCTCGCCCGACACGTCGCGCGTGATCGACGGGTTCTCGGCTTTGCGGGAGATCTTGTCGATCTCATCGATGTAGATGATGCCCATCTCGGCCCGTGCAACATCGAAGTCGGCCGCCTGCAACAGCTTCAGCAAGATGTTCTCGACGTCTTCGCCGACGTATCCGGCTTCGGTCAAAGCTGTGGCGTCGGCCACCGCGAACGGCACTCCGAGTTGTCGTGCCAACGACTGCGCGAGATACGTCTTGCCGCATCCTGTCGGCCCGATGAGCAGAATGTTCGACTTTGCAATCTCGACCTGCTCCGAAGCGACGTCTGCACTGGCGAGCGAAGAAAGAGCGCGGACGCGCTTGTAGTGGTTGTACACCGCGACGGCGAGCGACTGCTTCGCCCGATCCTGCCCGATCACATACTGGTTGAGGAAGTCCGCGATCTCCCGCGGCTTGTGGAGCGTGAAGTCCGACGTCTCCCCGGTCTGATGCTCTGCAAGGCGCTCCTCGATGATCTCGTTGCAGAGAGCCACGCACTCGTCGCAGATGTAGATCTGCGGGCCGGCGATGAGTTGCTGAACCTGCTTCTGCGATTTACCGCAGAAGGAGCACTTGAGCAGCTCGCTGCTTTCGCCGATCTTCGCCATGCGGAGCTCCTTCACCTAACTCGGTCTGATCCGATGCCTTCGAGACTAGCGGGAGCCTCAGACATTGATGGGCGGCGCGCCGGAGCCCCGGGGTCGCCCCCGAGGCTCCGGTTGACTACTTCGCGATGACCGGCTGCGGGTTCTTCCGACTCGTCAGCACCTGGTCGACGAGTCCGTATTCGAACGCCTCCTGCGCGCTGAGAATCTTATCGCGATCGATGTCGCGATTCACCTCTTCGATGCTGCGCTTGGAATGCTTCGACAGCGTCTCTTCGAGCCATTCGCGCATGCGAAGAATCTCACGCGCCTGAATCTCGATGTCCGATGCCTGCCCGTGTCCGCCCTGGCCGCTGGAGGGCTGATGGATCAGCACGCGCGCGTTCGGCAGTGCGAGGCGCTTGCCGGGGGTGCCGCCGGCAAGCAGCACGGCGGCCGCGGACGCCGCCTGACCCAGGCAGACCGTCTGCACGTGCGGGCGGATGTACTGCATCGTGTCGTAGATCGCCGTCATCGCGGTGAACGAGCCACCGGGAGAGTTGATGTACATCGTGATGTCGCGCTCGGGATCCTGGCTCTCAAGCACGAGGAGCTGCGCCATGACGTCATCGGCTGATGCGTCATCGACCTGAACGCCGAGGAAGATGATGCGATCCTCGAAGAGCTTGGCGTAGGGATCCTGGCGCTTGTACCCGTAGGCCGTGCGCTCCTCGAACGAGGGAAGCACGTAGCGGGAATCGGGCATCTGCAGGCTCGACCCACCGGACTGGGGCATGTATGGAGTATTCATCGAGTCAGTTGCTTCCTGTCCGTCACGTTAGTTGCTGGTGCCGCCGCCGCCGATGACATCGGTGGCTGAATCGCGGATGAAGTCGATGAAGCCGTACTCGAGCGCCTCATCTGCGGTGAACCAGCGGTCGCGGTCGCCGTCTTCATTGATCTGCTCGAGGGTCTTGCCGGTCTGCGCGGCGGTGATCTCGGCGAGGCGATTCTTCATCGACGTGATGAGCTGCGCCTGGGTCTGGATATCGCTCGCGGTTCCGCCGAAGCCGCCATGCGGTTGGTGGAGCAGCACGCGCGCATTCGGCGTGATGTACCGCTTGCCCTTGGTGCCGGCGGTGAGGAGGAACTGCCCCATCGAAGCGGCCATGCCGATGCCGACGGTGACGATGTCGTTGGGAACGAACGACATCGTGTCGTAGATCGCCATGCCGGCGGTGATCGAGCCACCGGGCGAGTTGATGTAGAGGTAGATATCGGCCTTCGGATCCTCTGCCGCCAGCAGCAGGATCTTGGCGCAGATCTCATTCGCGTTGTCGTCACGCACCTCGGAACCGAGCCAGATGATACGGTCCTTCAGCAGTCGTTCGAACACGCTGTTCGGTGGCGTCTGTTCAGCCATGCGGCGCTCCATTCGTTGTTGCTTGGTTCGAGCGTACCGAGTCGTTCGCGCCTCGGGAGCCGTGTTCGCCGTGGGCGCATGGCGCCGCCATATGCAACGATCCCCCGCCTCGAGTACAGAGACGGGGGATCGTTGGTACAGCGGGTGCTGCCTACTTGCCTGCGGCTTCTGCCTCAGCTGCAGCCTTCTTCGCGGCACGGGTCGCTGCGGCCTTCTTCGCTGCTGCCGAGCGCGCGGCCTTCTTCGCGTCCTCATCGTCAGCGGGTGCGGCATCGGTCGACGCCTTCGCGGACTTCTTCGCCGACGACTTCTTGGCGGGAGCCGCTGCCTCGGTCTGAGCAGCCTCGACGGTCTCCTCGGCTTCGTCCGCGACCTCGGCCTCATCGTCCGTGTCGACAGCGGTGAACTCGCTCAGGTCGACGGGCTTGCCGTCTTGGTCGACGACCTCTGCCTTGGAGAGCGCAATGGCGAGCGCCTTGTTGCGAGTGACTTCTCCGAGGATCACGCCCATCTGGTTGCCCTGGCTGATGGCCTGCAAGAACTGGGTGGGCTCCATGCCGTACTGCTGCGCCGACTGGAAGATGTACTGCGAGAGCTCGTTCTGCGTCGGCGTGACACCCTCGGCCTCGACGATCGCGTCGAGCAGGAGCTGGAGCTGGATCTGCTCCTCCGACGACTTGCGCACCTCTGCGCGGTGCTCGTCGTCCTCGAGGCGTCCTTCGCCCTCGAGGTGACGGTGCACCTCTTCCTCGACGAGCTCCTCCGAGACGGGGATGCCGGCCTGCTCGATGAGCGTTGCGGTGAACAGATCACGTGCCTGCTGGCCCTGGCTGAAGACGGAGGCCTGCGAGACCTGGTCCTTGAGGCTCTCGCGGAGCTCCGCGATCGTATCGAACTCGCTGGCGAGCTGCGCGAACTCGTCGTCGGCCTCGGGAAGCTCGCGCTCCTTCACCGCGGTGAGCGTGAGCTCGACCTCGGCGTCCTGGCCCTCGTGCTCGCCGCCGAGCAACTGGGAGGTGAAATTGGTGGTCTCGCCGGCGGTGAGCGTTTCGACGGCCTCGTCGGTGCCGGTGAGCAGATTGCCCGCGCCGACCTCGTACGAGACTCCGCTTGCCTGATCGACCTCGTTGCCATCGATCGTTGCGGTGAGGTCGAGTTCGACGAAGTCGCCGGTCTTCGCCGGGCGATCGACCGTGACCAGGGTGCCGAAGCGCTCGCGGAGCTTGGTCAGCTCGGCGTCGACGGCGCTCTCGTCGACCTCGACGTTGTCGACGGTCAGCTTGAGACCCTCGTACTTGGGCAGCGTGAAGTCGGGGCGCACCTCGACCTCGAACGCGAGCACGAGGGTGCTTTCCGGGTTCTTGGCCTCGGGCCACTGCTCGACGTCTGCGGTGGGACGCCCCATGGGTCGCTCATCCGCCTCGGCGAGAGCTGCCTGGTAGAAGTCGTCGAGCGAGCTGTTGACGGCCTCCTGGATGACGGCCTCGCGACCGACGCGCTGATCGATGATCGGAGCGGGGACCTTGCCCTTGCGGAACCCGGGGATCGAGACCTGCTCGGAGATGGTCTTGTACGCCTGCTTGAGGTAGGGCTCCAGCTCGTCGAGCGTAACTTCCACGCTCAGCTTGGCGCGGGTCGCAGTGAGCTTCTCAGCTGTCGTCTTCGGCAATTTGGCCTCTCATCATCAGAATGTCGTTCGGATGCCGGTTTCGGGCCGGCGGACCCTGGTCGGGGCGACAGGATTCGAACCTGCGACCTCCCGCTCCCAAAGCGGGCGCTCTAGCCAAGCTGAGCTACGCCCCGGAATACCCGGGTGATCCATCGTGATGGGCGCGTGGACGCGCACAACCCGAGCAAGTCTAGCCGATGTGCGCACGCGTGCGCTGCAGCGGGCGGGAGAACCCTGCGAAACCGACCGCCCGTGCGCATCACCACGCCGAAAACGCAACAGGCCCCGCATAAGCGGGGCCTGCGAATGGAGGGGATGACGGGAATCGAACCCGCGTAATCAGTTTGGAAGACTGAGGCTCTACCATTGAGCTACATCCCCGAGCTGCCATAAGCATGCAGCGCGTCGTGCCGAAGCACCTCACCGATCATACTGCATCGGCCACTCCAGCACGAACGGGGCGTCACTCGTCGCGTGTCGCGGCGCGATGGTGCTCCGTTGTCTCGAGGTACCGAGCCGAGTTCAAGCGCACGGTATCGCGATCCTCCTCGCGAAGTGCGCGCACCACGCGTCCGGGCACGCCGACGACGAGCGAGTGGGGCGGTACGACCATTCCCTGCGGCACGACTGCTCCGGCAGCCACGAGGCTTCCGGTCCCTACGACGGCACCCGTCAGCACGGTGGCGTGCATTCCGATGAGGCAGCCGTTCTCGATCGTGGCGCCGTGGATCATTGCGAGGTGCCCCACGGATACATCGTCGCCGATGACCGCGGCGTCGCCCCGCTGCGTGTGCACCACCGCTCCATCTTGAATATTGCTCCGCTCCCCCACGCGGACGGCGTCGGAGTCGCCGCGCAGCACTGCGTTGTACCAGACGCTCGACTGCGCACCGATGCGCACATTGCCGACGACCACGGCGCCCGGAGCGACCCACGCAGTCTCGTCGACTTCGGGAGCTCCGTAGGGCGGAACGCTGATCACGCGCGCCCCTGCACGGCCCGAAGATCCATTCACTGTCATTGCGCCTCCTGCTCGCAGTGGGTGGAAACGAAAAAGCCCTTACCGCAAGGGTAAGGGCTATGCTCGCTCCCCCGGCTGGGCTCGAACCAGCGACATCCTGATTAACAGTCAAGCGCTCTGCCAACTGAGCTACAGGGGATCATTGCGACTGCAACCAGACTAGGTTAGCAAGCCCCGAAGCGGGTGCGCAAATCGGGTCGGGCCGGGCGATTCTTCACGTGTGTCGCGGTCACGAGGTCTGTCGGTGCCGCCACTATTCCTCAGCGATTTCGTCGTATGCGGTCGCCCGCAGCGCCTGCGCGAGACGCTGCACGTAGCCGTGATCCGCATTGCGAAAGATCTCGTTGATGTCGCCTCGCCCCACCAATCGCCCCTGCTGCATGACGAGCACGTCTTGCACGAGTGCTTCGAGCATGCCGATGTCATGGCTGATGAGTAGCATCGTCGCGCTGCTGCGCTCCCGATACCACCGCAGCAGTTCCACGATCTTCGGGCGGTTGTTCGCATCGACTCCCAGCGTGGGCTCGTCGGCGATCAACAGGGTCGGGTCGAGCATGAGCGAACGCATCACCGCGACGCGCTGCCGTTGCCCCTTCGACAGTTCGTACGGGTACTCTTGCAGTTTGGCGAGCGGAAGCGCGACGATATCCATCATCTCCGCGATGCGCTCTCCGAGTTCGTCTCGATCGAAGTGCTTGCTCCGTTCGACAATGGGCTCGAACAAGATATCGCCCACGTTCAGGTCTGGTGTCAACGTCGCGCCGGCGTCTTGCGCGAGATAGCCCACGTATGCAGTGAGTCGAGCACGTGTGCGCCGCCACAGGCGATGCATGGGCACATCCATGACCGCGGCTTCACCGCCGGTGAGCCTGATCCGACTCGACTTCTCGGTGGCCTCCGGACCACGTCCCGCGAGGAATTTCGCGAGCGTCGATTTTCCCGAACCGCTTTCGCCGAGAAGCGCGAACACGTCGCCACGAGCGACTTCGAACGAGAGCCCCTCCACGGCCTCGAACTCGCGGCCTCCAGCATGAGCCGGATACGAGAGCGACAGGTCGGAGACGCGGATCATGGGATCGGCGTCGACTACGGGGTGGGGCATCCTGGATTCTCCTCGGTGGCTCGTGGTGCGCTCCGGCTGTCCAGCAGCCTATGGCATCCCGATACCTGCGGGTGCAGCGCTTCCGGCACGCCGCCTATTCAGCGCGCAGACTGCGGCGGGCCGACTCGAGCGCGACGAGCTGCTGCTGAATCTGCCGAGCGCGAGGATCGGCGGAGTCCCCGATGCGCTGGTGCCGTGCCAGCAGCTCGCGTTTGAGCTCCACGAGATCCCGGTCGAGCAGCGAAACCACGACGTCGCGCGAGTACGCGGCGAGTTGATCGAGGTTGCGCTGCGGCATGGGCGCCATTGCGAGTTCGCGAATCAGTCCGTGGTGCGTCTCGGGCGCCGCGTCCAGCACCGTATCCCACCAGGTCGGTGCACCGAGCACCGGCAGCCCCGCGCCGAGCGCATCGCGCACGATGCGGAGATCGGGTTCGTGCACCTGCGCCGTCACCGCCTGCTGCAGCAGTTCCGCGCCGACCGATTCACCCTGCTGCAGCATCGCCATGAGGGCGTCGCGCTCGAGCCAAGTGGTGGGAGAATTTCGCAGCGATGAGAGGCCGATGCGGCGTGCGGGTGCGGGTGCGGAAACACCGTGCGGATCCTCGTACCCGCCATACGGGTCGCTCGACGCTTCGTACCGATCCCTCGGACCGTCGGCGTACGGATCCTCGCGCTGGGTCGACCCTCCTCGACGTGCGGAAGGCTGCTGATTCGGCTGATCCTGCGAACGCTGGCGCTGGTTCCGGTTCTGACGCTGATCGCGCTGATTCTGATACTGGTCGCTCGGCCGCTGGGGCTCGCTGCGCTCGGTGCTCCGCGAATTGCGCTCAGTGTTGCGCGGAGCGCGCTCGGCGCTGCGCACCGCGTGCTGCACCTCGCCGAGCTCAGCGCCCAGCATGCGCGCCAGTTCGCGGGTGTATCCCGGCCGCAGCGACGGGTCCTTGATCTCAGCGATGATGGGGGCCGCCTCGCGCAGCGCGGCGACCCGCCCCTCCACGCTGTTGAGATCGAAGCGCGAAACGGCTCGCCGGAGGGCGAACTCGAACAGCGGCAGCTTGCGTGTGAAGAGCTCGCGAACGGCCTCGTCGCCGCGGTGCTGGCGCAGATCGGACGGATCGAGCCCGTCGGGAGCCACGGCCACATAGGTCTGGGCGGTGAAGCGCTTCTCTTCGCTGAAGGCGCGCAGCGCCGCTTTCTGACCCGCCTCGTCGGGGTCGAAGGTGAATACGACCTCGGCCGCGGAGTCATCGCCCATGATGCGCCGCAGCACCGCGATGTGATCCTTGCCGAAGGCCGTGCCGCAGGTCGCCACTGCGGTTTCCACCCCCGCGAGATGGCACGCCATGACATCGGTGTAGCCCTCGACGACCACAGCGCGCTTGCCGCGCGAGATCGCCCGTTTTGCCAGGTCGAGCCCGTAGAGCACTTGGGACTTGTGATATACCGGCGACTCGGGCGTGTTCAGATACTTCGGTCCGTTATCGTCTTCATACAGCTTGCGTGCGCCGAAGCCGAGCGTTTGCCCGCTCGTGTCGCGGATGGGCCAGACGATGCGTCCGCGGAAGCGATCGTACGCGCCGCGCTGCCCCTCGGATGCGAGGCCGGACTGCACGAGCTCTTGCGGCGTGTAACCGAGCCCGCGCAGATGACCGCTCATACCGTCCCAGCCGCGCGGCGCATACCCCACGCCGAAGCGTTCGCACGCGGCTTCGTCGAAGCCGCGCTGGGTGAGAAACTCGCGCGCGGTAACGGCCTCAGCGCCGGCGAGCTGCGCACGGAAGTACTCGGCAGCAGCGGTATTGGCGGCGAGGAGGCGAGCGCGGTTCGGTCCGTCTTCACGGGCGAAGTTGCCCTCTTCATAGGTGAGGCCATAGTGAATGCGCGCGGCGAGCCGTTCCACCGACTCGGCGAACGTGAGATGGTCCATGCGCTGCAAGAACGTGAAGGCGTCGCCCGACTCTCCGCACCCGAAGCAGTGGTAGTACCCGAGTGCCGGCCGCACGTGGAAACTCGGGCTGCGCTCATCGTGAAACGGGCAGAGCCCCTTCATCGAATCGATCCCGGCGTTCTTCAGCGTGACGTAATCGCCCACGAGATCGGCGAGGTTCGTGCGACGCTTCACTTCCTCGATATCGCTCGCACGGATCCGACCTGCCATAGCTGCACAGTCTACTGCGCGCAGGCCGCTGCGCCCGGCGTCCGCGCGATGCTCAGAGCGAAGTGGTCGGGCGCGAATCGAGTGGGCTAGACCAAGGGAACATCGCACAGCCGCTTGTGCCACGCGATGGCCGACTGATCCGTCAGCGAAGCCACCTGATCCACGATTGCGCGACGGCGCCCGGCGTCGTCGGGGGCGACCCGAAAGTCGGCAGCGAAGGCGGGTTCGAGTTCACTCTCCCCCGACTCCCAGAGCACCTCGAGCAGTTCGCTCAACAGTTCGCGCTGCCGTCGGTAGGTCGGTTGGCGACGTCCGCTCGCCATGACGAAGGCTGCGACGATTCCCTTGAGCACGGCGATCTCCGAACGGATCTCCTGCGGCACGATGATCGAGGCGTTGTAGCGGGCGAGCGGCGACCCGTCGGCGGCCTCGAGAGTCGCCCCGATCGAGGCCCGCGCGAATCGACCGATCATCTCGCTCGTGAAGTTCTTCAACTGCGCCTGGTGCGCCCGGCTCTCATCCCAGCGCGTCAGCCACGTCTCCGATTCAGAAATGCGATTGTATGCCGCCCCGAGCTCATCGCTTGAGAACGATCCGCCGGCCCACTCCGACACGGCACGGATCAGCGACTCATGGCCTGAGCGGGCGGTGAGAATCTCGGGGTCGATGAACCCGCTGACGACGGCGTCCTCGAAGTCGTGCACCGAGTAGGCGATGTCATCCGAGAGATCCATCACCTGGGCCTCGGCGCACTTCCTGCGCTCCGGCGCTCCCGTGCGCAGCCACGCGAAGACGGGAGCATCATCCGCGAAGTAGCCGAACTTCGCGCTGCCGGGCTCGGCCTCGGCAAGGCTCCAGGGGTACTTGCAGCTGGCGTCGAGCGTCGCGCGGGTCAGATTCAACCCCACGCTCGCACCGTCGGAGGTGAACCGTTTGGGTTCGAGTCGCGCGAGCACTCGGAGCGTCTGCGCGTTGCCCTCGAACCCGCCCGCGTCGACAGCCCACTCGTTGAGCGCCTTCTCCCCGTTGTGACCGAAGGGCGGATGACCGAGGTCGTGCGCGAGGCACGCAGTGTCCACCACGTCCTGCGCAAGGTTCAGGGAGACGGCGAGCTCGCGGCCGATCTGCGCGACCTCAAGGGAATGCGTCAGACGGTTCCGCGCGAAATCGATGCCAGCGGTGGGGCTGAGCACCTGAGTCTTCGCCGCGAGTCGCCGCCAGCCGCTCGAGTGCAGCACGCGAGCCCGGTCGCGCGCGAAATCGCTGCGCGACCCCGAATGCGCCTCCGGGACGTAGCGTTCAGCGTCGTCAGACCCGTACCCGTCGGGCAGCCCGGACTCACCCACCCGAGTCGTCTCGCTCGGCCTCCGCCAGATCGGCGTAGTCGATGTTTTCACTCGTGCGGCTCTCGAGCCAGCGGTCCGGCAGCACGACCCGCTTCGGGCTGCCGGCGCGACCGCGCTGCCCTTCGGCGCCTTCGCCGGGGTACGGCAGTGAGGCATCCATCGTGGCGAAGATCTCGCCCATCTGCTCGAGCGATTCGACGGCCGCCAGCGCGCGACGCGTGTCGCCGCCGACCCCGTAGCCCTTGAAGTACCAGGCAACGTGCTTGCGGATATCGCGGCACGCATGCGGCTCGTCGTCGTCGTAGAACTCGACGAGCAGCTCGGTGTGGCGGCGCATCGCGTCCATCACGAACCCGAGCGGCGGCTGAGCGATCGACGCCGCGGCTTCCTCTGCCGTGATCTCGCCGGCCTCGGCGCGGAACGCCGCAGCCAGGTCGCCGAAGAGCCACGGGCGCCCGAGGCATCCTCGCCCCACCACAACGCCATCGCACCCGGTCTCGCGCACCATCCGGATCGCATCATCGGCCGACCAGATATCGCCGTTGCCGAGCACGGGAACGCTCGTGATGGTCTCCTTGAGCGTCGCGATCGAACTCCAATCGGCCTGGCCCGAGTAGAACTGATTCGCGGTACGGCCGTGCAGCGCGATTGCGGCCACGCCGGCGCCCTCGGCGGCACGCGCTGCGTCGAGGTACGTCAGGTGATCCTCATCGATGCCCTTGCGCATCTTCACCGTGAGCGGAATGTCACCCGCAGACCGCACCGCCCCCTCGACGATCGCGCGGAACAGATCGCTCTTCCACGGCAGCGCGGAGCCGCCGCCCTTGCGGGTGACCTTCGGAACCGGGCACCCGAAGTTGAGGTCGATATGATCGGCGAGGTCTTGGTCGACCAGGAAGCGCACGGCTTCGGACACGGTCTTGGGGTCTACGCCATAGAGCTGGATCGAGCGCGGGGTCTCGCTCTCATGGTGCTTGATGAGGCGCAACGACGCGGGCGTGCGTTCGACGAGCGCGCGGCTCGTGATCATCTCGCTCACGTACAGGCCCGCGCCGTATTCGCGGCAGAGCCGCCGGAAAGCCGTATTGGTGATACCGGCCATGGGGGCGAGCACGACGGGCACATCGAGTGCGAGCGGCCCGATGCGCAGGCGGGCGTCACCGAGAGTCTGGGAAGTCATATCTCTACCATTCTCGCAGATCAGGATCCGCTGGGCGTGTCGACTGCACCGCCGAAGCGTCGATCGCGATCGTGATACATGCCGATCGCCTTCCACAACTGCTGCCTGCCGAAATCCGGCCACAGCGTGTCGAGAAAGACCATTTCGGCGTACGCTGACTGCCAAAGCATGAAGTTGCTGGTGCGCTGCTCACCGGAGCTGCGCAGAAAGAGGTCGACGTTCGGCAGCTCGGGTACGTACAGGTGCCGCTCGATGGTGCGCTCGGTGATGCCGTTCGGCGACAGACGGCCGGCGCGCACATCGGCGGCGATGGAGCGCACCGCGTCGGTGATCTCGTTGCGGCCGCCGTAGTTCACGCACATCGTGAGCGTGAGCCCAGTATTGGACGCGGTCGCCCGTTCGGAGGCCTGCAATTCATTGATGACGGATCCCCAAAGCTTCGGGCGACGCCCCGCCCAGCGCATGCGGACGTTCCACGCGTCGAGCTGTGCGCGGCGACGTCGCAACACGTCGCGGTTGAATCCCATGAGAAACCGCACCTCGTCGGGCGATCGTCGCCAGTTCTCGGTCGAGAATGCGTAGACGCTTAGGTGGCTCACCCCGGCCTGAATGGCACCGGCCACCACGTCCAGAAGCGCCTGCTCCCCCATGCGATGGCCTTCGACGCGTGCGAGGCCCCGCCGATTCGCCCAGCGTCCGTTGCCGTCCATGACGATGGCGACGTGCCCGGGAGGCTGGCCCGTGAAGTTCGGGGGCTGCTCACCGGTCCAATCGACCGGAACGAGGGAGGTCGGGGCGCGGTGCATGCCTGCCAGTGTAGGGGGCGGAGGACTCGCCGCGTGCTCAGCGCCGCGGCGCGCTGAACGACCGCAATCCGCGCTCGAGCTGCCACTGCGCGTAGGCTGCGGCGATCCCCGCAGCCTGGCCGCGTTCTCGCTCCGATGCGGCCAGCGATCCCTCCCAGTCTCCCGAGAGCAGCGCGCCCAGCAACCGAATGCTCCCCGGGTCGAGACGGGGTGACCCGGGGGTGCGGCACTCCTCGCAGACGACACCTCCGAGCTGCACGACGACCGCGGTGTGCGGCCCAGGTGCACCGCAGCGCACGCAATCGACGAATCCGGGCGTCCACCCGGCGATCGACAGCGCGCGCAGGAGATACCCGTCGCGAACGAGTTCGGGCGGAATCCGTGCGGCCGCGAGCGTGCGCAGCGCACCGACGAGCAACTCGTACAGCGGTCGGGAAGGGTCGCCTTCGGCAAGGCGCTCGGCGGTCTCGACGATCACGCTGCCGGCGCGGTAGCGGTCGTAATCCGCACTGATGGCAGGGCCGTAGGCGCCGAGCGTCTCCGCCTGAGTGATGGTGTCGAGCGAGCGACCCTCGAAGCACTGCACGTCGGCGACCATGAACGGTTCTAGCCGGGCACCGAACTTCGATGAGGTGCGCCGCACGCCTTTCGCCACTCCCCTGAGCAGCCCGCGATCCCGCGAGAGCATCGTGACGATGCGATCCGCCTCACCCAGCTTGTGGGTGCGGATCACAACGCCTTGCTCGCGGTACAGGGGCACCCTCCCAGTATCCTCCACTCGGCGGTTGACGCAGAGCGATTCCGCGCGAGGCGCAACCGAGTGCGACGACGAGCCCGCAGCGCACCGAGTTGGGCGACAATAGAGCTGTGTTCGACGAGACCTTCCGCATTCCGCTCTACGCCGACCTCGCGGCAGTCGGCGTCGGCAGTCTGCAGGGCGCGCTCTTCGCGGCCGGATTCAAACGTCTCGACCTGCTCGGGGTTGCCATCATCGGCATCTTCTCAGGTGTTGGCGGCGGTTTTCTGCGCGACGTGTTTCTGGGCACGACGCCCGCCGCGTTCGCAGACAACTGGTATTTGATCGTCGCCACGGGCGCCGCATTCATCGGCATGCTGCTCCAGCGGCTTCTCGAGAAGGTAGATCCCGTCATCACAGTGCTCGACGCCATCAGCATCGGCATGTTCGGCGCGATCGGAGCAACCAAAGCGCTCGCGCTCGGCATGCCGGTGGTGCCAGCGCTCTTCATCGGCACGGTCTCCGCCGTGGGCGGCGGCGTGCTGCGCGATCTGATGCTCAACATTCCGATCGCACTCATGCACGTCGGATCCCTGTACGCGGTCGCCAGCCTCGTCGGCGTCACGGTGCTCATCGGTCTGCTCGCGCTCGACGTCGCAGTGATCCCCGCCAGCATCGTCTGCGTGGTAGTAACGGCGCTCGTGCGCCTGCTTGCGGTGCGCTTCGGATGGAGCCTGCCCGAGCAGCGGGCGCTGAGCCGCATCCGACTGCGGCGCCAGCGCCAGGTAGAGCAGGCCATCGAGGAGGCGCTCCACACGGGAACCATTACCCTGCCGATCACGCTGCCTCAGCCGGGCGACATCGGTGAGCACGGGCGCCACTCCGATACGCAGGATCGCCGAGCCGATCCAGAACCGCCGCCCGAACGCGGCTGACATCGTTGCTGAGAAGTTCGGAGGCTCAGAATTTCAGGGGTGTGCTCCTGAGCGTTCAGGCCCGAGGTCCGCTGCGACGTCGACCGGCTTTCGCTTCGGCTTCGCGCCACGCGCGCTGAGCCGGAGTCTCGCCGACCGGGGCCGAACCGCGGGCAGAGCGATCGGCCGTTCCCCCACGCGAAAGGTGCCAGGCATGCGTGATAGCCAAGGCGAGAGCATCCGCCGCGTCGGCGGGCTTCGGGGGCGCGCCGAGGCGCAGCAGCCGCGTCACCATCGTCGTCACCTGGGCTTTGTCGGCGCTGCCGTACCCCGTGACCTGAGCCTTCACCTCGTTGGGCGTGTACAGCGCGACCGGAATGCCCCTGCGCTCGGCGAGGAACATCACGACGCCGCTGATCTGAGCGACGCCCATAACGCTCGGCAGATTCTGCTGCGCGAAGACGCGCTCGAGCGCGATCGCCGCCGGCTTCTCGCCATCGAGCAATCGCTCGATGGCGGATCCTAATTGGTGCAATCGCGCCGGGAGCTCGGCCGCGGCCGACGTACCGAGTACCTCGACGTGTTCGAAGGTCACTCGCCGCCCAGCCCCGGCCGTCACCACGCCGATACCGCAGCGGGTGAGGCCGGGATCGATTCCGATGATCCGTGTCATGGACGCCGAACCGACGCGCGTCGCCGCCGGCTCACTCGTCTTCAGCGAGTTCTGCCTGCACCTCTAGGGTGAGATCGAAATTCGAGAAGACATTCTGCACATCGTCACTGTCTTCGAGCGCATCGATGAGGCGGAACACCTGCCGGGCGGTGTCAGCGTCGACCTCGACCTTGAGATTCGGCACGAACTCGGCGTCTGCCGAGTCGTAGTCGATCCCCGCGTCGACGAGCGCCGTGCGCGCAGCCACGAGTTCCGACGCCTCAGTGATGACATCGAACGTCTCACCGTTGGGTGCGGCGTTGACCTCTTCGGCGCCAGCTTCGAGCACGGCCGTGAGCACGTCGTCTTCCGTCGTGCCTTCTGCTGGCACCACGATGACGCCCTTGCGCCCGAAATTGTAGGCGACGCTGCCCGGATCGGCGAGAGTTCCGCCATTCCGGTTCAGCGCGGTGCGCACCTCGGCTGCGGCGCGGTTCTTGTTGTCGGTGAGACACTCGATCATGAGAGCGACGCCGTTCGGCCCATATGCCTCGTACACGATGGTCATGTACTCGACGGCGTCACCGTCGAGCCCCGCGCCGCGCTTGATCGCGCGATCGATATTGTCACCGGGTACCGAGTTCTTCTTCGCCTTCTGCACGGCGTCGACGAGCGTCGGGTTGCCCGACAGGTCGGCTCCGCCGATGCGCGCCGCAACCTCGATGTTCTTGATGTACTTCGCGAACGCCTTCGCACGACGCGAGTCGATGATCGCCTTCTTGTGCTTGGTCGTCGCCCACTTGGAGTGTCCGGACACGGGAGCTCCTCTTTGATCGTTTCGGAATGAGGGTGGTCTGAGTTCAGTCTATGGCGCGGTTGTGGTCGCTCTGGGCACCGACCTGCCGGCGTCGCGCTCGGGAACGCGGCTCACGGGTGCGGCCAGGCCTCAGCGAAGAGGTCGCGCACTTCGCCCAGCAACTGGGGCATGGCCTTGGTCTTCGCGATGATCGGAAAGAAGTTGGCGTCCGACGCCCACCGCGGCACGACGTGCTGATGCAGATGCGAGGCGACACCGGCACCGGCGATGGCGCCCTGGTTCATACCGAGATTGAACCCGTCGCAGCGCAGCGTCTCCCGAGCCACGCGCATCGCCGTTTGCGTCAGCGCCGCGATCTCGGCCGTCTCAGCAGCAGATGCCTCGTCGTAGTTCGAGATGTGGCGGTACGGACAGACGAGCAGGTGTCCGCTGTTGTACGGGAAGAGGTTGAGCAGCACATAGGCGTGCTCCCCCCGCGCCACGATCAGGGCGTCGCGATCGCTGCGCTCTGGCGCGGCGCAGAACGGGCAGTCATGCTCGCCGGGCTGGTGGTGGTCAGCAACGTAGACCATGCGGTGCGGCACCCAGAGCCGACGGAGGTCGTCGGCCACCCCGACGGCGCCGCTCTCATCGAGCGACTCCGAGCGGGCTGCTCCTGCCTCGTCCATGCCAGCGCCGCTATCGGCTACTCCGACCATGCCGTAGATACCTGCTCGTGCGTGCGAATTGCGCCGGTGATCCGCTCGATCGCCTCGGCGACGGGAACGCCGTTCAACTGCGTGCCATCGCGGAAGCGGAAGCTGACGGCGCCGGCCGCGCGATCCTCTTCCCCCGCGATCAGTTGGAAGGGGATCTTCGCCTTCGTGTGCGTGCGGATCTTCTTCGGCATGCGGTCATCGCTGTGATCGACCTCAGCGCGCACACCGTGCTCGCGGAGGCGTGCGATGACCTCATCCAGGTACTCGCCGTACTGCTCGGCGACGGGAATGCCGACGACCTGCGTGGGCGACAGCCAAACCGGGAACGCGCCGGCGTAGTGCTCGAGGAGGATCGCGAAGAAGCGCTCGACCGAGCCGAGCAGCGCCCGGTGGATCATGATGGGCTGCTTTCGGGTGCCATCCGCCGCCGCATACTCCAGCTCAAACAGCTCTGGCTGGTTGAAATCGAGCTGCACGGTCGAGAGCTGCCAGGTGCGGCCGATCGCGTCGCGCGCTTGCACGGAGATCTTCGGCCCGTAGAACGCGGCCCCGCCGGGGTCGGCGACGAGCTCGAGTCCCGATTCCTCGCCGACCTCGCGAAGCGTGTCGGTGGCGAGCTCCCACTGCTCGTCCGAGCCGACCGACTTCTCGGGATCCCGCGTCGACAGCTCGAGATAGAAGTCGTTGAGCCCGTACGCGCGCAGGGTGGAGAACACGAACTCGAGCTGTCGCTTGATCTCGTCCTTCACCTGATCGTCGGTGACGTAGATGTGGGCGTCGTCTTGCGTCAATCCGCGCACACGTGTCAAACCGGAGAGCGTGCCGCTCTTCTCGTACCGGTACACGGTGCCGAACTCGGCCAGTCGCAGCGGCAGCTCTCGATAGCTTCGAGCGCGCGCGCGGAAGATGAGATTGTGGAACGGGCAGTTCATGGGCTTCAGGTAGTAATCCTGCCCCTGTTTGACGACGTTGCCGTCGCCATCCGTCTGCTCGTCCAGGTGCATCGCCGGGAACATCCCGTCCTTGTACCAGTTGAGATGCTGGCTGGTCTCGAACAGCGTGCCCTTCGTGATGTGCGGGCTGTTGACGACCTCGTACCCGTTCTTCAGCAGTTCGGAGCGCATGAAGTTCTCGATCTCGTGGCGGATGATGCCGCCCTTCGGATGGAACACCGCGAGGCCGGAGCCGATCTCCTCAGGAAAGCTGAACAGGTCGAGTTCGACCCCGAGCTTGCGGTGATCGCGCTTTGCCGCCTCTTCGAGACGCGTCTGGTAGGCACGCAGTTCGTCCTTCGATGGCCACGCGGTGCCGTAGATGCGCTGCAGCATCGGGTTCTTCTCGCTGCCACGCCAGTATGCTCCCGCCGAGCGCATGAGCGCCCAGCCGTTGCCGAGCATGCGAGTGCTCGGCACGTGGGGCCCACGGCACAGATCCTTCCAGCAGAGCTCGCCCGTCTTCGGATCGATGTTGTCGTAGATGGTGAGCTCGGCGCCGCCGACCTCAACGCTCTCGCCGTTCTCGTCTCCGGCCGCCCCGCCCTTCAGCCCGATGAGCTCGAGCTTGTAGGGCTCGTCGGCGAGTTCGGCGCGCGCCTCGTCCTCGGTCACGACGCGTCGCACGAACCGCTGACCCTGCTTCACGATCTTCTGCATCTCCGAAGAGATCGCCTTCAAGTCTTCGGGGGTGAAGGGCTCCGCCGGGTCGAAATCGTAGTAGAAGCCATCGGTGATGGGCGGGCCGATGCCCAAGCGAGCTTCGGGATTGATGCGCTGCACCGCTTGGGCGAGCACGTGCGCCGCCGAATGGCGCAGAATGTTCAGACCGTCGGCCGACTCGATCGAGACGGGTTCCACCGTGTCCGTGTCCGTGATCTCCGCTGCAAGGTCGCGCAGCTCTCCGTTGACGCGCATTGCGACGATCGATCGTTCGGTGAAGCGGGAGAAGCCATCGGCCACGGGTGAACTCCTTCACTGTGGAGGTCGGAGACGGCGCACGCGTACATGCGAGCGCGCCGGGTCGGCGCTGGTGCCGACCACCGTACGATCCTACTGCGTTCGAGCGTCGTCGACCTGCGGTGCATGGGGGCGCTTTCCCGGGCTCGCAGTCGCGAACCGCCGGCGGCCCGCCGTGAACCAGACGATGGCTCCGACGAGGGGAACTGCAGCGATGAAGAAGATCCAGGCGATCATCTTGGGCCAACTGAGCTGCTCGCCGATCTTTGCGAGAGAGAGGATCGCCCAAAGCCCGAGCACCGCGTGGGTGAGGGCGAAGATTCCCGGCAGGAAGTCGAGCGCGGTGACGGCCGGAGCATGCATGGGCGTCAGACTACCCGAGCGGCTGCAGGGCACGTCACACCGGCCCCTCTGCTGGGGCAATCGCGCGGCCGCACCGAGGAAGCGGCTCGGAAACCGAAGTCTGAAACGACGGCACCCCCGCGACTCATCGACTCGCGGGGGTGTGCTGTGGGCGATACCAGACTCGAACTGATGACCTCTTCCGTGTGAAGGAAGCGCGCTACCAACTGCGCCAATCGCCCGCGAGCATGAGCAGAACCCTTCAGGGATCCGGTCGATGCCAACCTGAAAGATCATACACGGATCATGGGCCGGTCGTGCACCGTCGGCGGGGTGGGGCAGCTTTCCGCGGATCCGTCATCTCTCGTTCGGGCGTGTCGTAATGGGCGCGAGATCACTGTCGAGATGCTCATCGAGCTCTGCACTCACCTCGCCCAGGGCCTCGAGGTCATCGCGAAGCGCGTTGTATCGATCAATATCGGCCTGAAGCGCGTCGAGTTCGGCATCAAGCGAGACGCGCCGCTGCTGGAGCGCATCGGCGTCGCGCTGCTGCCCATCCGGGTCGTCGCGATAATCGTCACGCTCGATCCGCGTCGCGTACGCAGTCGCGTCTGCGTTGAACGCATCCACCGCGTCACCGTATGCGGATTTGCGTCGCTCGACGTCTGCTCGCAACGACGTCATCTCAGCCTGGAGCGCCACCGCTTGGCTCTGGAGATCGTTGAATACCGTGTGATACGACTCGAAGTCGTCGATGAGGGCTGGTCGATTGGTGAACCATTGCGCATAGTGATCCTCGAGCCATGTCGGCAGATCGCGCACCTCGGTACCCAGAACCGAATGCAGCTCATTGGCGAAGGCCGACTCCGAGAGGTGCTCGTACACGGACATGCGCTCCTTGAGGTCAGGATGCGACGGCACCAACTCCTTGTATGCACCGCGAAGACGAGATGCGAGCAGCGATTGATCGCCCTCCCCGAGACGGCGAAACGCAGCATGGAGCAATTCGTGAGCCGCGGTGATCTCGACGATGCCGTTCACTCGATCGTCCGTGACGTCGAAGAGATGAATGCGATCAGACGTGTAGCAGCCGAGCACATGACCTTGTTCAGAGTGATCAACGCCGGCGCACTGATCATTGAAGTGCTGACTCCCGTCGATCGTCGGATGGGTCGCGATGAAAATGCGACGCCCGGCATCCGTGAGCTCTAGATCCTCGGCCAATTCGTTGACCCGCGGGGTCATCTCGTAGTTGATTCCGGCGACGTGGTCGCTGATCTCCTGGCGGAGCATCATGCCGGCCACGATGAGACCGACAACGGCGAGGAACACGCTGAAGCCGACCCATCGCTTCACCACCGCTGCCGCCCCTTCAGCCATGCAATAACAGTATCCGCGCCGGTGCTCCACAGTGAGAAAAAGTTGCGAGATCCGCGCGACGATTGGGCGCGCTCGGGCGGCGCGCCCGGGATTGCCGCACCGATTTGCACCCCCGGCAAGGCTTCCCTATAGTTATTCAGGTCGCGGTAACGCGGTGAAATGCGGATGTAGCGCAGTTGGTAGCGCATCACCTTGCCAAGGTGAGGGTCGCGAGTTCGAGTCTCGTCATCCGCTCTAGTGCCCGAGCTTGCTCGGTAACTTATGGTAACAAAACTACGGTGGCGTGGCCGAGAGGCGAGGCAGCGGCCTGCAAAGCCGTATACACGGGTTCGAATCCCGTCGCCACCTCGTCTCACAACTGAATAGCCTGAACAGGCGCGATTGGCGCAGCGGTAGCGCGCTTCCCTGACACGGAAGAGGTCACTGGTTCGATCCCAGTATCGCGCACAGATAGACCCGGCCCCGGCCGGGTCTTTTTCTTTCACCAGTGACCTCGCGAGCATCGCGAACGCGATGCGTTCGGGAAGCACCATCGAATGAGCTTCACAGGAGCCCAGGTGAGTCCGGTCGCTCGCACAACAGCCTCGTGGTGAGGTGGCGCGAAACTATGTGGATCAGCAGGCCTGCGCTCACAGACCGGCCTGTAACCTTGCGTACGTGTCAAACACGATCAGTTTGAGTGTGGCGGACGCAGATGTTCCCGACCTCCGCATGCAGAACGGACTCACGTCAGTCTTCATCTCCACGTTCGGACTCGCGGCCACGCGACTTGCGGACACCGATGATCAACGATTGCTCACCATATGGTTCCTAGAAAAGGACCAGTCCGTGGTGGGAATGGGCTCAGTCGGCTTCGACCTGGTCGAAGCGCCATTCCTACCAGCAGCATTCGAGACGCAGCGCGCTTTTATGCTCCAGTCGACTGGCGGGATGACGAGTCGTCTGGGCTGGGAGACCCTCAGTTACGAACCGAACCCGCGATTACTGGACCCATCGATTGCTTCGTTCGCCGCTTTGCTCAATCATGTGACACGGGAACACCTCGATATTGCAGCTGCTGAAGAGTGGCGTGATAGCTGCGGAGCGGAAGAACTCATGTTCTCCGGTTTCCCAACCTGCACTCAACACAAGATCCTTTCAACCGTATTTGGTTGCCACGCCTGCAACGACCGATAGCGGATCACGCGTCCTTCTGCTTTGGATTCCCGGCCGCGGCCGGGTCTTTTACTTCCACCAGTGACCTTGCGAGCATCGCGAACGCGATGCGTTCGCCCGAGATGCGTCACACGCGGCACTAAGGGTGGAGCGATGTCAGCCACCGCGATACAGTGCTCGTACGATGCGCGGGCGGCAGAATATGCCGACCTGTTTGCCGCCGTCAACGCAGCGCCCGCCGAAGATGTGGTCGAGATTCGCGACTGGGCCGCGCGGTGCAGGGGCCCGCTCGTCGATGCCGGCTGCGGCCCGGGCCAGTGGACCGACGATCTGCGCCGTCAGGGCGCGGAGATCACGGGCTTCGACCTCTCCCCCGCGTTCATCGAGATCGCGCGCGAACGATTTCCGCATACCGAGTATCGGGTTGCTGACCTGGCGCAGAGCGGCATCGCCACCGCTTCCGTCGGCGGAATTCTCTCGTGGTTCTCGGTGATCCATACTCCTCCCGACGAGATCGACGCGGTTCTCGCCGAGTTCGCCCGCGCGTTGGCTCCCGGCGGACGCCTCCTGCTCGGAGCATTCGCCTGGCCGGAGCTGGAACCGTTTCCGCACGCCGTTGTCACCGCCTATCGGTGGCCGCCCGACAGCCTCGCTCGACGGCTCATCTCTGCAGGGTTTGAGGTACAGCGAGTCAACGAGCGCACGCCCGAGGGCGCCCGACCGCAGTGCACGCTCGAAGCTCGACGTGTCGAGTAATGATTGTCACGGGAAGAGCCGCAGCACACAATGGAGAGGACCAGAACTTCGGCTTCGAGATAGGAATATCCATGGCACACCTCGGCTCCCTGCACAGCTTCGTGCTCGACTGCCCCGACCCGCGTGCGCTCGCGGAGTTCTATCGCGGGCTCGTCGGGGGCACGATACGGCCCGACGGCGAGGATTGGGTCAATCTCGAGATTGACGGCATCGGGGCGAAGCTCGCTTTCCAGCAGTCCCCCGGTTACGCGGCACCGGTATGGCCGAGCGATGACGGCGACCAGCAGGCGCACCTTGATATCGCAGTGCCCGACCTGGCGGGTGCCCACGATGAGGTGCTCGCACTCGGCGCGCGCCACATCGAGTCGCATGACACGTTCCGGGTCTACCTTGATCCTGTCGGTCACCCGTTCTGCACCGTCGTTTAGTGCCGCCGGATCGCGGAGCGTACGGAAGATGAGACGCCGACCGCGGGGGTGGGCACGTGATCGGCAGTCTCAGCGCCCGTAGGGCTTTTGCACTCCGTGCGCGCGCATGACCGCGCCGACGACGTCGACGAAGCGGCCGCGGTCGAGCACATGGCCCTCGCGCCGCATGCGTGCGTGCGGGAGGCGGAGCACCCGATCGGTAGCGAGGAAGCTCTCTCGCCCCTCCGCGTCCCACGCCCCTGATCCCACCGAGACGAAGCCGCGATGCTGTTTCGTGCTCAGATAGCAACCGGCCGTCGTACTCGCGTCGATGCGGGCGATGATGAGCACCGGCCGATCCTTCCCCCGGCCATCGTGCTCCGCATACGGCACCCAGGCCCACACGATCTCCCCCGGATCAGGATCGCCGTCCGGATCTGGCTCATAGCTGGGTCGGAGTGCGCGGATCTCGGCGAGCGAAAGGTCAGCGTCGCTGAGGCGGCTCGTGGCGTTTCCGCGATGCTCAACCGGGAGCGTTCGTGAAGACGGCTTCGTGAGCGCAGCGACGAACGAGCGCAGCACTCCAACGATCGCGCCCGAGACTCCTCGCCGCACCATTGCCGTTAGGCGATCTCGCTCGCGGAGAGCGCGTTGAGGCGCGACATGCAGCGCAGGTACTTCTTGCGGTAACCGCCCTCGAGCATCCCGCCGCCGAAAATAGTGGTGATCGGTGCACCGGTTGCGCGAATCGGTATCTGGGCGTCGTACACGCGGTCGATGAACGCGACGAATCGCAGTGCCGACGACTGATCGGTCAGCACGCGCACGTCGCGGAGGCCGATGCACTGCACTCCCGTCAGCAGGCCGCTGTAGCTCGACGGATGCACGGTTGAAAGATGTTCGATCAATGCGGAGAAGTCGTCATCCGTCATGCGTTCGTGCGCCGCGGCAACGTCGGCGAGGGCGAAGCGGTACTCCTCGTCGGAGAGCGGAACCGCGTCCCCCTCGAGATCCCGCTGTCGGTAGTCGACGCCGTCGATGCGAATAGTCGTAAAACGATCGGACATCGCTTGGATCTCGCGCATGAAATCCGCAGCGGCGAAACGGCCCTCTCCGAGTGCGTTCGGCGGAGTGTTGGAGGTCGCGACGAACTTCGTGCCCGTCGAGGTGAGATCACCGATCAACCGAGTCATCAGCATCGTGTCGCCCGGATCATCGAGCTCGAACTCATCGATGCAGATCAGCCGGGCGCCTGACAGCACTCCGACGGCCCCGTTGTAGCCGAGAGCACCGACCAGAGCGGTGTACTCGATGAACGTGCCGAAGTACTTGCGACCCGACGTCGCATGCCAGGTTGCAGCGAGCAGGTGCGTCTTTCCGACGCCGAAGCCGCCGTCGAGGTAGATGCCCGGCTTGGTCGGCGCGTGTGTCGACGGCTCCGCCTTCTTGCGCCCCAGGCCGAAGAATCCCCCGCGCGAGACGGTCGGAGCCGGAACAGCGAACGCCCGGAGCATCTCGCGAGCTTCCTCTTGCGACGGGTAATCGGGATCCGGTCGATAGGAGTCGAACGAGGCGCGGTCGAACTGGGGCGGGGGAACCAGCGTCGCTACGAGCTCGGTGCCGCTGATCGTGGGGCGCCGGTCGACGAGGCTGGAGGTGCTGTGCTGGGAGTCTGAGACCATCGCGGCTAGTCTACCGCCGTCCTGTCGTTCACCCGCGCCAGGGCGGGTGAGGCAAAGCCCGGGCGAATGCGCGGGTGACGGCTTCCCAACCCGTGGGATCGATGTTCCAGAGCTTGACGTGCTCGGCTTCCGGTTGGAGGCGGAGCTGGACAAGGTCAGGTCGGAGCTCGGCGAGCCGTTCCGCGCCCGATGCAGGCACGAACGTGTCGTCGCGGCTGGCATGAATGAGCACGGGCACGCGAAGTTCATCCGCGAACGTCTCGGGGTGCAGCGAGCTGATCGGAAGCCCACCGCTTTCACCCGCTGCGACGAGGCCACGTGCGAGCATCTCTACGCCGAGGCCGGCAATCATTGCAGGCACTGACTGCGCCGAGGCGTGGTATCGCAGCAGAGCGTTCCAATCGACAGCGGGTGAATCGAGTATCAGCCCGTCGACGAGGTTTCGGTGCGCGCCGCGGGTAGCCGCGACCAGGCATGCGGTGCCGCCCATGGACCAGCCGAAGAGGGTGACGCGCTCGGCTCCGCGACGTTGAGCCTCGGCTATCGCCGCATCGACGTCCCGGCTCTCGGAGAACCCGACTCCGTATCTGCCCCGCAAGCCGCGAGGGGCTCCTGGGTCGTTGCGGTAACTGATCACGAGACTCGTGATGCCGCAGCGAGCCAGCGACGTGACACCCCGCATGGTCTCCTCGGGGAGCGCTCCGCGGCCGTGCACGTGCACGGCCCACCGTCGCTTGCGCGCAACGCGGGGGAACACGATCCACGCCTCGGCCTCGCCGAACTCGGTGGGATACGTGAGGCGTTCGACGCGGTAACCGAGTTCTTCGGGATCGGTGAACCACCACCCAGTGATTCGCCCGCGGATTCCTGCCCGAAGTACGCCGCGATCGACCGCCACGAGTTCTCGTACCGCGCCGCCGTCCGAGACCTCGACGACCGAGCCGAGCCTGGCGTGGCCCTCACCGCCGTCGAAGATGAATGAGTAGCGGCCGGGCAGATCCGCGTCGACTCCGCGCAGTCCAACGAGCCGTGTGCCGCCATTCGCCCCGAACTCTTCGACCTCGACGACGGTCACAGGAGATTCCGGGACCGCGGCCGGCGTCACGGCTCGGCGCGCGAGTGCGATACCTCCGAGCAGAGCTCCCGCACTACCCGCGACGAGCGTCCCAGCAATCGCTCCAGCGGCTCCGAGACCGAACGTTCGCACCCATCGTGTTCGTCGCATGCAGGCCCTCCCCCTCTTCGCCCCAGCACGGCGTGGCATCGGCAGGATGCTCACAGGAAACTCTAGTGTCGCCAGTGTGATGGCACGCGTCAGTGGTACCCATGTCGATTTCGACACGGCGGCCGAGCAGCTCCGCAATGCGAGACTGCGCGAGGAGCTCATCTCCCAAGAAATTCCGGCACCCGAGCGAATCGCACCGCAGTCCGTCGCGTTTGCGGCGGGCGTCGCTCGCGGCGTGCACGGCGTAGGCGCCACGGAAACCGCGTTGGAGTCCCCGTACGGGGCGGGTCGCATCGTACTGATGCACGACGCAGCCGCCATCGACGAGTGGGGCGGCCCGTTTCGCATCGTGTGCTTCGCGCAGGCTCCTCTTGAGCTCGAGATCGGAGTCGACCCGTTCATTTCGGACGTCGCCTGGTCCTGGCTCGTCGACGCACTCGATTCGCGCGGCGCACGGTACGTGTACCTCTCGGGCACGGCGACGAAAACGCTGTCGAGCAGCTTCGGTGCGCTCGAGGCCCGCGGTGATTCCGCTCAGATCGAGCTTCGCGCATCGTGGACGCCCACCGGATCGGATTTCGGCGTGCACGCCGAGGCTTGGTCGGAGCTCGTCTGCCTGCTGGCCGGCCTGCCCCACGCCGAGGGAATAGACTCCATCGCGGCACGGCGCTCCCGCCAGGCCGCGGAAGGGGTTTGAACAGCATGACGATCTCCCAGTCGGAGCTCGACATCGAATGGACGATGGTCGTGGACACGGGGGGCCTCGCTGCGGCGGCAGCGGCGCTCGCGAAGGGAACCGGACCGGTCGGTGTCGACGCAGAACGGGCGTCGGGGTTCCGCTACGGCGGAGAGGCCTATCTCGTGCAGGTGCACCGGCAGGGCGCTGGCACGTTTCTCATGGATCCGGTAGGGATCGATGATTTCTCGCCGCTCCAGCGTGCGATCAGTGATGCCGAGTGGATCTTCCACGCTGCCTCGCAGGATCTCGCGTGCCTCGCTGCCCTGGGCCTCGTGCCGACGCACCTGTTCGATACCGAGCTCGCCGCGCGACTGCTGGGATTCGATCGGGTCGGACTCGGCGCGATCGTCGAGTTGCTGCTCGGAATCAGCCTCGAGAAGGCACATTCGGCAGCCGACTGGTCGCAGCGGCCCCTCCCCGAGGGCTGGCTCGAGTACGCAGCGCTCGACGTCGTGCTGCTCCCGCGGCTTCGTACGGCGATCGCCGAGCGGCTCGAGGAGCAGGAGAAGGCCGAGTTCGCTCGCCAGGAGTTCGAAGCAGTGCGCACGAAGCCCGAGAAACCGCGCCCTGAGGAGCCCTGGCGCAAGCTCTCGGGCGGCCACGCGCTCAAGACGCCCCGTGCGCTCGCCCTGGCGCGCGAGCTCTGGGAAGGGCGCGACGCCCTGGCGCGCGAACGCGACGTCGCACCCGGTCGTCTGATCCCCGATTCGTCTGTGGTCGCGGCAGCGAGTGCAAATCCGCGGTCGAAAGGCGATCTTGCGCGCCTCCAGGATTTCAAGGGCAGGGCGAGCCGCAGCGAGATCGATCGATGGTGGGCCGCCATCCTCCGGGGGAAGACCACCGAGAATCTGCCCGGGCAGAAGCGCCGCGATCCTGATTCGATTCCCCATCACCGGATGTGGGCTCAGCGCAGCCCCGAAGCCGCGGCGCGCTTGGAAGCCGTGCGTCCGGTGATCGAGGCGGAGGCCGCTGCGCGAAGCATTCCGCTCGAAAACCTCTTGACCCCTGACACGTTGCGTCGTCTCGTATGGCGCCCGCCCGCGGACCGCTCGGCGGAGAGCATCGCACTCCGGCTCCGCGAACTCGGCGCGCGAGACTGGCAAGTTGGCATTACAGCACCAATTATCGCCTCCGCTTTTGTAGACCTCCCATAATTTCCGCGCGCTCCGACGGCGCTCGCTGAGTGCCGTTCGTGGGTTCGGTTTCGCGTGAGACTCCGTCTCTCTAGTATGGAAACGACGCAGATCACCAATGCTGATGGAGGCGAAGTGGCCGCAATGAGAGAAGTCGTGTTCGTGGACGGTGTCCGCACCCCGTTCGGGCGAGCGGGCGACAAGGGAATATACGCAGGAACTCGCGCGGATGACCTGGCGGTCAAAGCACTGCAGGGGCTCATCGAACGCAACCCAGAGCTTCCGCTCGACCGTATCGACGACGTCGGCATCGCCGCGACGACCCAGCAGGGCGACCAGGGCCTGACACTCGGTCGCACGGTGTCGATACTCGCGGGGATCCCCGTCACCGTTCCGGGTTTCGCCCTCGATCGGATGTGCGCCGGCGCGCTGACGGTGGCCTCGTTCATGGGTGCCGCGATTGGAGCGGGGCAGTACGACCTCGCGATCGCCGGCGGTGTCGAGCACATGGGCCGCCACCCCATCGGACTGGACGCCGATCCGAACCCCCGGTTCGTGGCTGAGAAGCTCGTCAGCCCTGATGCGCTGAACATGGGCCTCACCGCCGAGCGGCTGCACGACCGGTTTCCCGCGCTGACGAAGGAGCGTGCCGATCGCTTCGGCATGCTCAGCCAGCAGAAGGTGCAGGCGGCGTACGATCGCGGTGACATCCAGGCCGATCTCATCCCGGTTGCCACGCGCTCGGAGACGGGCTGGGGTCTCGCGACGGAGGATCAGGGGCGCCGCCCCGAGACGACCATGGAAGGTTTGGCGACGCTCAAGACACCCTTCCGTCCGCACGGCCGCGTGACTGCGGGCAATGCCTCGCCGCTCACTGACGGCGCGACCATCTCCCTGCTCGCGGGCGGGGACACCGCGAAGCAGCTCGGACTTTCGGTGAAGATGCGGCTCGTCGGATTCGGCTTTGCAGGCGTCGAGCCGGAGGTGATGGGCCTCGGCCCGGTTCCCTCAACCGAGAAGGCACTCGCGCGAGCCGGCCTCACCATCGACGACATCGGTCTGTTCGAGCTGAACGAAGCGTTCGCGGTGCAGGTGCTCTCATTCACCGATCACTTCGGCATCGCCGACGACGACCCGCGCGTGAACCCGTGGGGCGGCGCCATCGCGTTCGGGCATCCGCTCGCCGCATCCGGAGTGCGCCTCATGACGCAGCTCGCACGGCAATTCTCGCAGCGACCGGACGTGCGTTACGGTGTCACCGCCATGTGCGTCGGGCTCGGCCAGGGCGGCACCGCGATCTGGGAGAACCCGCATTTCGACGGAAAGAAGGGCAAGTAAGCCATGACCGACTACCGCAGCATCGACTTCTCTCCCCTCATCGCCGCCTCCGCCGACGAGGTCGTCACCGAGTCACTCGTGCGCGATGTGACGCTTCCCTCGGGAGGCACGCTCGCGCTCATCACGCTCGACAACGGCCGTGACTACACCCGTCCGAACACACTGGGACCCCGAACACTCCAGGGCCTCGGGAACGCACTCGACGATCTCCGGCGGCGCGCTTCCGCCGGAGAGATCGCGGCGGTCGCCGTCACCGGGAAGCCATTCATTTTCGCAGCGGGGGCAGACTTATCAAAGGTCTCGACCCTCGCCACCGAGGAGAACGCGCGGCTCATGGCACAGTTCGGGCACTTCGTGCTCGGAAAGTTCGGTGAGCTCGGCGTCCCCTCATTCGCGTTCGTGAACGGCCTCGCACTCGGCGGCGCACTGGAGATCGCCCTGCACTGCGATTACCGCACGCTTGACGATTCCACGGCGGCGCTCGCCTTTCCCGAGGTGTTCCTCGGCATCATTCCCGGCTGGGGCGGGGCAACCATCGTTCCGAATCTCATCGGTATCGAGCGGGCGCTCGAGATCATCGTGTCGAACCCGCTCAAGAACAATCGCATGCTGAAGCCGAAGCAGGCGTTCGAGATGGGTCTCTTCGACGCGATGTTCGGTGCCGCAAGCTTCCTGGAGCGCTCGATCGCGTGGGCGGATGGCGTCGTCGCGGGATCCGTGAAGGTGGACCGCAAGCACGTGCCGGGCAAGCTGGAACGGCTCACGAAATGGCCGGCTGCGATCAAGATCGCCCGCGATACGCTGAAGGCGCGCATCGGCACCACGGCGAAGGCGCCCTATGCAGCTCTCGACCTGCTCAGCGCCGCCAAGGACAATGATCTGGGGCGCGGGTTCGAGCGCGAGGATGAAGCACTCGCCCAGCTCATCTCGGGCGATCAGTTCGCAGCTTCGGTCTACGCCTTCGACCTCGTCCAGAAGCGCGCGAAGCGTCCGGCAGGCGCCCCTGACAAGCAGCTGGCGAAGCAGGTACGCAAGGTCGGCGTGATCGGGGCAGGGCTGATGGCGAGTCAGTTCGCATTGCTGTTCGCACGAAAGCTCCGCGTGCCGGTGCTCATCACCGACCTCGATCAGTCGCGCGTCGACAAGGGACTCGAGTACATTCGCGGCGAGGTCGACAAGATGCTCGAGAGGGGCCGACTGACCGCCGACGACGCGAATCAGATCAAGGATCTCGTGCGCGGCACGACCGACAAGTCGCAGTACGCCGACTGCGACTGGGTCATCGAGGCCGTCTTCGAAGAACTCAGCGTGAAGCAGGAGGTCTTCGCGGAGATCGAAGCGATCATCTCGGAGACCGCGGTGCTCGCGACGAACACGTCATCACTCTCCGTGCAGGAGATCGGTGAGCGGCTTGCGCACCCAGAGCGACTCGTCGGATTCCACTTCTTCAACCCGGTCGCCGTCATGCCACTCATCGAGGTCGTGCGCACTTCGACCACGGACGACGAGTCCCTCGCGACGGCGATGGTCGTCGCGAAGAAGCTCGGCAAGAGCGCGGTCATCACCGCCGACCGCCCGGGTTTCGTGGTGAATCGCCTGCTCGCAAAGGTGATGGGTGAGGCGGCGCGCGCGCTCGACGAGGGCACGCCCTTGCCGGTCGTGGAACGCGCCTTTGCTCCTATCGGGCTGCCGATGGGGCCGTTCGAGCTCATCGACCTCGTCGGATGGAAGGTCGCTGCGCACGTGCAAGACACGATGGTCGCTGCATTCCCCGACCGCTTCTACGCCTCCGAGAATCTGCACCGGCTCGCCGAGGTCGAAGAGCCCCTCGTAAAGTCGAAGATGGGGAAGGTCGAAGACCTCTCGAAATCGGGCAAGAAGGCCGTCACGCTCGGCAAGACAGCGGTCAGCGAGGAGGAGATCCTCCGACGGGTCGAAGACGAGCTCGCCGGTGAAATCAAGATCATGCTCGATGAAGGCGTCGTCGCTGCGGCTGAGGACATCGACCTGTGTCTGATCCTGGGCGCCGGCTGGCCCTTCCAGGCCGGCGGCGCGACGCCGTACCTCGATCGCTCAGGAGCAAGTGAGCGAGCGTTCGGCGGGACGTTCCACGATCCTCGGATCGCGGGAGCGCGCTGAGGCGAGCGTCGTGCGAAGCGGGGCGGATGGGAGTCAATCCCGTCCGCCCCGCTGCGCAGTTGAACGCCCATGAGCAGCGGTATCGACGACGGCCTCTGCTGACCAGCTCAGCTCACAGGTCGATCGCCGGCTTCAGGGCGAGCGATCGGCACGCGATCACCGCGCACTTGCTCGGCAACGCTAGCGGCGATTTGGTCCGCCGTGAGGCCCGCGTCGGCCAGCAGCTCCGAACGGGAGGCGTGATCCGGGAATGCATCGGGGGTGCCGAGTTCGCTGACGGCGGTGTCTACTCCAGCGTCTCTGCAGGCCTGACGGATGCGCGTTCCGACGCCTCCGACGCGAATACCGTCCTCAATGGTGACCACGAGCCGATGCTGAGCTGCCGCATCGACGAGGGAAACCGCCACGGGAACGACCCAGCGCGGGTCGATCACCGTCGAAGTGATGCCCAGCGATTCGAGCTGCTGAGCCGCTTCGAGCGCAATGACCGCCATTGGTCCCACCGCGACGAAGAGCACGTCCCGGTGTTCGCGGCCGTCGACCTCTGATTCGCGCAACACCTCGACACCGTCGGCCAAGCGCCGAAGGGCTGGGATGTCGTCTCCCACTGCACCTTTCGGGTAACGCAGCACCGTCGGACCATCGTCGATCGCGACTGCCTCCCCCAGCGTCTCGCACAGCGTCTGCGCGTCGCGCGGCGCCGCGATCCGAATGCCAGGAACCACCTGCAGCGTCGCCAGGTCCCACACCCCGTTGTGACTCGCCCCGTCGGGGCCGGTAATGCCCGCGCGGTCGAGCACGAATGTGACACCGGCGCGATGCAGCGCGACGTCCATCAGCAGCTGATCGAAGGCGCGATTCATGAAGGTCGCGTACACCGCGACCACGGGATGCAGCCCTCCGTAAGCGAGGCCAGCCGCGCTGGTGACCGCGTGCTGCTCGGCGATGCCGACGTCGATCACGCGGCCCGGGTGGCGGGTGGCGAGTGCATCGAGTCCGGTCGGCACCAGCATCGCAGCGGTGATTCCGATGATGCGCGCGTCGCCCTCTGCCAGCTCCACGATGCGCTGACGGAAGACCGAGGTCCAACTCCGGCCGGCGACGGCCTCGACGGGTTCACCGCTGCCCGGATCAATCTGACCGATCGCGTGGAACTGATCGGCGACGTCGTTCTCGGCGGGAGCGTACCCGCGCCCTTTCTCGGTGATCACATGCACGAGTGTCGGCCGCCCGTAGCCCTTGGCCTGGCGCAGCACCTCTTCGACGGCGAGGAGGTCGTGGCCATCGACGGGACCGAGATATTTGATATCGAGGTTGGAATACAGATCCTGGTTATCCGACGCTCGGCTGACGAACCCGCGCATGGCGCCGCGAGCCGCGCGGTAGAACGTGCGACCCGGCGTCCCGAGACGGGAGAACAGCTTCTCGCTGCCCTCCTGCAGATCGCGATAGGCGTCCTTCGAACGCACGGAGTTCAAGAACCGAGCCATGCCGCCGATGGTGGGCGCGTACGAGCGTCCATTGTCGTTCACGACCAGCACGAGATTGCGGTCATTGTCGTCGGTGATGTTGTTGAGCGCTTCCCAGGTCATCCCGCCGGTAAGCGCGCCGTCGCCGACGACGGCGACCACGTGCCGATGCTGCTGCGAGGGGTCGGTCTCGGCTCGTCGAGCGAACGCCCGGGAGATACCGTCGGCCCAGCTCAGTGAACTCGAGGCGTGCGAGCTCTCCACGATGTCGTGCTCCGACTCTGCACGCTGCGGGTAGCCGGCGAGCCCGCCGCGACTGCGCAGACCTGAGAAGTCCCGTCGACCCGTGAGCAGCTTGTGCACGTAGCTCTGATGCCCGGTGTCGAAGACGATCGGGTCTCTCGGCGAGCGGAAGACGCGATGGAGCGCGATCGTGAGTTCGACGACCCCCAGGTTGGGTCCGAGGTGCCCTCCAGTCCGCGACACCGCGGCGATCAGGAACTCACGAATCTCCGCGGCGAGCAACTCGCACTCCTCGAGCGACAGCGCGTCGAGATCACGCGGATCTCGGATTCGATCCAGGATCGCCACCCGCCGACCTCCGTTCCGCCCGACCGGGAGGGTCAGAGCATCCCCTCAGTCTACTCGGGGCGGAGGTACGAATCCTCGCCTGAAATGTAGTTGCGCCCGAGCGCTGGAAGCACTCGGGCGCAACTGCGATCGATGCAAATCAGACGAGCGAACGCAGCACGTACTGCAGGATGCCGCCGTTGCGGTAGTAGTCGGACTCACCCGGGGTGTCGATACGAACGACCGCTTCGAACGAAACCGAAGTGCCATCCTCGCGGGTCGCCGTGACGGAGACCGTGCGCGGCGTCACGCCCTCGTTGAGCGCGGTGATGCCCGAGATGTCAAAGGTCTCGGTGCCGTCGAGCCCCAGGCTTTCGGCGTTCTCGCCCTCGGGGAACTGCAGCGGAAGGACGCCCATTCCGATGAGGTTCGAGCGGTGGATGCGCTCGAAGCTCTCGGTGATGACCGCCTTGACGCCCAGCAGGCTGGTGCCCTTCGCGGCCCAGTCGCGCGAGGAACCCGATCCGTACTCCTTGCCGCCGAGCACCACGAGCGGAATTCCCGCCGCCTGGTAGTTCTGCGACGCGTCGTAGATGTACGACTTCGGAGCACCGTCGACAGTGAAGTCACGGGTGAAGCCACCCTCGACACCGGCTCCGTTGTTCTCGCCGGCGAGCAGCTGGTTGCGCAGGCGGATGTTCGCGAACGTTCCGCGAATCATCACCTCGTGGTTGCCGCGCCTCGACCCGTAGGTGTTGAAGTCCTTCGGTGAGATGCCGTTCTCTACGAGGTACTGGCCGGCAGGGGTCTCGGCCCGGAAGCTGCCGGCAGGGCTGATGTGGTCGGTCGTGACCGAATCGCCGAGCTTGGCGAGCACGCGCGCGCCCGAGATATCGGTGACCGGCGTCGGCTCAAGCTGCATGCCGTCGAAGTAGGGCGCCTTCCGCACGTAGGTCGACTTCTCGTCCCAGGCGAAGGTGTTGCCGTCAGGGGTCGGCAGTGACGTCCAGTGCTCATCGCCGTCGAACACCGTGGCGTACTTCTCGGTGAACATGCCTGAGTCGATCGACGCATCGGCGATCTTCTGCACCTCGACCGGATCGGGCCAGATGTCGCGCAGGAACACATCATTGCCGGCCTCATCCTGACCGAGCGCCTCGGTGTCGAAGTCGAAGTCCATCGTTCCGGCGAGCGAGTAGGCGATCACGAGCGGCGGGCTCGCGAGGTAGTTCATCTTGATGTCAGGGTTGATGCGGCCCTCGAAGTTGCGGTTGCCAGAGAGCACCGCGGTTACCGCGAGGTCGTGATCGTTCACCGCATCAGAGATCTCCTGGTTCAGAGGACCCGAGTTTCCGATGCAGGTCACACAGCCGTAGCCCACGGTGTAGAAGCCGAGCTGCTCGAGATCGCGGTTCAAGCCGGATTTCTCGTAGTAGTCCGTGACAACCTTGGATCCGGGCGCCAGCGTGGTCTTGACCCAAGGCTTCGCGCGCAGCCCGCGCGCAGCTGCGTTGCGAGCGAGCACACCGGCAGCGAGCATCACCGAGGGGTTGGACGTGTTCGTGCACGACGTGATCGATGCGAGCGTGACCGCTCCGTGGTCGATCTCGAATTCGCGCCCCTGCTCGTCCTTGACCTTCGCGGGGTTCGCCGCCTGCGCGTAGTTCTTCAGATCGGTTTCGAACTGCGACTTCGAGTTCGTCAGCTCGATACGATCCTGCGGGCGCTTCGGGCCGGCGATCGACGACACGACGGTGCTGAGGTCGAGCTCGAGGTACTCGCTGAACTCCGGCTCACGAGACGCATCGTGCCACATGCCCTGGGCCTGCGTGTAGGCCCGCACGAGCTCGATCTGCTCTTCGGAGCGCCCCGTGAGGCGCATGTAGTCGAGCGTGACGTCGTCGACCGGGAACATCGCAGCTGTCGAGCCGAACTCGGGGCTCATGTTGCCGATGGTTGCACGGTTCGCGAGCGGCACCGAGCCGACGCCCTCGCCGTAGAACTCGACGAACTTGCCGACGACACCGTGCTTGCGCAGCATTTGCGTGATGGTGAGCACGACGTCGGTCGCGGTCACACCAGCGGGGATCTGGCCCGAGAGCTTGAACCCGACGACGCGCGGGATGAGCATCGAAATCGGTTGCCCAAGCATCGCGGCCTCGGCCTCGATGCCGCCGACGCCCCAGCCGAGCACGCCGAGGCCGTTCTCCATCGTGGTGTGCGAATCGGTGCCAACGCAGGTGTCGGGGTACGCGAACAGCTCGCCATCGATCTCGCGAGTGAAGGTGACGCGCGCGAGGTACTCGATGTTGACCTGATGCACGATGCCGGTGCCGGGCGGAACGACCTTGAACTCGTCGAAGGCACCCTGGCCCCAGCGGAGGAACTGGTAGCGCTCTCCATTGCGCTGGTACTCGATCTCCACGTTGCGGGCGGCGGCATCGGGTGTGCCGTACACATCCGAGATCACGGAGTGGTCGATGACCATCTCAGCGGGAGCGAGGGGGTTGATCTTGTCGGGAGTACCGCCCAGCTCCACGACGGCCTCGCGCATCGTCGCCAGGTCTACAACGCAGGGCACGCCCGTGAAGTCCTGCATAATGACGCGCGCCGGGGAGAACTGGATCTCCGTATCCGGCTGGGCGCTCGGATCCCAGTTGCCGAGAGCCTCAATGTGCGACCGCGTGACGTTGGCCCCGTCTTCGGTGCGGAGGAGGTTCTCCAGCAGTACCTTCAGGCTGTACGGCAGCCGCTCGTGACCGGGGACCTGGTCGATTCGATAGATCCCGTATTCCTTCTCGCCGACGGCGAGGGTGCTCTTCGCTTCGAAGCTGTTAACGGCTCCCATTGAGCTCCTCCAATGTGTCTCGATGTCAAGATAATTCTACACCCGGATCAGACGCATCGAATGTTATGCGGACGGGGTGTTTTGCCCAGTGTTCGCGCCAGATTCACCCTTGGATTCATCAGATGATGGAGGGAGCCTGCTCAGCACCATCCACGTGAAGACGACCACGAGTGCGAACAGCGGCACCCCCATGACGAGGCGAGCGATTCCGAGGGCATCGGTAGCCGCAACGCCGTCGGGTTCGCGTGCCGCGAAGTAGAGCGGCATTTGCACGGCGAGTCGAGCGAGGAACAGCCCGCTCCAGAGGAGCGTGAGCCACGCTGCTACGCGCTTCAGCGCCCGATCGCGGCGCCATCCAGTGAGGTCTCCCCGCAGGGCTCCGAGTGCGACGCCGACGAGCGGCCAGCCGACCGCAACAGAGATGAGCAATCCGGCAGACCACACGATGTTCGTGATGAACCCGGGCACGTAGTAGTCGGCCCCGCGACCGGTGAGCAGAGTTGCAGCAACCGCGATCGCCACGCCAGCTGCACCCGAGAACACCGAGACGAGCGGCTCCCGCCGCACCAGTCGCACGACGACGGCGATGAGCGCGAGCGCAGCAGGAGCGATGGCAGAGATGCGCGCATCGCGGGTGAAGGTGAAGATCACGAGGAAGAGGAGTCCCGGAACGAGCGTCTCGGCGACGCCGCGCCACCCGCCGATGGCGTCGAGCACGCCGCGCCCGGTGAGCGACTCCCCCGACATGCCGGCCCGAACGGTGCGCCCGAGTGCTCCCCCGAACGTCGCTGGTTCCGCTGATTCCGCTGGCGCATCCTTGTCTGAGTCAGCACGAGCGCTCGGAGGGGTCAGCGGAGTGCGATGCCGGGATGCAGCACGGTCTTCCTCGCGTTCCCCGGATCCCTCAACCCGGCCATCCTCCGACCTGCTCACACCGGAAGCGTTCCGGCGGGAGGGGCCTGTCGCTGCCCCTGCACGCCAGCGGGAACCTTCAACTGCAACAGCTCGCTGGGAGGCATCGGCTGGTCGCCGCGCACGACCACGAGCTCGCGGAAGAGCTCGATGACGCGTTCGCGTGCTTCGGAATCTTGAGCGGCCTTGCCCATGATCACGCCGCGCAGCATCCACCTCGGGCCGTCGACGGCGATGAAACGCGCAACGCGCGTGCCTTCCTGGTCTCCCGGTGCAGGCGTTTCGACAAGGAGCTCAGGGCCGAGCGAGCCTGGTTCTTCGGCGACCGTACCGCCCTGAGACGTCATCTGCTGCGTCAGCTGAGCGCGCACGGGGCCCCACAGGCCCGTCTTCTTCGGCGCAGCGAACGCCTGCACCTGAAGCAGGGACTCGGCGTACTCGAGCGACACCGCGATGACGCGATTCGCGCGCTCATCGACCTCGAGCCGCAGCTGAAGACCCTCGCGGGGCGCGACCTTGATACCTCCCAAGTCGACGTACGGCCGCATCGCGGGAACCTCGGATGCGTCGAACGGACCCGCGGTCTCGCGGTCGGCCGGCGCAGATTTCGCGTCGTCGACGACCTCCGGCGTGCGCTCACTCAATTCGACATCGTCAGCCGAGCGCTGCTCCGGCGTCTGTGCTTCGCTCATCGTAGTTACTCCTTCGTCGTGACCCTGTGGGTCGAACTCAATCGGCGGCCACCCGCCTTGGGCGCCTCTCGTCAGCCGCTCACGCCGGTCGAACCGAATCCACCGGTGCCGCGCTCGCTCGTGGGGAGCTCGGATACCGGCACAAAGACCGCGCGCGTCACGGGCATGACGACAAGCTGCGCGATGCGGTCGCCCGCCGCGACCGAGAAGCGCTGCGAACGATCGGTGTTCAACAGCGTCACTTTGATCTCGCCTCGATATCCTGCGTCCACGGTTCCCGGCGAATTCACCACGGTGATGCCGTGCTTGGCGGCCAGGCCGCTCCGTGGAACGACGAAGGCGGCGTACCCGTCCGGCAGCGCGATCGAGACGCCCGTGCCGATCAGCGCTCGCTCCCCCGGCCCCAGATCAACAGCCTCGGTCGCGCGGAGGTCGGCCCCCGCATCGTTGGCGTGCGCGTAGTGCGGCGGGAGATCCGCCACAATCGGTACCTCAACCACATCAGTCACCAGCACAGGCTAGCGGATTCTGCCGACCGTGTGCTCGGATCGACGGACCTCGCGGCTCTCTCTGAGCGGGCCGCGGGATAATGGGAACCATGACCCGTGACGCCAGCACTGCCCCGCCAACGACGACCTACCGGGAGCGACTACTTCCCGGAGTGAGCCTCTTCATTGCGCTGGTGCTGGTGATCCCTGCGGTCGCGCTCGTGCTGACGCCGATCAACGCCCAATGGGCAATCCCGACAGGTGTCACCGTCTACGTGATTCTGGCGGCCACGTTTCTCCTGCTCAGCCCCTCCATCGTCGTCGAGAATGGGCGACTTACGGCTGGCCGAGCCGCCATTCCGGTGTCACTTCTCGGAGACATCGAGCTCTTGGGAGCCGAGGGGCTCAAAGCAGCGATCGGCCCAGGGTCAGACGCACGCAACTACCTATTGCTGCGCGGCTGGATTCATCGCGGCGTGCGGATCGCCAACACTGATCCCGCTGATCCTGCACCGCACTGGATTCTGACGACTCGGCACCCGAAGAAACTCGCTGACGCGATTGTCGCGGTTCGCGCCGCGTGACTTTCAGTCCCGGTCATCCTCTCCGGGAACGCACAACGGCCGCCCCCGCGTCGAGCGGGGGCGGCCGTTGCGCTGAGTTCAATCAGTCGATGCGACTCAGTTTGAGCATTCTGACGCGGTGGCGTCAGCCGCGAATGCCTGAGTCGCGATGCGACTCAGTTTGAGCATTCTGACGCGGTGGCGTCAGCCGCGAATGCCTGAGTCGCGATGCGACTCAGTTTGAGCATTCTGACGCGGTGGC
>NZ_JBFBML010000010.1:58574-100276 GCF_040687075.1 Leucobacter sp. NPDC077196
CGTCAGCCGCGAATGCCAGAGTCGCGATGCGACTCAGTTTGAGCATTCGCGGCAAATCGGCCCGAGGTCGGTCTCGTGGTCGATCTGCGAGCGGTGGCGGACCAGGAAGCAGCTCACGCACGTGAACTCGTCGTCCTGCTGAGGCAGCACGATGACGTCGAGTTCGACGTCGGAGAGGTCATTTCCGCCGAGGTCGAAACTCGGGTTGTCGGCGTCATCGGAGTCGAGGCCTGACGCGCCCTTTGCCGGTCCACGCTCCTTCAACGCCTCGATCGACTCGGCGTCTTCTTCAGTCTTGCGCGGGGCGTCGTAATCCGTGGCCATTCTCTCCTGCATTCCCGGGCCGGTCTGCCGGCACCTTATCCTTCGAGCGGCCATAGTCTGCCGCACGATGCACTCCCTGCGCAAACCCTTGCTCGGAAAGTTCTCTGAGCGCGAAGTTTTGCGGGTTCGCGTTTCGCCACGCGCCGCATCAATGCTGCGTCACCGGGTCTCCGTGTGACACTCTGGGTCGCGACTCACGAAGGGATGCGCCGATGGACGAACTGCGCTTTGTGCGCCGAGATGACCGGTCGCTGATCGTCGCGAACGATGCAGGTGACGAGTTCCGCTTCGTCGTGGACGACGCTGCGTTGAGCGAGCTCCGACACCTCGGTCGTCGAGAACGACTGCCCGGAAAGGTCGGCCCGCGTGAGATCCAGGCGCTCATCCGAGCAGGCAAGACGCGCGCTCAGGTCGCCTCGGAGACCGGTCTCGACGATGTCGATATCGAGCGCTATGAAGAGCCGGTGCTCGCCGAGCGCCGGTACATTCTTGAGCGCGCGCACGCAGTGCCCGTCCGCACGGAGGCGCAGGATGACGGTAACCAGCAATTCGGCGCAGTGATCTCAGAACGACTTTCCACCCTCGGCTCTGACACCAACGAATGGTCTTCGTGGCGCGACGAAGAGCGCGGTTGGATGGTGAGCCTCGAGTTCATTTCCCGCGACGTCGCCCACCGCGCCGTGTGGACCTTCGATCACCGCAAGGGCGTGCTCTCGCCCATCAATCCCGACGCCGTCAATCTCTCCAAGCAGGGTGACGTGGGCGACCGCTTGATTCCGAAATTGCGAGCGGTCGATACGGCCGAACGGTCGGGGCGGTTCGATTCGGGAGCGTTCGATGCCGACGGATTGCCCAGTGGCGTCTCCGAAGATGAGCGGGCCGACGCGGATCCGGCACTGGAACCCGCAGAAGATCCGAACGCGCCGCTCAGCGACCCCAACGCGGAGTTCGCTCGTCGACGCGAGATCGATCAGCGCGCCATTTCTTCGGATGCGGAGGCCCCTGCAGACCTGAGCCAAACCGCCGACCTGCTCGACGCCCTGCGTAAGCGGCGTGGAGAGCGAGATCAGGGAAAGCGTCACGACGGCGGCACCGGTTCAGAGCTGCAGCCGCAGGAACTCGATCTTGCGGCGCTCGAGATCGACGATGCAGACGATGCCGCGGAATCGGGATCCGCCCGTGAAGCGCCATCGCCCGAACGCGCCGGTCGGGCACCGCAGCCGCAGAACGCGGCACCAGAAGCACCGCCCGCTCCGCGAAGCATCTGGAGTACCGCAGGCGTCTCGGGCGCAGCTCGCGGTTCGGGATCTCCAGCCGCCGAGCGCCAGGAACCGGCGCAGGGCCCGCCCGAGCCGACTGGCGTTGCGCCCGATTCCGAACGCAGCTCGAAGAAGGGTCGCGCCTCGATCCCGAGCTGGGACGACATCTTGTTCGGTACGCGCAGCGACGAGGACCCCTCGAACTGAGCATTCGGCGCGACCCTCGTCGTTTCGACGAGCTCCGGACCTCGTAGGCTTCCTGATCAGTGCGGTGAACGGCTGTTCGCTGTGGCCTGAACGGCCGCCGCGAACCGTGTTCCGACGAGCGCGCCCCCGAGCGCGAGCGGCACGCCGCGCTCCTCATCCGTGAACGACCCGTGCTGGCCGACCATGGTGAGCACTCGGGGATCCTCGGTGCTCGTGTAATAGGCGACCTGCTTGCGCGCAGCGATGAGTACGTCGCCCAGGCGCTCTTCGACGCCGGGGCGAACCGGGCCGAAGCTGCCGTTCGCTATCAGCTCGGCACGCGTGCCCACCCACGCACGGCTTCCCTCTGCCTCCTGCCACGCACGGGAGATCGCCTCCGCGTCGACTCCCTCGTGCAGGTACAGCGATCGGAATCGCGGTTCGCCCCCGATCGCTGCAACCCCGTCGAGCAGGGCGGGATCCGCCTCGAGCATGATCTGCTGATGCGGCGCGACATCCACCATCCCGTGATCAGCGGTGATTGCGATCCCGACGTCTCCCGGCAGTGAGCGCAGGAAGCCCTCGAGCGACGCGTCGAACTGCTCGAGTCGCCGCCCCCACTGCTCCCCCTGCCATCCATGCTCATGTCCGGCTTTGTCGAGCTCGTCGATGTAGAGGTAGACGATCGCGGGGGTCTGTTCACGCAGCACCCGGGAGGCGAGCGCGAATCGATCCTCAATCCGCTGGCCCCCGAGATATTCGGCGCCGGCGAGAATGGCTTCGGTGAGGCCGCCGGTGGCATGCGCGGGGCGCCCGATCGCGACGGCTCGCGCTCCGATCGACGACGCATGCGTGAGCAGCGGAGTGGCGTGCTGCCAGGCTCGCGGATCGCCGATGCCCTGCCAATCGCGAAGCGTGGTGACGAGACCGAGCTCAGGGTGCCTGATGCGATAGCCGATCAGCCCGTGCTCCCCCGGAAGTCGGCCGGTGAGGAGCGTCGTCAACGCAGCCCCCGTGGTTGAAGGAGCAACGGTCTCGATTCGCTTGCGCGGGAGGCGTGCCAGCGCGGGTGCATGGCCGGCTCGCGCTGCCAGATTCGCACTCCCGAGGCCATCGACCACGATCATCACGAATGAGCGGAGGGCGGGAAGCGAGTCGGCATCGGCGTACCGGAGTTCTTCGGGGAGCGTCGTTGCGAGCCCGCGCGCGACCGCGGCGATGCCGCTTGGCAGAATCGCGGCAAGCCTCGCGCCGTTGTCGGCGGTCGTCGGTAGCATGAAATCCATTATGACCGACCCCCGCAGTACGTCCGCCGGTACCCCGGACGCGTCCCACGAACTCGCCGGCGAACGCATCGAAGACATCGACATCCTTCAAGAGATGGAGGGTTCGTTCCTCGAGTACGCCTACTCCGTGATCTACTCGCGCGCGCTTCCCGACGCACGCGATGGTCTCAAGCCGGTGCAGCGACGCATCCTCTACATGATGCAAGACATGGGTCTGCGCCCCGAGAAGGGGCACGTCAAGTCGGCTCGTGTGGTCGGCGAGGTGATGGGCAAGCTGCACCCGCACGGCGACTCGTCGATTTACGATGCACTCGTGCGCCTCGCGCAGAGCTTCGCGATGCGCCTACCGCTCGTCGACGGCCACGGCAACTTCGGGTCGCTCGACGACGGCCCGGCGGCTTCCCGCTACACCGAGGCCCGACTCGCCGGGGCAGCGCTCGCCATGACGGAGTCACTCGACGAGAACGTCGTGGACTTCGTGCCGAACTACGACAGCCAGCTGCTGCAGCCCGAGGTGCTGCCCTCTGCAGTGCCGAACCTGCTCGTCAATGGCGCGAGCGGTATCGCTGTGGGAATGGCCACGAACCTCGCGCCGCACAATCTCATCGAGGTCGTCGACGGAGCGAAGCACCTGCTGCGCAATCCCGACGCGACGGTCGACGAGCTCATGGAGTACATCCCGGGCCCTGACCTGCCCGGAGGCGGCACCATCGTCGGTCTGGAGGGCGTGAAAGACGCGTACCGCACGGGACGCGGCGCTTTCCGCACACGAGCGAAAGTCTCTGTCGAGCAGCTCGCGCCGCGACGCACCGGCCTCGTCGTCACCGAGCTGCCGTATCTCGTCGGTCCCGAGCGCGTGATCGAGAAGATCAAGCAGGGCGTCGAAGCCAAGAAGCTCTCCGGTATATCCGACGTTGCCGACCTGACTGACCGTAAGAACGGGCTCCGCCTCGTCATCACGCTGAAGACCGGCTTCTCGCCCGAGGCCGTGCTCGAACAGCTGTTCCGCTATACGCCGCTCGAAGACTCCTTCAGCATCAACTCGGTCGCACTCGTGCAGGGGCAACCGCAGACGCTGGGGCTGCGCGAGATGCTGCGAGTGTTCCTCGATCACCGCATCTCGGTGGTCACCCGGCGCTCAGAGCACCGGCTGATGAAGCGGCGCGAGCGCTTGCACCTCGTCGAGGGCATGCTCATCGCGATCGTCGACATCGACGAGGTCATCCAGGTCATCCGCACCAGTGACGATGCTGACGCAGCGCGGAGTCGCTTGATGCAGGTCTTCGAGCTCTCCGAGGCACAGGCCGAGTACATCCTCGAACTGCGCCTGCGTCGGCTCACCAAGTTCTCTCGGGTCGAGCTCGAAGCGGAGCGAGACGAACTCCAGGCAGAAATCGATCGACTACTCGCGATTCTCGGTGATGACCACCGCCTGCGCGAAGTGGTCGCGCACGAGATGGACGAAGCCGCCGAGGCGTTCGGTACTCCGCGACGCACGGTACTCACTGGGGCCGTGGTGCGCCCGACGCGTTCTGCATCGTCGGCGACATCGCTCGAGGTCGCCGATACGCCCTGCACCGTGCTGCTCTCCGTGACCGGCCGTGCCCTTCGCATCGATCGCGACCCTGATGCGCCGAGCAACGTGCGCCCTGCCCCCCGGGCAACCAAGCACGGCGCTGTGCTCACCACGATCGACGGCACGGTGCGCGGCGAGCTCGGAGCGATCCTGTCCGACGGCACGCTGCAGCGCTTCACCCCGGTCGATCTCCCGCTCGTACCCGCTGCGAGCATCGCATTCTCAGCGGGCGCAAAGCTGCTCGACTACATCGGTGTCACGCACAAGAGCCTGCGCGTCGTCGGCGTGGTGCCTCTCGACACGGAGACGCCCGTGGGGCTCTTCACGAGGCTGGGCACCGTCAAGCGCGTGCTGCTCACGGATCTGCCCGCGAAACCCGCGTTCGAAGTCATCAGCTTGAAGCCGGGCGACGCCGTGGTGGGAGCGTTCGCCGCTCCCGACGGCACCGAGATCGCCGCGGTCTCCAGCGACGCTCAGCTCCTGCGCTTCCCCGCTGCTGCCGTGCGACCGCAGGGTCGACCTGCCGCGGGCATGACGGGAATGCGCCTCTCCCCCGAGGCGCGCGTCGTTTTCGCGGGCGCCGTTCCCGAGGGAGTAGACGCACGCGTGGTGACCGTCGCCGACAGCTCGATCACGCTCCCAGGAACCGATGTGGCGACCGCGAAGGTCTCGGACTGGAGCGAGTTCCCCCCGAAGGGCCGAGCGACCGGCGGAGTGCGGGCCCAGCGCTTCCTCAAATGGGAGGATCAGATCGCCTGCGCCTGGGTCGGCACGGGCGAGCCTCGCGCGCTCGCATCCGATGGCACGGCCCGCAAGCTTCCGACTGAGCTCGGCAAACGCGACGGATCGGGCCAGCCCATCGACGGATCAGCCGCGTACGTCGGGGTCGCGCCGTAACCTTCGCCTCGGCGGGAGCGCGTTTGGGGCTCCTCGATCTTCGGAAGGGAGCCCCAGACGCACTCTCATCGCAGCGCACCAGGGGTCGATGAAACGGTGCTTATGCGTCGATGCGCTCGCGGTCCAGGTCGTCGGCATTCTCAATGATGAACTCCTTGCGCGGAGCGACATCATTCCCCATGAGCAGCTCGAAGATCTGAGATGCGGCGTGCGCATCTTCGACGCGCACCCGACGGAGCGCACGTTGATCTCGATCCATCGTCGTCTCGGCGAGCTGGTCGGCGTCCATCTCACCGAGTCCCTTGTATCGCTGAATGGGTTCGAGGTATTTCTTTCCCCGCTTCTTCAGGTCGGCGAGCAGCGTATTCAGCTCGCGCTCGCTGTACGTGTAGATGACGTCGTTCGCCTTGCGACCGGCGTTCTGCACGATGACGCGATGCAGTGGCGGCACTGCGGCGTACACGCGTCCAGCTTCGAGCATGGGTCGCATGTAACGGAAGAAGAGCGTCAGCAGAAGCGTGCGAATGTGCGCACCGTCGACGTCGGCATCGCTCATCAGAATGACTTTGCCGTACCTGGCAGACTCGAGTTCGAAATCGCGGCCGGACCCCGCACCGATCACCTTGATGATCGCACCGCACTCGGTGTTGTTGAGCATCTCGGCGACCGAAGCTTTCTGCACGTTGAGGATCTTGCCGCGAATCGGGAGGAGCGCCTGAAACTCGCTATCGCGCGCCGGGCGCGCGGTACCGAGAGCGCTGTCGCCCTCGACGATGAACAGCTCGGTCTCCGCGACCGTTTTCGACCGGCAGTCGATGAGCTTCGCCGGGAGCGACGAGCTCTCGAGCGAGCTCTTCCGACGCGCGGTGTCGCGCTGCGCGCGCAGCGCGATCCGCGCTTTCATCTCCGAGACCATCTTCTCAAGCAGCGCATTCGTCTGCGTCTTGTCCGGCTTCTTCGTCGATTCGTATCGGGCAGTCATGCCCTGCACGATCGCCTTCGAGACGATAGCGCGCACGGCTGCCGTGCCCAGCACTTCCTTGGTCTGCCCCTCAAACTGCGGCTCGGGCACGCGCACGGTTACGACGGCGGTGAGCCCGGTGAGAATGTCGTCCTTGTCCGGCTTATCGCTGCCCGCCTTGAGTTTGCGCGCGTTGATCTCGATCTGCTTGCGGAAGAATCGCGTGAGCCCCTGTTCGAAGCCGGCCAGGTGCGTACCGCCCTTCGGCGTGGCGATGATGTTGACGAAGCTCTGAATCTCGGTGTCGTAGCCGGTACCCCAGCGCAGCGCGATATCTACCTCGCACTCGCGCTCGACTTCGCGCGAGACCAGATGCCCGCTCTGCTCGTCCATTACGGGAACCGTCTCGGTGAACTTACCGGTGTCGGTGACGCGCCACGTGTCGGTCAGCGGAGCATCCACTGCCAAGAACTCGACGAACTCCGAGATGCCACCCTCGTAAGCGAAACGATGCACTGGTGCCGTGCCATCGTCGCCCGCGGACTCGGAGCGCTCATCAGTGATCTCGATGGCCAAACCCGGCACTAGAAAAGCGGTCTGACGCGCGCGTGCAACGAGCGATTCCGGCTCGAATCGCGCTGAGGAGAGAAAGATCTGCGGATCGGCCCAGTACCGCACACGAGTACCCGTCACCCCGCGCTTGACCTTACCGGCGATCCTCAGCTCGGACGAGTCCTCGAACGGGGTGAACGGGCTGTCGGGTCCCTCACCGGCGAACACACCGGGCTCGCCATGGCGGAAGGACATCGCCCATGTCTTCCCATCTCGGTCCACCTCGACATCGAGACGCGACGACAGTGCGTTCACGACGGATGCGCCCACGCCATGCAAGCCACCCGACGATGCATATCCGCCGCCGCCGAACTTGCCGCCGGCGTGCAGCTTCGTGAAGACGAGCTCCACACCGCTCAAGCCGCTCTTCGGCTCGATATCGACCGGCACGCCACGGCCGTCGTCGGTAACGGTCACACTGCCGTCATCGTGCAGGGTGATACCGATCTCGTTCCCGTGACCAGCCAGAGCTTCGTCGACAGAATTGTCGATGATCTCCCACAGGCAGTGCATGAGGCCGCGCGAATCAGTCGTGCCGATGTACATGCCCGGACGCTTGCGCACTGCTTCAAGGCCTTCGAGTACCGTCAGGTGCCGCGCGGAATAATTGGAATCTGCCACTGCTCAGATCTCCTCAGGTTGATGACGGGTCAACACTAGGGCACACCACCCGCACTGACGCGGAAGGACCGCGGCGAGTGCGTTCGCGGCCGACTTCGATACGCGGTCAGCGAACCCGCGCTCTCGAATGGGGGGATTCCGAGCCGAGCGTGCTTGGATGGTGACGAAGTGAACGAAGATGAAGAGGAGGTTGCCATGACGACACTCGAGCAGGAACGCACCGATGAGGTCGAGTCCGCGGATCGTCCCCTGAGCGCACTGGATCGCTGCGACAGCTGCGGTGCGCAGGCATACGTCCGAGTGCTGCTGGGCGGAAGCGAACTGCTGTTCTGTGCGCACCACGCGAACAAGCACGAGCAGAAGCTGCGCCCCATGGCGGAGGTCTGGCACGACGAGACCCATAAGCTCAACGCATAAGCTGCGTGATCAGAAGAAGGCCCCCGGCGATGATTTCCATCGCCGGGGGCCTTCGCCGTTGTGTCCTGCTCAGTCCAGGTAGTCCCGCAGCTGCTGGCTGCGCGATGGGTGTCGCAGCTTCGCCATGGTCTTCGACTCGATCTGACGGATGCGCTCGCGTGTCACGCCGAACGTGTCACCGATCTGATCCAGCGTCTTGGGCATCCCATCGCCCAGACCGAATCGCATGCGGATCACGCCGGCTTCGCGCTCTGAGAGCGAATCGAGGAGCTGCTCGAGCTGCTGCTGCAGCATCGTAAAGCCCACGGCGTCCGCCGGAACCACAGCCTCGGTGTCCTCGATCAGGTCGCCGAACTCGCTGTCGCCATCCTCACCCAAAGGGGTGTGCAACGAAATGGGCTCACGGCCGTACTTCTGCACCTCCACGACCTTCTCAGGGGTCATGTCGAGTTCGCGGCTCAGCTCTTCGGGCGTGGGTTCCCGCCCGAGATCCTGCAGCATTTGACGCTGCACACGAGCCAGCTTGTTGATGACCTCGACCATGTGCACCGGAATACGAATGGTACGTGCCTGATCGGCCATCGCTCGGGTGATGGCCTGGCGGATCCACCAGGTCGCATACGTGGAGAACTTGAAGCCCTTGGTGTAGTCGAACTTCTCGACGGCGCGGATCAGGCCGAGGTTGCCCTCCTGAATGAGGTCGAGAAACTGCATGCCGCGACCGGTGTACCGCTTCGCGAGCGAGACGACGAGACGTAGGTTCGCGCCGAGCAGGTGACTCTTCGCACGCTGCCCGTCTCGGGCAACCCACTTCAATTCACGCTCGAGCTTCTTCGGCAGCCCCTTCTCGGAGGAGAGCTTCTCCTCTGCGAAGAGTCCCGCCTCGATGCGCATCGCCAGTTCGACCTCTTCAGCCGCGTTCAGCAGTGCGACCTTGCCGATCTGCTTGAGGTAATCCTTGACCGGGTCGGCCGTTGCTCCGGGAATCGCCGTCGTGATGGTCGGCACGTCCTCCTCGTCGCGCGCCTTCAACACGATGGCGCCCGTCGGGAGCGGCTCGATTACTGCGGGAGCCGGCTTCTCTTCTTCAGCGGCCTCGGCCTCTTCGTCGACGTCAGGGGCGTCCAAGTCGATCTCGTCTTCAGCGCTCTTCTTCGTGGCGCGCTTCGCCTTGACCGCCCCGGGCTTCTTCGCCGCTGCAGGCTTCTTCGCCGCAACGGTCTTCTTCTCTGCCACTGTCTTCTTCGCAGCTGCCTTCTTGCGCGGAGCCGCCGCGGTCTCGGTCATCTCACCGGCCTCCTCGGTCTCAACAGCCTTCTTCTTGGCGCCCGTAGCGGACGCCCGAGTTGTGGTCGTGGTTGCAGTTGCCACGCAGCCGCCTCTCTCATCTCAGATTTCGGCCTGTGCCGCCGGCGAAAATCACCGACGAGTGCTCACAGCATGAAAACCCATGTCAAGCCCGGTGTATTCCCGCGGAACGGAAAGTGCGACCGGATTGCATGGGCAGCACCTCAATTATTGCACGTCTGCACGAGAGTTCTTGCCAGCCGCGTCATGAAGTGATATTTACCGTGAGTTCGCGTCACTTGGACGACGCATCTTCGTCGCCGCGGCGCCGGTGCTCGGCCAGATAGCGCTCGAGCTCGCTCGCGAGTTGGTCGGCAGTCGGGATCGAGCCGTCTTCGGACACGAGCGGTGAGCGCGGGCTCTGATCCTCCATGTATGCGTCGTACCGCTGCTCGAGCGTGCGCACCATCTCCGTCGACTCCTCATTCTCAGCGATCTGCGTGTCTACCTGAGCGTTGAATTGCCGAGCCAGGCGACGCACATCATCAGTCGGGAGGATCAGCCCGGTCGCTGCCATGATGCCGTCGAGCGCGGCGAAGAGCGCGTCGGGGTACTCCGTGTTGGCGAGATAGTGAGGAATCAAGAGTGCGAATCCCGCTACCTCCTCCCCCAGGCTGTGCAGTCGGTACTCGAGTACGTGAGAGGCCGATGCCGAGAGCTTGGTCGTCGGCTTCCACACCGATCGCCCCTCGATGAGATCGTCGCGGGATCCGCTCACCGTGGTGGAAATGGGTCGCGTATGCGGCACCGGCATGGGAATCGCGTGCGACCAAACGGTGATGGATACCTCGAACTCGTGCACCAGCAGCAAGACCGTGTCGATGAACTGTTCCCAGCGGAAATCGGGCTCGTATCCGCTGAGCAGCAGAAACGGCGCACCGAGCTCGTCGTGCAGCAGTGAGAGCGTCAGCTCTTCGGGGGCGTAGTCGACGAAGTGGTCTTCGTCGAACGTGATCACGGGTCGCCGGGCCCGATAGTCGAGCAGGAGGTCGGCGTTGAAGCGCACCAGTTCCTCGGGCGCTCCGTGTTCCCACAGGTACTCCTCGAGCTGCGCGACGGCGCCTCCGGCGTCGGTGAGGCCCTGCATCGCAACGACGAGCGGGAGCCCGCGCGGCACGCGAGCGCGGCGTTCTGCGTAGTCTGCGGAGAAGATCGAATCGGTCACGGTTCCATCCTACGAACGCTCGGCGTCGAGCCATCCGTTTCCGTCACGCCCACAGCGAAACCCGCCGCATGGCGCCCCGCACTCGCAGGTGTAGTCTGGACGAGGCGTGCCCGGCATCTCATGGCCGCCCATCACATTGCGAGCTTTCCGAGGGAGACCCCACTTGGCCGATCAGCAGTTTGACATCGTAGTTCTCGGCGGCGGCAGCGCCGGTTATGCGGCGGCGATCCGCGCGACGCAGTTGGGATACAGCGCCGCGCTCATCGAAAAGGACAAACTGGGCGGCACCTGTTTGCACCGCGGCTGCGTGCCGACGAAAGCGCTGCTGCATTCCGCTGAAATTGCGGAAGTCGCGCGAGATGGCGAGGCGTACGGGATTAACTCGAGCGTCGCGAGCATCGACATTGCCGGCGTCACACGGTTCCGCGAGAAGCTCGTCGCGAGCAAGTACAAGGGCCTGCAAGGTCTGCTCAAGGCCAACAAGATCACCATCATCGAGGGCGAAGGCAAGCTCGTCGCGGCTGATGCAGTGCAGGTCGGCTCAGAGCGCATCGTCGGCAAGCACGTCGTGCTCGCCACGGGTTCGTTCTCGCGCTCACTCCCCGGCCTCGATATCGAGGGCCGGGTCATCACGAGCGAACAGGCGCTCGAACTCGAGGAGATTCCGAAGCGGGTCGCCATCCTCGGCGGCGGCGTCATCGGCGTCGAGTTCGCAAGCGTGTGGAGGTCTTTCGGCGCGGACGTCACCATCATCGAGGGCCTGCCCCACCTGGTGCCGAACGAGGAAGAGTCGATTTCGAAGCAGCTGGAACGCGCGTTCCGCAAGCGCGGCATCGACTTCAAGCTCGGTGTGAGATTCAAGTCGGTGTCGCAGGACGCGGATAGCGTGACGATCACGCTCGAAGACGGCGCCACGATCGACGCCGACTACCTGCTGGTCGCTGTCGGTCGCGGACCGGTGACGCAGGGACTCGGCTTCGAAGAGGTCGGAGTCGAGATGGACCGCGGCTTCGTGCTTGCGAACGAACGTCTCGAGACGAACGTCTCCGGTGTCTACGCGATCGGCGATATCGTTCCGGGCTTGCAGCTCGCGCATCGCGGTTACCAGCAGGGCGTTTTCGTGGCCGAGCAGATCGCCGGGCTCAACCCCGTGACGGTCGAGGACGCGAACATTCCCAAGATCACCTACTGCGATCCCGAGATCGCCTCGGTCGGGCTGACCGAAGCGAAGGCGAAGGAGCAGTACGGCGAGGATCAGGTCACGAGCTACGAGTACAACCTCGCGGGCAACGCCAAGAGCTCGATCCTGGGCACCGCGGGAAGCGTCAAGGCGGTCCGGGTTAACGACGGTCCCGTCGTGGGCGTACACATGATCGGGGCTCGCGTCGGTGAACTCGTCGGTGAAGCGCAACTCATCGTGAACTGGGAGGCGTACCCCGAAGACGTAGCGCCGTTCGTGCATGCACACCCGACGCAGAATGAAACCATCGGCGAGACCATGCTGAAGCTCGCCGGCAAGCCGCTGCACGCAATCTGAGCGCGGCGAGAAGATTGAACAACGAACGGAGATATGCACGATGAGTGAATCGGTGGTCCTCCCCGCACTTGGCGAGAGTGTGACCGAAGGGACGGTGACGCGCTGGCTCAAGAACGTCGGCGACTCCGTTGAGGTCGATGAGCCCTTGCTCGAGGTCTCGACCGACAAGGTCGACACCGAGATCCCCTCACCTGTCGCAGGTGTGGTTGAAGAGATCCTCGTGCAAGAAGACGAGACGGCAGAGGTCGGTGCAGTGCTCGCCAAGGTCGGCGACGGCAGCGGTTCGGCTGAGTCGGCTCCGGCGAGCGAGCCCGCGGCTGCGGAGGAGCCCGAGCCTGCAGCTGAGCCCGAGCCTGCAGCTGAGCCCGAGTCGGACGCGGCGTCGACGCCAGCTTCGGAGCATGCTCCGGAAGCGAAGCCCGAGGCATCCTCGTCGGAAGCACCGGCAGGCGACTCGCAGAGCATCGTGCTTCCCTCCCTGGGTGAGAGCATCACCGAAGGAACAGTGACCCGCTGGCTGAAGAGTGTCGGTGACTCCGTCGAGGTCGATGAGCCGCTGCTCGAGGTATCGACCGACAAGGTCGATACCGAGGTTCCGTCGCCGATCGCTGGAATTCTGCAGGAGATTCTCGTGCAGGAGGACGACACCGTCGAGGTCGGCGGCGAGCTTGCGCGAGTAGGGAGCGGCACTCCTGCTCCCGCGGAGCAGCCCTCGACGGAGAAGGAGCCGGAGTCGACCCCTGAACCGGAAGCGCAACCGGCGCAGTCGGCACCGGCCAAGGAAGCGTCGGCCGAGCAGGCTCCTGCGTCGCCTGCCTCGAGTGGCGCAGCGGGCTACGAGAAGCCGGCACCGACTGATGAGCAGGCAGGAGCGGCTGCTGCGGAACCAGCAGCGTCGTCACCTTCCGCGAAGACCCCCGTCGCAACGTCAGCAGATGCTTCGGATTCGAATGCCGGCTACGTGACGCCGATCGTGCGCAAGCTCGCGCATGAGCGCGGTGTCGATCTTTCGTCGTTGAGCGGATCGGGCGTCGGTGGACGCATCCGCAAGGAAGACGTACTCGCCGCAGCGGATCGCGCGTCGTCCGCCCAGCCTGCCTCCGCAGCAGCTCCGGCTTCGGCAGCCCCTGCTCCGAAGGTCTCGGAGCTGCGCGGTACCTCGCAGAAGATGAGTCGTCTGCGCAAGGTCATCGCGGAGCGTGCTGTGGCCTCGTTGCAGGGCACCGCTCAGCTGACCACCGTTGTCGAGGTCGATGTCACGCGAATCGCTCAGTTGCGCCAAGCGAAGAAGGACGAGTTCCTCGAGAAGACCGGGTCGAAGCTGTCGTTCCTCCCGTTCTTCGCTCTGGCTGCGGCAGAAGCACTGCGCACCTACCCGATCATCAATGCGACGGTCGACGGCGATTCGATCACCTACCCCTCCACCGAGAACATCAGCATCGCGGTCGACACCGAACGCGGCCTGCTGACCCCGGTGCTGCGGGACGCCGGATCGAAGGATCTCAGCGAGATCTCCGGCGAGATCGCCGATCTCGCGGCTCGCACGCGTGACAACAAGCTGACGCCCGATGAGCTCAGCGGTGGCACGTTCACGCTGACGAACACCGGTTCGCGCGGAGCCCTCTTCGATACGCCGCTCGTCTTCCTCCCGCAGGTCGCCATTATGGGCACCGGCGCTGTGGTGAAGAAGCCGGTGGTCATCTCGGGGCCGGAGGGCGACTCCATCGCGGTTCGTTCGACCGTCTACCTCGCACTGTCGTACGATCATCGGATCGTCGACGGCGCGGATGCCGCACGATTCCTGACCCAGGTGCGCGAGCGTCTGGAAGCTGGGCAGTTCGAGGCCAATCTCGGCATCTAGCCATGGCGTGCCCGAGGAGCCGCGGTCATCACTCGTGATGGCCGCGGCTTCTCGCTGTTGGTCGGCTCGCTCGTTCGGGCGCCTGTTGCATCTCCCGAGCGCGCGAGAGCGGGCGCCGGAGTGATCCTGCGTTCCAGTGCCTCGCCGATCACCTCGTGCGCATCGAGGATGCTCCAGGCACTCCCGCGCCGCGCAAGTTCACCAATCGCTTCATCCAGAGCGTCAGTGATCAGGCCTGCTGCACCGGCGGCGTCGGCTCGGCCGATCATGCGGACGAGTTCGTGGCGTGGCATCCCGATCGCCGCGCACCCGATGTCGTGGCCCCGTGAGCGGTGCCGCGCTTCTGCTCCCGTCGGCGCGCCGCAGCGGCCTTGTGCGCGACGTTCGAGACCGGCGGTGCTCCAATCGAGCGCATCGCGAGCGAGACGTGCAGCAGCGCCGGAACGCCGCGCCGGCGCTTTCGCCCTCGGATTCATCTCAGCCTCCTCTTCTGGTCGAGCCGCGAACGCGGTATGTGCGATGCTCAGATCCTTCCGCGAGGAAGACCACGCATTGGCGCTTCACATGCAACTGTGGAATTCGCGCGCTCAGAACGCGATCTCTCATCGCTGTGAGCGGACGCACGTGCGCGAAGCCTCTACAGCGGGTCATTTCACGGCCCAGGACGCGATATCCTGGAAACATGGCAGCAGAAAAGGCGAAGCGCAGCGGACGTATTCGGCAGATGTTCGAGATCTACCGCACCACAAAGGTGCACGACACGAACCTCCCGTGGATCCTGTTGCTGTGCTTTGTGGCTCCGATCGTCGTTGCCGTGCTGCTCGCATGGTTGCTTCCGGGCAGCTGGTTCTCGTGGATTCTGTGGCCGATCACGGGCATCCTCGTCGGCATCCTGCTCGTCATGATCGTGCTGGGTCGACGCGCCGAGCGCACCGCATACGATCAGATCGAGGGCCGTCCCGGCGCCGTCGGTGCGGTCGTGCAGAGTGCTCTGCGCCGCTCGTGGCGCGGGTCTGAGACACCGATCGCCATCAACCGCAGCCAGGATGCGGTCTACCGAGTGGTCGGGCGCGGCGGTGTCGTCCTGATCTCGGAGGGTTCGCGCCAACGCACACAACGGATGGCTGCCGACGAAGAGCGCAAGGTCAAGCGAGCGCTGCGCAACGTCGCGGTCGTGCACCTCTACGTCGGCCCTGACGGCGACGGTATTCCACTTTCCAAACTCTCGCGCACGCTCGTGAAGCTCAAGCCGGTGATGAGCCGGAACGAGGTCGGCGCGGTCTACACGCGCCTCTCGTCCCTGCAGAGCGCGCCGGTGGGCATTCCCAAGGGAATGGACCCGAACCGCGTTCGCTCGCAACGTCCGCGCTAACGCATGCCCACTTCAGCCCCGCAGCGGTTTGGTGAACTCGAACCGAGTCAATGGCCGGGTGAGCGACTCGGACTGCCTGACGAGGGCCCGCGCTCGGTGGCGCGGGTCGGCCGACGCGTCGTGGCGATACTCATCGACTGGGGTCTCGCCGCGCTGCCCGCGTACTTCCTCGTCGGTGGTCCGCACCCAGAGCTGTGGAACGTGCTGTTCTTCGCGCTGCTCCAGATCATCTTCATCCCGACGATCGGCGGCTCTCTGGGGCATCGCATCGTCGGCCTCAGAGTCGTGCCGCTCACCGGAGGCTGGGTCGGCGTGTGGCGACCGATCGTGCGAACCGTACTGCTCTGCCTCGTGATCCCGGTGCTCGTGTGGGATTCGGATCAGCGAGCCTTTCACGACAAGATCGCCGGAACCGTGCTGATCCGCGCCTGACGTGCGCAGCCGGGAAAGAAGCGTCGAATGAGCGCCGCGTAACACTCGCGAAACACTCGACTCATGGTTTTGAAATCATGCTCGCGTAAGGTGGAGGCACACGATCGGCGCGGTGAAGATCCGATATCCGCGGCCGAAATGAACCCGAGGAGCAGAATGTTCACCACCCCGCAGGAAGTCATCGACTTCATCAAGGACACCGATGTGAAGTTCGTCGACATCCGCTTCACCGATCTGCCCGGGGTGCAGCAGCACTTCAACATCCCTGCGGCAACGGTCGACGAGGAGTTCTTCGAGATCGGTCAGATGTTCGATGGCTCCTCGATTCGCGGGTTCGCCGGTATCGCCGAGTCCGATATGCAGCTTATTCCCGACGTCTCGACGGCGTACCTCGATCAGTTCCGCGCAGAGCGCACGCTGATCGTCATCTGCGACATCTTCAACCCGCGTACCGGCGAGATCTATTCGAAGGATCCTCGTCAGGTCGCCAAGAAGGCGGAGCAGTACCTCGCCTCGACGGGGGTCGCCGATACCGCGTTCTTCGCACCGGAGGCTGAGTTCTACATTTTGGATTCGGTGCGGTACGAAACGACACCGCGCCGCACGATGTACGAGATCGACTCCGAGGAAGCAAGCTGGAACTCGGCTCGTGAGATCGAGGGCGGCAACCTCGGCAACACGACGCACGAGAAGGGCGGCTACTTCCCCGTCTCCCCCGTCGACAAGCAGGCGGATCTGCGCGATGACATTTCGCTGCGACTCATCGAGGCAGGCCTGAAGCTCGAGCGTTCCCACCACGAGGTCGGCGCTCCCGGCCAGGCCGAGATCAACTACCGCTTCGACACGCTCGTCAAGGCGGCGGATGACGTGCTCAAGTTCAAGTACGTGGTGAAGAACACCGCCGAGCTCTGGGGCAAGACGGCCACGTTCATGCCGAAGCCCGTATTCGGCGACAACGGCTCAGGAATGCACACCCATATGTCGCTCTGGAAGGGTGGCGAGCCCCTCTTCTACGATGAGAACGGCTACGCGCAGCTCTCCGACATCGCCCGCTGGTACATCGGTGGCATCCTGCACCACGCGCCGGCGCTGCTCGCGTTCACGAACCCGACGATCAACAGCTACCGCCGCCTGGTCAAGGGCTACGAAGCTCCAGTGAACCTCGCGTACTCGGCCGGCAACCGCTCGGCCGCGGTGCGCATCCCGCTCACCGGTTCGAACCCGAAGGCAAAGCGCATCGAGTTCCGGGCGCCCGATGCTTCGGGTAACCCGTACCTCGCCTTCGCCGCGCAGATGATGGCGGGGCTCGACGGGATTCGCAACCGCATCGAACCCATGGATCCGATCGACAAGGATCTCTACGAGCTCCCCCCGGAGGAGGCCAAGAACATTCCTCAGGTGCCGGGCTCCCTCGAAGAGGCGCTCGCGGCTCTCGAGGCTGATCACCAGTTCCTGCTCGAAGGTGACGTCTTCACGGAAGAACTCGTTGAGACCTGGATCGCGTTCAAGCGAGACGCTGAGATCGCCCCGATGGCGCTGCGCCCGCACCCGTTCGAGTTCGAGCTCTACTACGGCGTGTAACGTTCGGGATCTGGGGAGTGTGACGCTCTACGCACAACATTCCCACCCGCAACGCTCCTCACGGCTGGCTGTCGTGAGGGGCGTTGCGCTGTTTCTGCCGCAGCAAGCGCGAGGTCGAGGTCGCCTTACGACATCGCGGGGTCGCTTCAGATTGTGTCAGAAACCGCCGACGAGATGACCTCGGCGAGGTCGCGCGGTCGGCTCCACATTGGCCAGTGCCCCGTGGGGAGGTCGACGAAGTCGACGTGCGAGTAGTTCGCGACCTCAGCGAACATGGGTTGACCTGCCTGCACCAGCTCCTGTACCTGCTCACCCGAGATCGAGCAGCACACCAAAGTCGTTGGAACACCGTGGCGGGCAGCGTTCACGAGCTCGACGGGTTGACGAAGCACCGGGGCAGGCTCCGGTACGGCCAGCGCTCGGAAGCGTTCGAGCGCCTCGGCGCTCAATCCGTCAAGGCTTGCCTGTTGTCCGAGGTCGTCGAACGACGGCAACGGCATGTCTTCCAGTTCTGCCGGAAAATCAGGGGCGAACACGCTGCCGTCTGCCACGGGGCCAGAATCGACCCAGATCACTCGGGCAACGAGCTCTGGATAGCGGTCGAGGATCATGCTCACGGGAGCGTTGGCTCCACTATGAGCAACGAGGACTACCGGCTGATCACCGTGCTGAGCGATAATGTCGCGGATCGCTGAGGCCTGGTCGTCGAGCGTCTTTGCGGCGCGACCACTGTCGTTCCCGTCCAGGCCGGGCAGAGTGATCGCTGATGCACGAGTGCGGTCGGTATCGAGGTGTTCCAGGACCTCGTCCCAGGCCCAGGCCCCCAGCCAATGGCCGGCGATAAGTACGATGGTCGGATTGCTTGGAGTAGTTGTCATGCGACCAGCCTCTCAGGCGCATGCGACAAGGGTGTGTCACTATTTCTGACATGAACTTGATGGGCTCTGAAGGATGAGACGAAGCGAACGACTGCATGCCATCTCTGAGACGTTACGCCGCGCCGGCGCGCGGGGCATCTCCGCTGAGCGTTTGGCGCGGGAATTCGAGGTGTCGGTGCGAACGGTCAAGCGCGACCTCGATGCACTCGAGAGCAGCGGCGCGGCCATCTGGTCTCGCCCCGGACCGGGTGGCGGGTACGGACTCACCAACAGCGGGTCACTGCCGCCCGTCACCCTGTCCCCAGCGCAGGCCGTGGCGCTCATGGCTGCCGTATCTGCGGCCCCCGATGCTCCCTACGCTGATCGTGCTGCAGCTGGCGTTCGCAAGATTCTCGACGTCCTCGACCCCCGGACCCGCGGGCAAGCTGACGAGCTCGCCGATCGCATTTGGGTCAACGCGCGGCCGTCGTCTTCACGCGTCATCAAGTCGGCTCTGGAGGAGGCAATGGCTGAGCAGCGCGTGATTCGTATCCGATACACGTCGCGAGACGGCGCCACGACCACTCGCGACGTCGAGCCGGTGCTGTTCGCTTCCACAAACGGCAAATGGTACCTCGTCGGGTGGTGCCATCTGCGCGACGCAATGCGTTGGTTCGCCATATCGCGCATCGAGCGCGCCAGCGTCACCCAGGCGAGCTGCAGTGGTCATATGGTCGACGAGGTCGGCGAACCTCCGGAGAACGCCCGGCCCGTGCACGGCAGGGGTGAATAGTCGCTTCGATCAAACTCCCGGGCCAAGCGCTACCGAGGAAACGACATCTCGGTTTGTGAGCGGCCCGACTCGACTGCAGAGGAGCAGAGAGTCTTCGGCTTTTATCCGAGCTTCGTCTCGAAGCGCATCCAGCGAAATTCATCCCTCACGCACGAGTCTTCCTTCATCTCCAACACGCAGAAGCGCCCCTCTCGCGATCAACGAGCGGGGCGCGCTCCTCCGGCGCGACGGCTTCGTCGCGCCGGTTCGAAGGGACTAGGACTCGAGTTCGTCCTCGAACTCAGCGCCGTCTTCAGCGAGAAGCGCCTCGAGGAACCTTTGCAAATACTGCATAACGATCAGGTTACGCTTTACGGAGCGTTTGCGCGAGAGTTTTCGGTGAACGGTGTCCGAACTCCGTGTGACCCGACGTGGTTCAGCGCTCTGTAACGACGTTCATCCCGTTATGTCACGGTGAACCGAGGCGCGTCCTCGTACCCGAAGAACTCCCGTTCGAAGACGGCGCGCGCGCGCCGCGATACGGCGAACCAGCGTTCCTCGAGCTCAGACGTGTGCGCGCGTGACACACCGAGTACGCCGGCGATGCCAGCGAGATCGCTCCACCCGGTCGGGAGTGAATCAGAAGAACGCCCGGTCCAAAGTTTTAGCGCGGTGCGCGCCCGACTCGCGAATCGCCACGAATCGAGTAGGTGTTCAATGTCTTCGATCTGAAGGAGGCCGACTTCGCCTGCTGCATGCAGCGCGGCAACGGTCGAGACCGTGCGCAGCTCGTGGTGCTCAGCCCCGGCGCGCAACTGCAGCAACTGCACGAGCCACTCAACGTCGCTGATGCCGCCCGGCCCGAGTTTCAGGTGCCGCTTCGGTTCAGCACCCCGAGGCAGGCGCTCAGCCTCGACGCGAGCTTTGATTCGCCGCACCTCCCGCACCTGCTCCTCACCGAAGTGCTCCGGGTACCTGATCTCATCGGCGAGCGAGACAAAGTCGGCACCCAGGCGCGCGTCGCCGGCAACGGGCCGGGCACGGAGCAGTGCTTGGGCCTCCCACGTCACCGACCAGCGTGCGTAATAGGCGCGATAGGCATCGAGACTCCTGACGAGCGGCCCGTTCTTCCCCTCGGGCCGCAGGTCGAAATCGAGATCCACCGGAAAACGCGGATCCGAGACTGCGCGACGCAGCTCCGAGATCAATCGGGTCGCCTCTCGAGCAGCACGGTCGCTCGCGACGCCCGGCGGCGCACGGAATACCGCGATCAAGTCGATGTCTGAAGCGAAGCCCAGCTCCCGGCCGCCGTACCGACCCATGCCGATGAGTGCCAGCTCGATGGCGGGGGGCACCTCATCGCCGACTTCCGCATTCGACGGCGCCTTGCCATACGGAACGGTTCCCCCGCGCACCGAGAGCAGCAGCGCATCGAGGAGGGCCGTGTGCGCCGCATCGAGACCAGCGGCGACCGCGACATCGTCGATCACCCCGACGATGCGCCCCATGGCGAGCCGCAGCACCTCCCGGCGATGTACCGCTCGAAGCGCGACCGCAGCGGAGTCGATACCGGTTCGCCGCGAAGCGATGGCTCGCATCTCGTCGAAGAGCGTCTGCAACTGCATCGGCTGCAGTGATTCGTCACGCTCGAGCCAGGCGACGGCTTCGGGAATCGACTCGAGCAGCTCCGCGGCGTAGCGGGAATTCGACAGCACCCTGGTCAGCCGCTCAGCGGCCTCGGTTCCGTCTCGAAGCAGGCGCAGATACCAGGGGGTCTCACGATTGGCCTCGCTCACCCGGCGAAACGCAAGCAGGCCGAAATCGGGATCCGTGCCGTCCGAGAGCCATTGCAGCAGCACCGGCATCAGATTGCGTTGAATCATCGCGCGCCGCGAGGTGCCCCGAGTGAGTGCAGCCATGTGGCGCATTGCGCCGTCAGGATCACGGAAGCCCACGCTCGACAGCCGCGCTCTCGCGTCGTCGCTGCCGAGCACCAGCTCCTCCTCGGGCAGAGACGCAACTGCGCTGAGGAGCGGTGCGTAGAAGATCTTCAGATGCAGCTGACGCACCTCGCGCTTTCTCGCCCTCCACTGAGAGAGAAGCTCCGCTGCCGAGCTCGCGAGGCCAGTCGCGCGTGCAAGCACGCGCAGCTCGTGCTCGTCGGTCGGCATCAGCGCGGTGCGACGCAGATCCCGCAGCTGCAACCGGTGCTCGAGTACGCGGAGAAAGCGATAGTCCGCTGCCAGGCAGTCACCATCGCTGCGGGCGATGTACCCCCCGTCGACGAGTGCACGGAGAGCCGGCAGCGTGCCGGCAACGTGCAAGCGCTCGTCGTACTGCCCGTGGACGAGCTGCAAGAGCTGCACGCTGAATTCGATGTCGCGCAGCCCGCCGGGACCGAGCTTGAGCTGCACCTCGAGTTCGTCGTCAGAGATGTGCTCGGTGACGCGTTCACGCATGCGCTGCACGGATCCCACGAAGTCTTCGCGCGACGAGGACGCCCATACGAGCGCACGAGTGTCTTCGACAAATGCCGCGGCGAGCTCGAGGTCGCCAGCCAGCGGACGCGCTTTGAGCAGTGCTTGGAACTCCCAAGCCTTCGCCCACCGGTCGTAATAATTCCGCATGGATCCGAGTGTGCGTACGAGCGGACCGTGCCTGCCCTCCGGTCGCAGGTTGGCATCGAGCTGCCACAGCGGCGGTTCGAGCGCGGGGTCGTGGATGCCGCGCATGACCTCGCTCGCGAGTCGTGTGCCGAGTCGGATCAGTGCATCGTCATCGAGCACCTCGCTGTCCGCGCTCTCCACCACGAAAATCACATCGACATCGGAGACGACATTGAGCTCTTCGGCGCCGCACTTGCCCATCGCGATGACACCGAGTCGAACAGCGTCCAAGCGCTCGGGTGCCACATGCGGGCCCGAATCGCCGGCGATGAAGGTCGCACGAGCCACGTGGAGCGAGGCCTCGATCGCGGCAGCGGCGAGACCCGACAGGGATTCGGCGACCTCCTCGAAGACGCGTTCCGCGTGACCGGCGCGTCCCGCGTAGAGGTCGAACAGCATGAGCTGCGCGAGCATCTCCCGGTAGCGCGTACGCAGCGCGATCCACCCGGCCTCAGCGACGAGAGGCTCGCCCGTCTCTCCGTGGAGCACTGCTTGAAGCATCTGCGCGCGCGCCTGGGAGGCCGGAATGACGGCTCCACCCTCGCGCAGGATCTCAGGTAACCGCGACGGCTGCCTGGTGAAGAAGTCTCCGAGTGCCGGTGACGCCCCCACGAGCACGCACAAGCGCCCGAAGTCGTCGAAGTCGATCGCCGTGAGCACGTCCCGATGCTGCTCGGCGAGTTGGCGCACGCGATTCAGCGCGGCGTCGGGATCTGCGGCAGCCGCAAGACCGCTGAGCAGCGGAGAGATCGGTTGCGCCAATCGCTCCGCAAGCTCCGTCACCGCCTCACGCGCGTCTGCGAGATCCTGGAACCCGGCTCGGGCTATCTCCGAAAGGGTGACGGTGAAGTGCTCGCGTGCCATTCGTCCAGGGTAGACCGATCAGATCGTATCGAGCATCGAAGAGAGCTCGTAGGGCGTTACCTGGCTGTGGTACTCAGCGACTTCACGGCGCTTATCACGGATGAAGTACGCGAACACCTGCTCCCCCAGCGTCTCGGCGACCAGCTCGGAACGCTCCATCACAGCAAGAGCGTGGTCGAGGCTCGCGGGCAACGGGTCGAAGCCCATCGCGCGCCGCTCTCCGTCGCTGAGCGCCCACACGTTGTTCTCCGCCTCCGGGGGAAGCTCGTATTCCTCACGAATGCCCTTCAGGCCTGCGGCGAGGAGCATCGAGAAGCCGAGGTACGGGTTCACGGCGCTGTCCATTCCGCGGTACTCGACGCGGGCCGCGTCGCCCTTGCCCGGCTTGTACATCGGCACGCGCACGAGGGCGGAACGGTTGTTGTGACCCCAGCTCACGAAGGACGGGGCCTCGTCGCCGCCCCACAGCCGCTTGTAGGAGTTGATGTACTGATTCGTCACCGCGGTGATCTCGGGCGCGTGCCGCAAGAGACCCGCGATGAAGCGCCGCCCCGTCTGCGAGATCTGATACCGAGCGCCCGGATCGTAGAACGCGTTCGTGTCTCCCTCGAGGAGGGAGAGGTGGGTGTGCATGCCCGATCCCGGTTGCCCTGCGAGTGGCTTCGGCATGAACGTCGCATGCACTCCCTGCGCGATCGCGACCTCCTTGACGACCGTGCGGAAGGTCATGATGTTGTCGGCGGTGGTGAGCGCATCGGCGTACCGAAGGTCGATCTCGTTCTGCCCCGGGCCGGCCTCGTGATGGCTGAACTCGACCGAGATCCCGAGTTCCTCGAGCATGTTCACGCTCTCGCGCCGGAAGTCGTGCGCCGTGCCACCGGGAACGTTGTCGAAATATCCGGCGCGATCGACGGGCACCGGCCCGCGGGCGTCGAACTCCTTCGACTTCAGCAGATAGAACTCGATCTCGGGGTGCGTGTAGAAGCTGAATCCCTGCTCGGCCGCAGTCGCGAGTGTGCGCTTGAGCACGTTTCGCGGATCCGCCACGGCCGGCTCGCCGTTCGGGGTGCTGATGTCGCAGAACATGCGCGCGGTCGGAGACGTCTGGCTGCGCCATGGCAGCAGCTGGAAGGTCGACGGATCCGGCACCGCGAGCAGGTCCGACTCGTACGCGCGCGTGAGTCCCTCGATCGCGGAACCGTCGAATCCGATGCCTTCACTGAACGCACCTTCGACCTCGGCGGGGGCGAGAGCGACCGACTTCAGCGTTCCAGAGACGTCGCTAAACCAGAGTCGTACGAACCTGACGCCGCGCTCCTCGATGGTGCGCAGAACAAAATCGCGCTGCTTGCTCACGCTTACTCCGTTCATCGTTCCTGCGTGCGGGCACGGCACGCGCGATGCGCACGAACCGCCTCCGCCGGTGGGCTCAGACTATCTCCTGACCGTGACAATCGTGTTACGACGAGGTCAGTCCTCAGCGGCTTCCTCCTCGCGCCATTTCCGGGCGCGTTCGGCGACGATCTCCTCGGCGCGCGCGGCCTCTTCGCGTGTCGCGAAGGGGCCGATGCGGTCCACCGAAAGTGACTGCGGACCCTCCTCGACCTGATTGGTTCGGGAATTGAACCAGAAGGTTTCGGCGGGATCCTCGATTCCCCACTCCTGCTTGCTCATATCGACCTCCACTCAGCGCTCGCGCGCACTCCATGACGTCTGCGTTCGGCTCACCCGAGCGCACTTCCTAGACTAGGGGTATGCCCTTCGACGCACACGGACACCTGATTCCCGGAACCCGGCCTGCGCCTCGCGCGGTTCCGAGCGCAATTGCTCGACCGCCCTACGTCGGGCTCGCGGCACCTCCGGCGTACCACGGCGATAACACGTACACGAGCGCCGAGGTCGACCGTATACGCGCCGCCGGTCGCATCGCTTCGGGCGCGCTCGATGCGGTGGCTGAGGCGGTGCGACCAGGTGTGACGACGGCCGAGCTGGATCGCGTCGCCCATGAGTACGTGATCGCCCAAGGCGCGTATCCGTCGACCCTCGGTTATCGGGGCTACCCCGCCTCGTCGTGCACCTCGGTGAACGAGGTGATCTGCCACGGTATCCCCGATGACACCGTGCTGCGCGAGGGTGACCTGGTGAACGTCGATGTCACCGCGTACCTCGACGGATTCCACGGCGACACCAACCGCACCTACCGGGTCGGTGAGGTCTCTGCGGAAATCGATCAGCTCATCGAACGGACTTACGAGGCGATGATGCGAGGCATCCGCGCTGCGAAGCCGGGACGAGCGGTGAACGTCATCGGTCGCGTCATTGAGACGTACGCGAAGCGCTTCGGATACGGGGTGGTGCGCGATTTCACCGGGCACGGCGTCGGTTCATCGTTCCACACCGGGCTCATCATCCCCCACTACGACTCGGCGCCCGCATACGGCGACATCATCAAGCCGGGCATGGTGTTCACTGTCGAGCCGATGCTCACCCTCGGAACGCACGAGTGGGAGCAGTGGGACGACGGTTGGACTGTGACGACGCGGGATCGCAGCATCACCGCTCAGTTCGAGCACACGGTGTTGATTCGCGACGACGGTTTCGAACTGCTCACCGCATCCGAGTAGGCGCACTCCGCGGGTTCGGCGCGCGGCTCGCACGCGCGGCTCGCTCCCCGGCATTGAAGTGGAATGGGCCGGATCATACGCCGGGTTCTGTTCCGGTCGGCGAACCGACCGGCGACGACCATCTCTCTCGGAATACCGTTGCCGGCACTCTCTAGCGGCCTACCCGAGGACTCGGCGGGGCGCGTCATCATCCTCTGTCTGGCCTTGCTCCGAACGAGGTTTACCTGGCCGCTCGTGTCACCACGAACGCCGGTGGTCTCTTACACCACCCTTTCAGCCTCACCGAGCGCGGCGAACCACGCCAGGCGGTCTACTCTCTGTTGCACTTTCTCGCGGGTTGCCCCGGGTGGGCGTTACCCACCGTTCTCCCCTGCGGAGCCCGGACGTTCCTCGGCGATCCCGCTGCCGAGGCAACGGAACCGACGCGATCGTCTCACCGACCCATTCCGGAGATCAGCTTACTCGACGCGGCCTACTCCTCGTCGACGCGCACCAGGATCGCCCCGGTGCCCGGGCAGAACACGATCTCATCGGGGGCTGCAGACTTGATGCCGCTGAGCTCAGCGGGCGCCAGCGCCATGTTGCTCGCCTCGGACACGTTGCCGCGCAGCCGCGCCGCGCCGATGCCGACCCGCTTGCGAATCTCCTCGTACAGGCCCAGCACGTCGCGCTGCAACTCAGCTGCGACTCCGGCACGCTCCTCGGCGTTCGACGCAAGCTCGCGGTCGATACGCTGCTCGGCCTCGGCGATCCGAGCCTCGATGGCGACACGACGGGCATCGACACCGGCGAAGAGCTCCTCGGCGACTGAAAACGCCTGCCGGGCCCGCTCCTGCGCCTCCATCAGCTCGAGTTCGCGATCCTCGAGTTCGAGTTGCCGGCGAGTGAGCGTCTCGAGCTCCGCCTGCAGCGCCTGCGCCTCCTTGCTCGACGTGCTCGCGGAGAGCAGCTGCTCGTCACGGTCGCGGCGCTGCTGCACCAGTGCGACGTCGGCCTCGATCCGCTCGAGATCGGCGTTCTGCGTGTCGAGCTCGCGCTGTGCAGCCATGAACTTCGTTCTCGCGTCAGCGGCATCGCCGCTCAAACCGGTGAGTTCTGCCCGCTCGGGCAGCGTCGCTCGCTTGCGGCGAAGTCGAGCGAGCATGTTGTCGAGGTCTTGGAGATCGAGCAGGAGTCGCTGCTGCCGCGGGCTGGCCTTCATGCGTGCCAGCCTACCGGCACCCACAGCGCGGGAGCCTCACGCCGAGTGAGCGCCGACGGAGAACGACCACGGATCGGTGCGGATCCCGCTTACGCGGAACTCGACACCGGGCAGTACCGCAGCAAGGCGCTCGGCGGCGCCCTCGAGCCAGAGCGACTCGCTCGCCCAGTGTGCGACGTCGACGAGCGCCGGGCCACCCGCGACGGCTGAGAGCTCACTGGCCTCTTGAGCCGGGTGATGGCGAAGATCCGAGGTCAGATAGACGTCGGCGCCGCGCACCACAGGGTGATCGAGCAGACTATCGCCCGCGCCGCCGAGGAGGGCAACGCGCTGCACGCGCCGATCCGGATCGCCGGAGACCCGCGCTCCCGAGACCGTTTCGGGCATTGCAGCGGCGACCCGGGTCGCGAATGCCCGCAGCGACTCGGCGGCGGGCAGGTCGCCCACCCGCCCGATGCCGATCGACGGGTCAGACGCGTGCGGCACGATCGGCTCGCTCCCCCGCAGGCCGAGCCGATCGGCGATGACAGCGGACACCCCGCCGGCCGGCTGATCGGCATTGGTGTGGGCCGCGAGAAGCGCGCACCCGCCACGGATGAGCCGCGCGAGCAGCGCCCCCTTCGCCGTGTCCTCGGCCAACGTGTGCACGCCGCGAAGCAGCAGCGGGTGATGGGTCACCAGCGCATCGGCCTGCCACTCGAGCGCCTCGCTCACCGTTGCATCCACGGCATCGACGGCGAGCAGCACGCGCCGCAGCGGCGCGCTGTCGGACCCCGAGACGAGGCCGACGCGATCCCACGCTTCCGCGATCCCGCTCGGCCACAGCTCTTCCGCACGCGCTCGCAAGTCGGCGAGCACGGCAGGCTTGAGTGTTTCAGACACTCTGTTACCTCCTCAGCAGCTTCCGCGCGATGACATTGCCGAGCAGCTGCACGATCTGCACGATGATGATGATGAGCAGCACGGCGGCCCAGGTCACCCACGGGTTGAACTGCCGGTACCCGTACTGCAGGGCGAGATTTCCGAGGCCGCCGCCGCCGATCACGCCGGCCATCGCCGTCATGTCGACGACCGCGATGAAGGCGAAGGTGTACCCGAGCACCACCGGCCCGAGCCCCTCGGGAATCAGCACCGTCAGTATCGTTCGCCACGGGCCGGCTCCCATGGCGCGCGATGCTTCGATGACGCCCGGAGGAACGGTCAGCAGATTCTGCTCGACGAGCCTGGCAATGCCGAAGGTCGCAGCGAAGGTCAGTACGAAGATGAGTGCGCGATCGCCGATGCCGGTTCCGACGACGACGCGGGCGAGCGGCTGGATCGCGGCGATCAGGATGACGAATGGGATCGGCCGGAAGAAGTTCACGAGGAAGTTCAGCACCACGTAGACGCCGCGGCTCTGCAGCACCCCGCCCTGACGGGTCACCGTGAGCAGCACGCCCAGCACGAGCCCGAGTACGCCGCCGAGGCCCATGGCGATGACGACGTAGGTCAGCGTCTGGATGGTCGCCTCGATGAACTTGCCGTTCGAGATGAGTTCGATGAGATTGTCCATTACGCCAGCACCTCCAGTGCCGTCTCCTGCGCGAGCGCAGCGATCGCGTGCTCGACCTTCAGATCGTCGCCGATGAGTTCCAACGTCAGCTTGCCGAAGCTCCGTCCGCCGACGTCGGTGATGCCGCCGTGCACGATGCTCACGCCGACGCCGCGCTCGGCGAGTGTACGGAACACGACGGGTTGATCCACGTCACCGTCGCGGAACGTGAGGGAGATGAGCCTGCCGCGGTGCCGTTCTCGCAGCTCATCGAGCCGCTCGGCCCGCGGTTCGGTCGGCAGTGCCGTCGCGACGAAGCGCTTCGTGGTCTGCGACTGCGGGTCAGAGAACACGTCGAAGACGTCGCCCTGCTCCACTGCGCTGCCGCCATCCATCACGGTGACGCGGTCGGCGATCTCCCGCACGACCTCCATCTCGTGCGTGATCAGAATGATGGTGATGCCGAACTCGGCGTTCACCCGCTTCAAGAGTGAGAGCACCTCACGCGAGGTCTGCGGGTCGAGGGCGCTGGTGGCTTCGTCGGCGAGCAGCACACCCGGGTTCGTGGCGAGCGCACGCGCGATGCCGACGCGCTGCTTCTGGCCGCCGGAGAGCTGGTCGGTGAAGGCATTGGTCTTCTCCGACAGGCCGACGAACTCGAGCAGTTCCGCGACTCTGCGCTTGCGCTCCGCAGCGGGCACGCCGGCCACGACCAGCGGATACTCGACGTTCTTCGCGACGCGCTTCGAATGGAACAGGTTGAACTGCTGGAAAATCATGCCGATGCGACCGCGCACTTCGCGCAGTTTGGACTCGCGAAGCGAGGTGATCTCGTCGTCGCCGACGAGGATCCGCCCGTCGCTCGCGTGCTCCAGCCCGTTCACGAGGCGGAGCAGCGTGCTCTTGCCCGCACCGGAGTACCCGATGATGGCGTGAATCTCACCTGACGCGACGTCGATCGTCACATCGTCGACGGCGACTACGGGCGCGGCGTTGGCGCCCCGCCCCGGGTAGCGCTTGGACACGCCGATCATCTGGACGCGGGTCATCGCGTCTCCTTTCGGGTCTCACAGCAACGGGGCGCTCGGAAAACCGAACGCCCCGATCCTATGCGGAAACAGCGAGCTGATTCAGCCCTTGCTCTCGGCGATCTGCGCCTCGGCGTCGTCCTGGATCTCCTGCAGCTCAGCAGCCGGGGTGTCGAGCAGGATCGCGGAGTCGCCCGAGTTCTCGAAGACTCCCGCCTGCACCTCTTCATTGGTCTGGTAGATCTCGATCAGCTTCGCGAACGTCTCGTTGTCCGCGTCGTCGGCTCGTGCGGCGAAGATGTTGATGAAGTACTTCGCGCCCTCGTCGCTCGGATCATCCTGATAGAGCGCCTCGGAGAACTCGAGCCCTGCATCGGTGACGAAATCGTTGTTGACGACAGCGGCATCGACGTCGGCGAGCGAGGTCGCCGTGAATGACGCGTCCATCTCAGTGACCTCGACCTTGGATTTCGCGGCGTCCACGTCGTCGGGCGTCGAGAACAGGGTGCCGCCATCGGAGAGCTCGATGAGCTCGGCCGACTGCAGCACGTTCAGCGCGCGGGCGCGGTTGCTGGGGTCCGACGGGATCGCGACGGTGCCGCCATCGGGAATGTCGGCGAGGTCGGCGTGCTTGGTCGAGAACACTCCCAGCGGGTAAATCGCGGTCGCACCGACCGTGACGAGGTCATCATCGTTCGAGACGTTGTAATCGGCGAGGTACTGAATGTGCTGGAACTGGTTCAGATCGAGCTCATCCTCCGCCAACGCCGGATTGGGCTGGTTGTAATCGGTGAAATCAACGAGCTCGACCGTGATGCCCTCATCGGCGGCGGCGTCGGTGAACGTCTGCCAGTACGCGTCACTCGCGCCGACGACGCCGATGCGGACGGTCTCCGAACCACCGTCGGAGCTCTCGGCATCGTCGGCGGCGCCGGTCGAGCAGCCCGCCAAGACGGTGGCTGCAGCAAGGGCACAAGCGGTGAGCGAGGCGGCGAGCGTGCCGCGCTTCGTGAAAATCATGGTGGTCCTCAATGTCAAGGGATTGGGGATGCGGGCGATCGGCCCGCGGGGTCGCAGTCCTGGATGTGCGACGCACGTCCCCGCCCGAAATCCGTCTGTCACACGACGTCATGAGCGCGGCGGGCGCGTTCGCATTACGCCCGTGGGATACTGGAGGAGAGACCTCGAACGTCTCCGGCGGGCAGGCCGATCCCTCGTGTACACCTCAGGAAGGAACCCTCCGTTCACATGAACCAGCGTGCTGACGATCATCTCGAAGCTTGGAAGGCGAAGCAGCAGCTCGCCGAGCGCATGATCCCGCTCATCGGCCAGCTGTACCGCGACCACGATGTCGTCATGTCGGTGCACGGTCGCAGCCTCGTCGGCCGATCGCCCATCGACATCATTCGAGCGCACAGCTTCGCTCGAAAGATCGACGAAGTCGAGCTGCCACTCGTCGAGACATCCGCCATCGTCACGGCTCTCGCGCGCATTCAGCCGGGTCCCGCGTCGGTCGACCTCGCCCTTCTGGCGAACGCATTCCGCGAATCCGGCAGCGATGACCTCGACGCGTACCTGCGCGAGACGCTTCCTGCCTCGGATGCGGCCACGACGGGGAGCGGCACCGACGTCGTACTCTACGGCTTCGGTCGCATCGGCCGGCTGCTTGCCCGCATCGTCATCGAGCACACCGGCAGCGGCAACGGTCTGAACCTTCGTGCGATCGTCGTGCGCCGCGGCGCTGAGAACGATCTCGAGAAGCGCGCGAACCTGCTCAAGCGCGACTCGGTGCACGGTCCCTTCAACGGCACCATCAAGGTGCTCGAAGACGAGAACGTCATCCTGGCGAACGGCGTGCGCATTCAGGTGATCTACTCGGACGACCCGGCGAGCGTCGACTACGGCCACTACGGCATCGAGAACGCGATCCTCGTCGACAACACGGGCCGCTGGCGCGATGCCGAGGGCCTCGCGCAGCACCTGCAGAACCCTGGCATCGCCCGAGTACTGCTCACTGCGCCTGGTAAGGGCGAGCTGCTCAACGTGGTCTACGGCGTCAATCACGGAGCCATCACCGACGACCAGCGGATCCTCAGCGCTGCTTCGTGCACGACAAATGCGATCACCCCCGTGCTCAAAGTGCTCAATGATCGCTTCGGGGTCACGCGAGGGCACGTCGAGACCGTGCATTCGTACACGAACGATCAGAACCTCACCGACAACTTCCACAAGGGCGCTCGCCGCGGTCGTTCTGCAGCGCTCAACATGGTGCTCGCCGAGACGGGGGCCGCGAAAGCCGTCGCCAAGGCACTCCCCGAGTTCGCCGGCAAGCTGACCGGCAACGCGATCCGCGTGCCGACGCCCGACGTGTCGATGGCCGTACTCAATCTGCAGCTCGAACGCGAGACCACCCGCGAGGAGATCAATGCCGCTCTCGAGGAGGTCTCGCTGACCGGAGCGCTGCGTACGCAGATCGACTACGTCGAGTCCGACGAGATCGTCTCCACCGACTTCGTCGGCTCCAACCGAGCCGGCATCGTCGACGGCCTCGCGACCATCGCTACCGGGGACAGCGCCGTCGTCTACGTTTGGTACGACAACGAGTACGGGTACAGCTGCCAGGTCGTCCGCATCATCGAGCACCTCGCGGGGGGCCATCCGGTCCACCTTCCGGTACTCGAGAGCTGAGCTGCTCGCGGCCCTGCTCACTCGAACATCAACGGACAGAAAGGACAGATCATGTCTGAGAAGTACCTCATCGGAGTCGATGGATCCGAGCAGAGCAGGGTCGCGCTCGCCTGGGGCCTCGCGCGAGCCACCGAGCGCGGTGCGGCCGTCGAACTCATCCACGTGGCCGACGATTCGTTCCTCTCCGAGAGTGTGGCGTTTCTCTCGGAGGCGCAGCTCGCATCGGAGCAGATGCTGCAGGCTGAGACGGTGTACGCGCGCGAGCTCGGGTTTGCCGGTACGATCACCGGCACCGCCGTCGTCGGACACCCGATCGCTGAGATCGAGGCAGCATCGAAACGAGCAGACCTCGTGGTGCTCGGCGCGCACCAGGGGGGCCGATTCTCGGGATCGTTCTTCGGAACGCGCGCAGTGAAGGTTGCTGCGACATCGCACTGCCCCGTCGCCGTCGTTCCCCAGGCTGACGTGCGTCCGAATGCCCCGGTCGTCGTCGGCGTCGATGGTTCGGATGCGTCGAAGCGAGCCATCGCATTCGCCGCGGAGCAGGCTTCATTGCGCGAGGTACCGCTCGTCGCCGTCTATGCCTGGATGCCCCCGCTGACCCCCGGTCTCGAATACCTGTGGAGCGAAGAACTCGTGGAATCGCAGCGGGCCGCCGCAGAGGAGGCGATCGCGATCGGCGTCGCGGGCATTGCGCACCGTTATCCCGATCTCGAGGTGCGCCGCGAGATCATGCAGTCCTCCCCCGTCGCAGCCCTCGTCCAGGCGGCCGAGCACGCGGAGCTCCTCGTGGTCGGCAGCCGCGGGCGCGGCGGCATCTCACGCCTGCTGCTGGGTTCGGTGAGCCATGGCGTGCTGCAAGCGCTCCCCTGCCCCGTCGTCGTCACTCGCGGATAACCCGCACCACGAACAGGAGCCGCCCGTATGAGCGAAGCCCGCATCGAACGCCTCGTCACGCAGGGCACGATTCTCGTCGACCGCGGTGGTGCCGAACCCGAGGCGTTTCCGATCGAGAATAATGTCTGGATCGTCGGCGATGATGAACAAGTCGTGGTGATCGACGCGAGTCATGACGCCGGCGCGATCGTGGCCGCAGTCGGCGATCGCGAAACGCTCGGAATTCTGCTCACGCATGGCCACAACGATCACGTGAACGCCGCGGTCGAACTCGCCGGCGAACTCGACGCCCTGATCCATCTTCACCCCGACGATCTGTTCATCTGGCGCGACACACACGGGGATCAGCTTCCCGACATCGAACTCGCGCATGCCGCATCTTTCATGGTCGCCGGGGTGGAGTTGACGACCTTGCACACTCCGGGGCACACGCCGGGATCGGTCTGCTTCGCGGTGCCCGCGCTCGACACGGTCTTCACCGGGGACACCTTGTTCCAGGGTGGGCCCGGAGCGACGCGCTGGGACTATTCGAGTTTTCCGCAGATCATCGATTCGATCCGCACGCGGCTGTTCCCGCTTCCGGGTGAAACCACCGCACTGACCGGGCACGGCGAAAGCACGACGATCGCCGCCGAGCACCCGGCACTGGAGAGCTGGCTCGAGCGCGGATGGTAACCCGCAACCGCTAGTCTTGCTGGGTCGCTCTGACGCGGCTCCACCTCGGCGTCGTGCACGTCGCAACGTCCACTCCCTGGGAAGGCGTCTCTCGATGACCCACCTCACGCCGCTTCGGCGCGGCTTCGCGCTCTTCGCACTCGCACTCGGCGGTTTCGGCATCGGCGTCACAGAGTTCGCTACCATGGGGTTTCTCCCCGAAATCGCTCACGACCTACTCCCCGGCTTCGCCGACTCACCCGACACGGTGATCGCACAGGCCGGATGGCTCATCACTGCCTACGCATTGGGAGTCGTCGTCGGCGCACCGACCTTCGCTGTACTCGCTGCCCGAATGTCTCAGACGAAGCTCGCCTTCCTGCTGCTGGGGCTCTTCATTCTCGGAACGATCGCGTCCGTCTTCATGCCGACCTTCGGATCCCTCGCGGTCGCCCGCTTCATCGCCGCGCTGCCGCACGGCGCGTACTTCGGTGTCGCATCACTGCTCGCCGCGCGCATTATGGGCCCGGGAATGCAGGGGCGCGGCATTGCACTCGCGCTGTCGGGCCTGACCGTCGCAAATGTCGTCGGCGTGCCGATCGCGACCTGGATCGGGCAAGTCGCCGGCTGGCGCTGGGCCTACGTGCTTGTCACCGTGATCTTCACCGCGACACTGCTGCTGTGCCTCGCATTTCTTCCGCGGTTCCCCGGCAATCCGACGCGAAGCGCCATGCGCGAGCTCTCGGCGCTCCGCAATTACCGGCTCTGGATCATGATCGGCGTCGGTGCAATCGGATTCGGCGGCTTCTTCGCGGTGTACTCGTACATCGCAGAGGTGACCACGCGATTGACGGGGCTGTCAGAATCGAGCGTGCCGTGGATTCTCGCCGGGCTCGGGCTCGGCATGACCATTGGCAACCTCGCGGGCGGCTGGGCGAGTGATAAGGACCTCACCCGCACGATCAGCTTCGGTTTCAGTTCGTTCATCGCGGTGCTGATCGCGTACGCGCTGCTCGCGTGGCACCCGGTGGGGCTCATCGTCACCACGTTCCTGCTCGGCGTGACCTCATCGATTCTGATGCCGTCGATTCAGTCACGGCTGATCCGCGTCTCCGATGAAGCAGCGCTCTTCGGAGCCGCCATCAACCACGCGGCATTCAACGTCGGCAACAGCCTGGGCGCGTGGCTCGGAGGCCTCGTCATCGCAGGCGGCCTCGGGTATCTCGCCCCGGGATGGGTCGGAGTAGCACTCGGAATCATCGGCATGGCACTCGCGCTGACCGGTATTGCGGTGGAGCGCCGGGACAAGGCGCGCAACCGCAATACCGTCGGGATCGCGATTCCTCGCTAGTGCTGCGGTGCGGGCGGAGTCCCGTCGCCGAACGGTTCGCCGCCCAGACGTTCACGCCCGTGCGCGCTGGTCCAATTCGCGAGATCAGGGCCGATCGGCACGATTCGAGTCGGATTGATGTCTGAGTGCGTCGCGTAGTAGTGCTGCTTGATCTGCGTGAAGTCAATCGTGTCGCCGAACCCCGGAGTCTGGTACAGATCGCGCGCGTATCCCCACAGATGTTCCATCTCGCTGAGCTTGTTGCGGTTCGCCTTGAAGTGACCGTGGTAGACGGGGTCGAAGCGGGCAAGCGTGGTGAAGAGTCGCACGTCGGCCTCCGTGATGGTGTCGCCCATCACGAACCGGCGCGTCGAAAGACGCTCCTCGAGCCAGTCCATGGCGGTCCACAGACGCTCGTAAGCGGTCTCGTACGCCTCCTGACTGCCCGCGAAGCCGCAGCGGTACACGCCGTTGTTCACCTCGGTGAAGATGCGCTCGATCACTGGCCACATCTCGTCCACCTGGTCGGCCGGCAACAGGTCGGGAGCGCCCGAGCGATGAAACTCCCGCCATTCGGTCGAGAAGTCGAGTGTGATCTGCGGGTAGTTGTTCGTCACCACGCCACCGCTCGGCACGTCAACGATCGCGGGAACAGTGATGCCGCGCGGATACCCGGGGAACCGCTTGAAGTAGTGCTCCTGCAGCCGTTCGCTGCCGAGCACGGGGTCGCGGCCGTCGGGATCCAGATCGAAGGTCCAGGATCGCGCATCGTGTACCGGCCCGGGCTGACCCAGCGAGATGACGTCTTCGAGGCCGAGCAGTCGCCGTACGATGAGCGTGCGATTCGCCCACGGGCATGCGGCGGCGGCGACGAGTCGGTATCGCCCGGGTTCGACCGGCCATGCTTCGGCGCCCTCGGTGAGTCCGAAACCGAGAGACCCGATCTTCGACTCCGGCGGGGCTGGCAGCGCCAACACGGCTTCGGGGTCGGAGACGATGCGATCCTCGATGTACTGCGTGTCGCGTTCGAAGGCGCCCCCGGTGACATAGCTTCCCATGGACGGCTCGGTGGATTCGGTTGCTTTGCTCAACGGGTCTCCTCTGGTCGTGTGTTCGATGCTAGGCGCGTTCGGCTGGGGGCAGCGTGTGGAATCGACGATCCACGTAGACCATGGGAGCGGCGGAGTCGCCGAAGACGGCTCCCAGCACCTCAGCGACGACTACTACCGACGAGCCGACGCCGAGAGTATGGAGGGGGCGGCAGCGCAGCGCTACGCGCGAGGCGGGCAGATACGGTTCACCGGTTTCGAGGAACGCCCAGCCCTGTTCGGCTGTGAAGCGCTCGGCTCCCGAGACCGCGAATGACTGTGCAACTTCCGCGTGCCGTGAGTCGAGCAGGTGCACGAGATGCGTATCAGCGTTCAGCACTCCGCCCGCACTCCCCGTCGCGCGTGTTACGGAGAAGGCGATTGCCGGAGGATCGATACCGACCGATGCCACGCTCGAGGCCGTGAGACCGACGGGTCCCTCTTCAGTCATCGCCGTGATGAGCGCGACGCCTGCGGGGTGCTCCCTGAACGCCTGCTTCAAGGCGTCCGCACCGGTCACCCCGCTCGCATCGAATCCCACCGCTGCGTTCTCCGGAGCCGAACTCATGCGCACCGTGCCTTTCTCAGACTCAACGGGATGCAGACGCACCCCGACACGCATTCCAACGTATCGTGCTGCCAGTTCATTCCGCGCCGCCCGGGCATAGGCTGTGGGCATGCAGCTACGCGACGTCTCCTTCACCACCATCGATGGCGAGCCGGCCTCGCTCGCCGACTACGCCGACCGGGCGGTGCTCGTCGTCAACGTCGCATCGAAGTGCGGGCTGACGCCGCAGTACGAGAAGCTCGAGGCCCTGCAGCGGGAGTACGGCGATCGCGGGTTCACCGTGCTCGGTTTCCCGTGCAATCAGTTCATGGGCCAGGAACCCGGCGATGGGGAGGAGATCAAGACCTTCTGCTCGACGTCGTACGGTGTGACCTTCCCCCTCATGGAAAAAGTCAAGGTGAACGGGCGGCGCAAGCACCCTCTGTACGAGCAGCTCCGCGAGATCCCCGACGCAGACGGCAAGGCCGGGCGCGTGAAGTGGAACTTCGAGAAGTTCTTGGTCGCACCAGACGGGTCAGTCGCGCGCTTCCGCCCGACGGTGGAGCCCGACGACCCGGCGATCGTGGCTGCGATCGAAGCGGCACTGCCGAAGTAAATGATGGTGGGCCCGGAGGGACTCGAACCCCCGACCCTCTCGGTGAAAGATCAAGACTTGGCACCAGTGGTCGAAATGTTTCCCCGGCGTGTCGCGTAGCTTCGGGTGAAAATGCAGGCGAATAATCTGACCGCATCCCAGAAGGCCCGCTTTCGCTGGCACGATCAGGGAATGAACAGTGAAGTCATCGTCGCCTTCAACCAGTATCAGCAGGCACAGTCCCTTTCCATCCGAACGATCAAGAACCGTGAGTTCATTCTGCGCCCCCTCGCAAGATTCACGGAGAAGCTGTTCACGGAGATGACGACCGCCGATCTGCGCTCCTACCTTGCTCGCGGTGAAGTGAAGGCGTCCACGTTGCGTATTGAGCGGGCGGCGATGGTTGCACTGTTCGCGTTTCTCGAGGCTGACGGGTATCGGGATGACAACCCGGCGCTCCGTCTCGCGCCCGTCAAAGTTCCCCGCCGCGAACCGCGCCCGTTCAGTAACGATCAGATCGAAGCGATGCTCAGCAGTGGCGCATACAAGCGCACACGGGCGATGATCATGCTCGGCTACTACCAGGGCTTCCGTGTCTCCCAGATCGCGAACATGCGCGGCGACATGATCGACTACTCCGGTGACACACTGCGCACCGTCGCGAAGGGCGCGAAGGAACGGCACCTCCCCCTGCACCCCGCAATTCGTGATCTCGCCCAGACCATGCCGGACACGTGGTGGTTCCCTTCCCCGCACCGAGACGGCCCCATCCGGTCCACGTCCGTGACGGACGCAATCACCGAAGCGAAACGGCGCGCCGGGATCACTGACCCCCGCCTCACCCCACACTCGCTCCGACACTCATTCGGGACCGCACTCGTTGACCAAGGCGTAGATATCCGTGTCGTGCAGGAGCTCATGCTGCACGAGGACATCTCCACGACGCAGATCTATACGTCCGTCTCAGACGCCCGCAAGCGTGAGGGCATCGTCACCCTCGACTCGGTGTCAGCACCGCTCATATCGGGCCGTGGGCAGCTACGCAAGGCCGCATAGCGCCCGCCGCGGTATCACCCTCCCTCAAATGATAAACGCACTCGCGGCCGTTATCACTTGGGTTTCCGAACGTGCACGGAACTGTGATGGCGCGCATAGGTGGCACGAGCCGATGCCGCGTGCCGCTTCTCGTGGCACGAACGCTTCGCCGCGCCGCTTATCATCGGTTACGCTATTCGAACATATTTTCGAATGGCGGTGGATGGTGGTGCGGTCGAATCTGATTCAGGTGGCGTCGGATGAGTGGATCGTGATGCGCGAGTTCGCCCAGTATCCGAAGGCTGTGATTCGCGGGATGCGCGACAGCGACGGGCAGGCACGGTTCATTCTGAGCTCGTGGAATCCGGTCAGGCATAAACAGCGCATGATCGGCCTCTACCCCACCAAAGAAGAAGCCGAACAAGCAGTACCGTGGCCCACCCGAACCCCGGACCTGCCAGCACGCGCCGAAATCGCGAAAGTCCGACAACGCGGACCCGACACGGTCGACGCGAACGGATACCCACCCGGTTCCCCGGACTGGAAACGCGTAAACAAGAAAAGCGCCCCCACCCAACCCGAAGGTCAGATGGGGGCAAAGTAGAACGGTCAGGCGGCGTGGTCGCCGCGCACCACCGAAGGGGTGTCCGGCTCACCAATAGGCCCGGACGCGACAGAAGTTAGCAGCGACACCAACGCGGCAACACCAGACACGGAAGCGATGTTCGCCCAGTCCACGTCGATGATGCCCACAGCGCCAGTGCCAATCAGTGCGACAGCGGTCTGTGCGGCGGTCTTCACGGCACGCTCGAGAGCGTCTTTCCAGAACGGCTTACTCAGCATGTTCATCCTTCTTTCGAGGTTCAATCTTGATGGGCGTCTTGTGCCACGACCGCCAGAGGGTCACGACCAGACGCCAAACAGTCGTGGCAATGAGGGCGTACACGACGATGCGCGTCCACGGCCTACCCGGGTAGTCGGAGTCGATACGTGCATAGAACGACTGCAACGCCCAACCAACGAGCGCCAGTACGAAGTACATGAGGGAACGGCCGGCCGGGGTGCCCCGCCAGTTGAAGAACACCCCGTACGAGATCGCGAACACAATCGTCCCGATGATCGCGACGAGCATGATCGCGTCACCGATAGCGAACAGAACATCGGTCATGTGTGTCTCCCCCTGGGCCTGAACGACACCGTTATTTCTTCCCCGAAGTGGTTCAGTTCGCGGCGGCGATGAAGGCGGTCTGTGATCGACACAACCTCATAGGATTGGCGGTGCAACCGCTTCAGTTCCTCGTTCGCTTCCTGCCGCATGATCTGCGCTTCCCCAGTGTCGTCCGGTACTACGATCTTCTTCTTACGTCCCCACACGTTGATCACCCGCTTTCGGCGGTGTCATGGCGGTGTAAAACTTGTCGGAGATGCGTTGCGCCTCGAGTAGCATCGTGTTCTGGGCGCGGATCTCCTGGTTGACGGCACGTTCACCTATTGCGGTGTCGCGCCATTCGTCGCCGCGTTTGTTCGCTTGCCCCATCTCTCGCTCGTGGGAGGAGCGAGGAATGATCCAGCCGCGTGCGAGCGCAATGAACAAGAACACGAGCAACCCAATGAGCGCCGGAAGTGGGGCGAGTGACCAGATCCCCGGCAGCATGAGTTCATCCGCTGCTGCTCTGATGATTCCGATCATCTCGCCCCCTTAGAAAGCCACACCCCGATCGCGAGGACCCCGCATGCGAGCAGTAAAGCCACACCCGCGGCGCACCCCACGAACAGGAACGCGTCAAACCCCCACATCAGCCCTTACGAGCGTCAAGACGCTTACGCGTCGCCGCGAGCTCGCCCTGGATCTTCGAATAGTGACTCGCCGTCACGATCGATGTCGGCCCGCACTGGTAGGTCTTCGCGATGTTGTCCACATACGCCTTCGTGGACTCGAACTCGTGCACCTCACCATTGCCGAGGCAAAACACCATCGCAACGAACGTGCCCTTGCTCTTCTCGCGCGTCACACATGCATAATCCATCTTGTTTCTCCTTCGCTTCTTCGTCGCGGGTGCCGCGGCTTGAGGTTTCGCGGGCGGTGCTGTCTGCCCGAACGTCTTGATAGTGAGGTTGCGGGGGTCGTACCACCCCGTAGCTCCCCAGCCGGTGTTGTTACGGATCTCCCAATGCAGGTGAGGCCCGGTCGACATGCCGGCACCCGCCGTACCGCCAGCGCCGCCCGTGTTCCCGATGTAGTCGCCAACGTTCACCCACTCACCATCAGCGACCGCCATATAGGACAGGTGCCCATTCCTGACCACCGTGCCGTCCGGCGCAATGATGTCGATCACCCACGCCCCAAGACCGTCCGTCCAATGAATATCGACCGTGCCCGCCATCGTGGCTTTCAGGGGTGTGCCCTGCGGGATCGCGAAATCAGTACCAACATGATCAGCCCAACCAGACCCGCGAGTGCCAGGCCATTCGCTGACCGTTGACGTGGCGAACGGCCAATAAATCTCAGCCATTGCTCCCCCTTTCCGTGGGAATAAGAAAGCCCCGCTACTCGGCGGGGCTCGTGTCGGTCTCGGGCGGACTATGCAGCGATTGCACAGCTTCCAGAATCATCCGGTCCGTGATCGCTGATTCATCCGCGCCCGAAGTAGCGTGGTCGGCGTCCTTGAACGCTTTCACCCACCCGGGGAAAGCAGAAAACTGCCACAGCCGTGACTGCACCCACGCGCTCGGATCCTCACCAGCAGAGAGAACCGTCGCCGCGCATGCAGTGATACGCAAACGAACATCGTTATCGGCCGCCAGTGCGGCTTGAACTAAGTAAGACAACAGCGCCTCCTGGGCTAAATCGGGTACGTGAAATCGACCGGGATACCCTGCCCCGACGATGCTGATGTGCGGATAGAGATCTCTCCGGACCTTGTCAACTGCGTATTTCGCAGCGGGCCACCCACGCCCTGGTACGAACCCAGGAATGTTGCGGGTGGGCCAGGTATCCCGGACGGAAGCAAGGCTGCGATCTGAAACGATGCGTTCGAAAACGACGCGTTCGTGAGGTTCCCCTTGATCGACACTATGCCGGCCTTCACTTTGACCTGCACCGTCGAAGACCATCCAGCCTCCGGGGAAACGTTCAACCAGCCGGTATCACCCTGGAACGTGACCGGGCTCAGCATCTCGATCTTGTTGTCACCGCTCGCATAGATCTGAACCGGCGAATTAGCTTCAACCGATTCGTGCCCGAGCACAACAGGCGTCCCAGCGCCGGTCTTACGGATTCCCTCTACGTCATAGACGGCGACCTCACCGGAGTTGCCCTTGCTTTGAACAATGAGCCCGCCACCCTGCAACTGTGCGATATGCGTCGCATCGGAAGACTCAACATACGCGACCCCGTTAGCGTGACGGCCGATCTTTACACCCGACGTGGACGATACGACTTGCCGTGAGATCTTTACATCATCGATGTAGAAACTGAAGTTGTCCCCCGGCAGCAAGGTAGACGGGTCAATCCAGATTGACAGCGGCCCCCGTGTTGCCGTGGCCGAGCTCTCCTTCTGCGCGTCGTAGACGATCTCGGTCCACTCTTCGGCTGGAACCGGGAAAGATGCCAATGCCATTGCCGGAGTAACGCCAGACAACACAACCGTAAGGTTTGTTGCTCTTTCCGAGTAAGCCCAAAAGGAAATCTTGTTTACTGACGCCCGTACTGCGTTGCCCAATTGCAAGACAGAACCGCAATGGTTCTTTACGGATCGAGCCCCCTGCTTGAATATCTGAGTACTGAGGGTAGGCGTGGCGAGTAGTCGTTTAAGGTACTCCTCGTCCACCTAGTTGGTACTCGGTTCCGGGAAGAGGGTACTGGCCCGCAGCATTACCCGCCTTGGGCCA